>DATIUV010000072.1:0-72554 GCA_035466595.1 Pelomicrobium sp.
ACGGCAGCAGGCCTTGCACGGCGTCCTTCCAGAATCCGCTGGCGTAGGCCGCATCCTTCAGCAGCGCTTTCGCCGCCATGCCGGCGGTGAAAGGCGCGGCGGCGATCGACAGCGCCGCCAGCGCGAGCCCGGCCATCGCCATCCAGCCAGCCGCGCGCGAGCCGCCGCGGGCGACGAGATCCGCGCCCAGGAACAGCGCGCCCTTGGCGAGGCCGTGATGCAGCGCGTAGAAGCCGGCGGCCGCCGCCGCCAGCGGCCACGCCGACGGCTCGGCGAGCCCGAGGCCGACGGTCAGGGTCATCAGGCCCATCTGGCTGATGCTCGAATACGCCAGCAGCGCCTTCGGGTCGCGCTGCGTGACGCCGACGACGACGCCGTAGAAAGCCGCCAGCAGCCCGCCCGCGACGAACGCAGCGGCCCAGCCCGTCGCCGGCGTTTCGCCGCCCGGGAAAAACCGCAGCCAGCCCAGCACGCCGGCTGCACTCATGGCGCCGGACAGCACGGCGCCGGCGACCGCCGGCGCGGCCGCGTAGGCGCCCGGCATCCACACGTGCAGCGGCACCGCGCCGGCCTTGATCCCGAGACCGATGAAAAGCAGCGCGAGGATCAGCTCCCGCTGCGGCGCCGCGGCAAGCGCGGCAGGCCATTGCGCGAAGCCGAGCGCGTCGAGCGCGCCGCCGAAGAGCAGTCCGGCGACCAGGCAGGCTTCGCCGATCACGACCAGCACGATGTAAGTCAGCCCCGCGCGCCGCGCGCCGGCGCCGGCGTCATGGACGACCAGGCCGTAGGCCGCGAAGCTCATCAGCGTGAAGCAGGTGTAGAAGCCGACCACGTCGCGGGCCAGCGCGACGCCGACGTTGCCGGCCAGGCAGAGCAGGAAGAAAAACGCGAAGCGCGGCAGCGCGCGATCGCCGCGGAAGACGGCGGCGGCGTAGATCCCCGCGGCGAGCCAGAGCACCGCCGTGAGCTGCAGGAAGACGAGGCCGAGACCGTCGGCGCCGAAGCCGACCCCGGTCAGCACCGCCGGCAGCGACCAGACCGCTTCGCGCTCGCGCGCGAACGCCAGCACCAGCGCGGGCAGCGGCGCCGCCACCAGGGCCGCGCCGATCCAGCGCCGGGCGGGCGTCAACGCCGCGACCGCCAGCGCCAGGGGCAGCAGCAGCGCCAGCGCGGGCATGAGCGCCGTCATGACCCGATCTCCACGCTCTGCCCCCAGCCGGCCTGCATGATCAGCGTCACCCAGTAGAGCGGCGAGAACGGCACGCCGGCACCGACACCGACCGCCACCACCAGCGCCGCGGTGACGAGCGGCGGCGACAGCAGCCGCCAGTCCGCCTCCCAGCGGCCTTTCGCCGCCGGCCACTGCTCGCGCGGCGCGCGGAACCAGGCGGCATGGATGATCGGCAGGAAGTAGATCGCGTTGAGCACGGTGCTCGCCACCAGCACCCAGACCGCCCAGGCCTGGCCGGCCTCGACGGCGCCGATGCCGAGGTACCACTTGCTGATGAAGCCCGCCAGCGGCGGCAGACCGATCATGCCGAGCGCGGCGACGGTGAAGGTCGCCATGGTAAGCGGCATGCGCCGGCCGACGCCGTCCATCTCGCTGACCTTGTGGATGCCCAGCGTCTCGGCCAGGTTGCCGGCGCCGAAGAACAGCGTGATCTTCATGAGCCCCTGGTGCACGAGGTGGACGAGACCGCCGACCGTGGCGGCCGGGCCGAGCAGCGCGGTGCCGAGCACGATGTAGGAGAGCTGGCTCACGGTGGAATAGGCGAGCCGCTTCTTGAGGTCGTCCTGCCGCAGCGCCTGCAGCGACCCGTACAGGATGGTCGCCGCCGCGACGTACGCGACTGGCTGCATCACTTGGAGCACCTGCGCCAACTCGACGCCGAAAACGTCGTAGATCACGCGCACGATGCCGAAGGCGCCTGCCTTCACCACCGCCACCGCGTGCAGCAGCGCGGAGACCGGCGCCGGCGCCACCATCGCGCGCGGCAGCCAGGCGTGCAGCGGCACCAGCGCCGCCTTCACGCCGAGCCCCGCCACCAGCAGCAGGAAGATCACGCGCAGCTGGCCGTAGTCGGCCGGCGGCACGTGCGCGAGCGAGCCGGCCTGGACGAACAGCACCGGCCCGGAGAGCACGTGCAGCCAGACCGTGCCGACCAGCAGCGCCGTGCCCCCCGCGATCGTGTAGGCGAGGTAGACGCGCCCGGCACGCAGCGCCGCATCCGTTCCGCGATGCACGACGAGCGGGTAGGTGCTCAGCGTGAGCAGCTCGTAGAAGACCAGGAACGTGAACAGGTTGCCGGCCAGCGCGATGCCCATCGTCGCCGCCACGCACAGGCTGAAGAAGCCGAAGAAGCGGCTGCGGTGGGGCGAGCCCTCGAGATAGCCGATGGCGTAGACCGTCGTCACCAGCCACAGCACCGCGGAGAGCGCCGCGAACAGCAGCGACAGCGTGTCCGAGAACAGCAGCAGCTCCAGCCCCGGCGCGACCTCAAAGCGGAACTCGTGATATTCGCCCGCCCAGGCGCCGGCGATCATCACGGCCACCAGCACGACCTTGAGCACCGCGCCGGCCAGGTTGAGCGCCGTGCGCAGCCCCACGCGCTCCTCGCGCAGGCCGAAGATGACGAGCCCCGGCAGCAGCGAGCTGCCGAGCACGGCGAGCGGCAGCCAGCTCTGGCCGGTCACGACGGCACCCCCCGCAGCAGCGCCAGCGGCGCGCCGGCCGCGATGCCGAGCACGAACGCGATCAGCGCGAGCATGGCCGGCACCCATTCCATCAACCGCGGCACGCGCCGCTGCGGCACCGGCGCGTCCTGGCGAAACACGCGGCGCACCACGCGGAAGACGTAGCCCGCGGCGAGGAAGCCGCCGACCACCAGAACGAGCGCCCACCACCACTGCCCCGCCTCGATCGCCGCGGTCAGCAGCAGCCACTTGGCCATGAAGCCGCCCGTCGGCGGCAGCCCGATCAGGCTGGCGCCGGCGACGCCGAAGGCCGCCATGCTCCACGGCGCCGCGCGCGCCGCGCGCGTGACGTCGTCGATGTCGTCGCGGCCGAGCAGGTAAAGCACGTTGCCGGCGGCCATGAAGAGGGCCGCCTTGGCGCAGGCGTGGGACAGCATGTGCATGACCGTGCCCTCGAACGCCGCGCCCTGCGCCGCGGCGACGCCGACGAGCGGCACCGCGAGAAACAGGTAGCCGAGCTGCGCCACGGTCGAATATGCGACCAGCAGCTTGAGCCGCGCGGCTGCCAGCGCCGCGGCGGAGCCGGCGAGCACCGCCAGCGCGCCGAGCGCGCCCGCCACCTGCGCGGCGCCCGGGGCGGCCGGAAACACTTCCAGCCACAGCCGCAGCAGCACGTAGAAGGATGCTTTCACCACCAGGCCCGACAGCGCGGCGGAGACCGGCGTCGGCGCGCTGGCGTGGGCCGCGGGCAGCCAGAAGTGCAACGGGTAGAGGGCGGTCTTCAGCATCAGGCCCGCCACCATCAGCGCGGCGGCAACCCAGGTGGCGGGCGTCGGCTGCGCCGCCTGCGCCAGGCCGGCCACGCTGAGGACGCCGTACTCGCCGTAGAGGAACGCCACGCCCAGCAGGTAGGCAAGCGAGCCGACGATGGACACCAGCAGGTAGCGCAGCGCGGCGCCTACCGATTCGCCGCCGCCGAGCGCGACCAGCGCCACCGCGGCGAGGCTCATGACCTCGAGCGAAACGTAGAGGTTGAACACGTCGGCCGACAGGAACAGCGCGTTGAGCCCGCCCCAGAGAAACGGCCACAGGCACCAGAACCCCGGCGCCGAGTCCGCGTGCGGGCCCGCGGGCGCGAAGTAGGCCAGCGCGTAGACGGTGACCGCCGCGCCGACGACGCCGGTCATCACCAGCATCAGGGCCGACCAGCCGTCGGCGTGCAGCTCGATGCCGAGCGGCGCCGCCCAGCCGCCGACGGCGTGCACGAGCGGTCCGCCAGCGGCAACCTGGGCGGCGACGACGGCGACGGCGAAAAGCGTCAGCGCGGCGCCGGCGACGACGAGCCAAGGACCCGCCCGGCGGCCGGCGACGAATGCGGCCACGCCGGCTCCCAGCGGGAGGACAATCGCCCACGCGGGAGCCGCGGGGCCCGGAATGATCAGGGCGTCGAGCATGGTCATTCGGCAGCGGCGCAGCGACGCCGGCGTCGCCCGCGCGGCGGCGTCAGGGCGTCAGCTCCGGCAGCACCGGCTTCCCGGTATCGGCCATCAGCCGCCGCGTCAGCACGAGCGCGAGCGCGGTGGCGCTGATCGCCACGACGATGCCCGTCAGCACCAGCGCCTGCGGCACCGGATCGGCCACGCCGCCGCGCTGCGCCAGCGCGACCAGCACCAGAAAAACGCCGCTGCCCATGACGTTGGCGGCGATCACCTTGCGCAGCAGGTGCGCCTGCACGGCGAGCGCGACGAGCCCCATGCAGAACAGCGCGGCGCCGGCGATGGCGTAGACGAGCGGCGCGCTCACGACGGGCTCCGCTCCCCGGGCTCGCGCGGCGGCTGCCCCAGCGAGAAGAACGCCAGCAGCAGCAGGCCCAGCGAGACGGCAAGACTCGCTTCCACGAGCAGAATCAGTGCGCCGGACGCGGCCGGCGGATAGTCGAGCAGGCCGCCGCGCGCCGCCAGTGTCAGCGCCGCGGTCGCGAGAAACACGCCGTAGCCCGCGACCAGCGCGATGCGCCAGCGCGCCGGCGCAAGACGCGGCCCGTTCCAGAGCCCCGGCAGCACCAGCAGCAGGCCCGCGCCGCACGCGAGCGCCGCGGCCTGGAAGGCGCCGCCGGGCGCCTTGCTGCCGAGCCACAGCAGATACGCGCCGACGGTCAGCATGACCGGCAGCATGCCGCGCGCGAATGCCAGCAGCATGGGATCGCGCCGACCCACCATCTTCAGCTCGCGCGCGTGCGGCGCGAGCCGCACGAACCCCGCCCCCAGCAGCGCCAGGACCAGCACGGTGACCTCCAGCAGCGTGTCGTAGCCGCGGAAGTTGAGCAGCACGGCGGTCACCGGGTTGCGCACGCCGCTTTCCTCCAGGCGCGCGGCGACCTGCGGCGCAAGGCCCGGCGTCGGCGCCGGCAGCGCCAGGACGGCCCATGCCAGCAGCGCGAACAGGCCGGCGCCGGCGGCCGCCGCCAGCCAGCGCGTCGCCCGCTCAATCATCGCCGGACTCCCGCGCGCCAAGCCGCATGCGGGCCAGCGCATCGAGCAGCAGCGCGCCCGTCAGGCCGGCGCCGATGGCGGCCTCCGCCAGCGCGATGTCCGGCGCCGCCAGGCGCACCCATGCCAGCGCCATCGCGAGCCCGAAGGCGATGAACAGCACCACGGCGCGAAACAGGTTCGCGCCGGCCAGCGCGGCGGCCGCGAGCCAGACCAGGATCGCGGCCACCGCGACGTCGAGCGCGACGCTCACCGGCCGCGCTCCCACGGCCGCACGCCGGTGCGCAGCGCGAAATGGGCGACCAGGTGCGAGGCGGTGGTCGACGAGGCCAGCGCGACGATCCAGATCAGCAGCAGCTTGAGCGCTTCGGCGAAGCCGTCCGCCTGCAGCAGCATTCCGAGCACGATGAAGCCGAGGCCGAGGTTGTCCACCTTGGACACCGCGTGCAGGCGGCAGAACACGTCCGGCAGGCGCAGCAGCCCGAGGCTGCCCAGCAGCAGGAAGGCCACGCCGGTCGCCACCAGCAGCATTGAAGCCGCATCGACGAGGCTCATGGGCGCCGCGTCTCCCGCTCGCCGTAGCGCAGCACGAAGGCCATGGCGGCGACCGCCGCCAGCAGGACGATGACCAGCGCCACGTCCCGCAGCGCCGGCGCACCGACGGCCTCCGCCAGCGTGAGCAGCAGCGCCGTGCCGGCGGTGCCGAACAGCTGCGCGGCCACCATGCGGTCGGCGGGCGTCGGCCCGCGCAGGATGCGGACCAGCCCGCCGGCGAGGCTGAGCAGGATCAGCACGCCCATCGCCAGCAGAAAGTCATCCATCGTCGAGCTCCTCTCCGAAAACGGCCGCCACGCGGCGCTCGAGCCGGGCCAGCGTGGGCTCGAACGGCATGGCGCGGTCCAGCACGTGCACCCGCAGGCTGTCCCCGCGCAGGGTCGCCGACAGGGTGCCCGGCAACAGGGTGACAACGCCGGCCATGAAGACCCGCGCGGCCGGCGCCGACAGCCGGAAGTCGTGGACCACCAGCGCCGGGTCGATCGCCAGGGAAGGCACGACGATGCGCCGGGCGACGTCGACCCCGGCGCTCACGGACTGCAGCGCGAAGAAGCCGGCGAACCGCAGCACGCCCAGCGGCCGCAGCCGGATGCGCTCGAGCCGCGCGCTGCTGACGACGCTGATGGCGAGCACCGCGGGCAGGCCGACGACCCACGATTCCGGCGCGCCGCCCGTGAGCACCCACCACAGGGCGCCCAGCACAATGGCATGGGCGGCCGCGCGGGTCGTGCGCTGCCTGGTCGCGGTGTTCACATCAGTTACGACCGCGGCCGGCGGCAAACGATCTGCCGCGACGGCATCCGGCGCGAATCGGCTTAGCGGCCCGCGCGGCGGCGGAACTCGCGGTAGGCCAGCACGGCCAGGGTGACGGCGGTCAGCGGCAGCACGAACAGCAGCATCGCCCCGCTCAGCGCGGGCAGCGCGGCGTGCTCCGTCGCTTTGAGCACCAGGAATGCGGTATAGGCCGCGTAGAAGGCGAGGAACAGGCCGCCCTCCCAGCGCTCGATGCAATGGCCGGTGAAGAAGATCGGCAGGCAGGCGGCCGCGACGGCAATCATGACCGGGATGTCGAAGGCCAGCGCGGCGGGAGCCACGGCGATCCCGGACGGCGCCACCGTCGCGGCGATGCCCAGCACGGCGAGGATATTGAAGATGCCGCTGCCCACCACGTTGCCCACCGCGATGTCGCGCTGGCCGCGGACCGCGGCGATGACGGACGTCACGACCTCCGGCAGCGACGTGCCCGCAGCGATGATGGTGAGCCCGATCACGAGCTCCGACAAGCCCAGCGACCGCGCCAGGCTGACGGCGGCCTCCACCAGCCAGCCCGCGCCGATCACCAGCAGGCCGAGGCCGATCACGATGAGTACCACGCTGCGCCACCACGGGCCGGCCGGCGGCGCGCCCTCGTCGCCCGCCGCCGTATCGCGGCGGCTCAACCAGACGGCGAACGCAAGGTAGCCGGCAAGGCCGGCGACCAGCAGCATCCCGTCCAGCCGGCTGACCTGTCCGTCGAGCGCAAGCAGCAGGAGCAGGAAGGAGACGCCCACCATGATGGGCGCGTCCCAGATCACCAGCTGGCGCGAGACCGCGAGCGGCGTCACCAGCGCCGCGGCACCGAGGATGAAGAGCACGTTGAAGATGTTGCTGCCCACCACGTTGCCGAGCGCCACGTCGACGGTGCCCGACAAGGCCGCGCCGACGCTCACGGCCAGCTCCGGCGAGCTGGTGCCGAAGGCTACCACCGTCAGCCCCACCACCAGCGGCGTGAGCCCGAGGGCGAGCGCGAGGCGGGACGCGCCGCGCACCAGCAGCTCGCCGCCGGCGATGAGCAGGACCAGTCCGCCCAGAAACATCAGCGTCGTCATCGCAGCATCCGAAAAAAGAAAACGGCCCCGCTGCAGGCGGGACCGTTCCTATTGTAGCGGGCCGGCGCGGCGCGCCGACACCCGGCTTATCCGGCGCTCTCGGTCTGCGGCTTCGCCGCCGGCTTGGTCAGCAGGCTCAGCACCACCGCCGCGGCCAGGATCGCCGCGACCACGCCGAGGGAGGCGAACACCGGGATCTTGACGAAGTCCACGATCAGCATCTTGGTGCCGATGAACACCAGGATCAGCGCCAGGCCGTAGGTGAGCAGGTGGAAGCGGCTGGCGAAGTCGGCCAGCAGGAAGTACATCGCCCGCAGTCCCAGGATCGCGAACACGTTGGAGGTGAGCACGATGAACGGGTCCAGCGTGATGGCGAAGATCGCCGGGATGCTGTCGACCGCGAACACCACGTCGGTCACGCCCACCATCACCATGACGACGAACAGCGGGGTGGCCCACTTGAGGCCGTCCTTCATGACGAAGAACCGCTCCTGGTGGAACTCGGGCGTGATGCGCAGGTGGCCGCGCAGCCAGCGCAGCACCGGGTTGCGGTCCAGGTCCGGCTCCTGCCCGGCGAACAGCCACATCTTGACGCCGGTCACCAGCAGGAACAGGCCGAAAATGTAGAGCACCCAGTGGAACTGCGCGATCAGCCAGGCGCCGATCAGGATCATGATCGCGCGCAGCACGATCGCGCCGATGATGCCGAAGATCAGGACCCGGCGCTGAAACTCGGGCGGCACGGCGAAGAAGGTGAACAGCATCAGGAAGACGAAGATGTTGTCCACCGCCAGCGATTTCTCGATCAGGTAGCCGGTGACGAACTCGGTCGCCTTGAGGTTGGCGACCTCGCGCCCGGCCGAGCCGTCCAGGTACCACCACAGCAGGCCGGCGAACACGAACGAGAGCGCGACCCAAAGCGCCGACCACCACGCCGCCTCCTTCATGGTGACCTTCTTCGCGCCCTTTCTCTCCAGCAGCAGGATGTCGACGGCGAGCGCCACCACCACGAATGCCGCGAACGCGGCCCACATCCACCAGGTGCCGATGCTTTCCATGTCCCAATCTCCCCTTTCAGTTGCGAAGCAAATAAGTCACGGGCGCCGGCGTCCCCGGCAACACCGCTTTGTCCCCCCGTCCCCGCGCCGGCATCCCGCAGCGCGCGGTTCCCGTCAGGCCGTCTCCGCCAGGGCCTGCCGCAGCGACTCCAGCGTGAGACCCCAGCGCTCCAGCACCTGGTGCAGGAAGGCCAGCTCGGCCTCGTGGAACCGGCCGTCGGCGTCGCAGACGTTGAGCAGGAGCCCGCAAACCCGCACCCGCAGCCGGGGGTCGGTGACCTCGTCCAGGACGCGCCCGATGCGCTGCGGATCCAGCAGGCGAATGCGCTCGGCGCCGCTCCCCTCGGCGAGAAGGTCCTGGCAGTACTGGTGAACGACCTCGAGGAATTCGGCGCGCGTGAGGCCGAGGATGGCGTAGGCGTCCAGGTCGTCGAGGACCTGCAGCTCGCGGTGGTCCAGGCGGGCGTCGGTGACGATCGCCATGGCGACGACGCGGGCCAGCGCGCGGGGACTGTTGGTCGGATACGGTCTCATGGTGCTCCCTTGTCAGGCGGCACCACGAAGGCGGGGGTGCCGGTCCGCGCAGCCCGCGCCAGGAATCCTCAGGAGGATGGGGTCTTTCGGCGGCGGGATCGCGCGGAGCGGCCCCAGAAAGCGAAAAGACCCTTGCCATCGCTGGCAAAGGTCTCGCTTGCAACGCCTGGCGTTGCCAACCGGACCGGGGCTCGACGCCCGTATTGACGATCCGGCTGCTGGAAGCTACTCCCCTTTGGCCATCGCGTCCCGTTGGGGGGCGACAGCGGAGTGCGGGTTACCGACAAGTAGACCGGCCGCCGGCCAAAAGTTCCCGGCCGGAAAAAGAAAACCCCGAATCAATGGGTTGCAGCAGACCGCCGGGCGCTCAGCGGATCAGGCCGGCGGCCATGATCAGCGGCAGGCTGACCCAGAAAGCCAGCGTGCTCCAGCCGATCAGCAGCGCCGCCGCCTCGTGGTCGAGGCGGAAGCGGTCGGCCAGCAGCAGCGCCGTCATCATGGTCGGGGTCGTGCCTTCCACCACCGCAGCGAACTGCGGCTCTTCGAGCGGGCGGAACAGCAGCCACGCGGCCGCCCAGACCAGCAATGGCGTCACCAGCAGCTTGACGCCCGCGGCCGCGAGGATCTCGCGCCGGGGGCGCAGCGCGCGCCATGGCACCGTGAGGCCGAGCACGAACAGGATCACGGGAATCGTCGCCTGGCCGATGAAGTAGGTGGCGCGCACCAGCGGCTCGTACACGAGCCCGGATTGCTGCGCGGCCACGCCCAGCACGAACGCCCAGATCGGCGGCATCGTCACCATGACGCGGAACACCGACGGCTGGTCGGCCGCGTCGCGGTGCGCGCCGAGCCGCGTGCAGATCCACACGCCGACGCTCCAGACCAGTGGCATCGTCATCAGCATGTCGTTGAACACGGCGTAGCGGATGGCGTCGGGACCGTAGAAGAACTGCAGCACCGGAACGCCGATGTTGAAGGTGTTGCCGAACATCCCGCCCACCATGAGGATCGCGCGCGTGCCGTCGGCGAGATTGCGCCCCAGCGGGGAGCGGTACAGCAGCCAGTACAGCACCACGCCCGAAAGCAGCGAGCCGATGCCCACCAGCAGCGGCACGCTCAGCAGCGCGGCGTCGATCGGGGTCGTCGCCGAGACCGCGAAGACGATCGCCGGATAGAAGACGTAAAGCACCAGCCGGTTCAGCTGGCTGCGCAGCACCGCCAGCGGCGCGTCGCGGAAGATGAGCGGCCACACGCCGCCGGCGGCGACCAGCAGCGCCAGCGGCAGCATGACCTGGACCATCAGGCCGATCAGCTGCGCGGGGTAGTTCATGGCGGGCCGCTGCCCGAGGAAGGGGGCGGAACGTCGGTCATGGGAGGGCGGACGGGCAGCGGGTTACTGGCGATGGGTGATAGGGGAACGGGAAATCGGGTGATCGACGATGGGTGGTTGGGGACTCGGGCAGACCGAGGCGAAGCGCCGTTCAGCTACTGCTCATCAGGATCGCTCATCACCAATTGCTCATCACCGATCGCTCATCACCGATCGCTCATCACTCATCACCCATTGCCCATCACGGATCGCCCGTCACCGCTTCTTCGCGTCCGGGTTGACCAGGTTGGGCGGATTGCCGACCGTGAGCGCCGCGACCAGGTTGTCAGCCGCCTTCTTCGCCATGTTGTAGCGGGTGGTACGCGTCGAGCTCGCGATATGCGGCGCCAGCACCACGTTCCGGAGTTCGAGAAAACCGGGATGCAGCTTGGGCTCGCCTTCATAGACGTCGAGCCCGGCGGCGGCGATGGTGCCGTCCTTCAGCGCCGCCACCAGCGCGGCATCGTCCACCACCCCGCCGCGCGCGGCGTTGATGAGAATCGCCGAAGGCTTCATGCGCTTGAGTTCCGCAGCGCCGATCAGGTGATGGGTTTCCGCCGAGTAGGGGCAATGCAGCGTGACGAAGTCCGACTGCTCCAGCAGCTCCTCCTTGGTGACCAGCGTGGCGTTGCAGCGGCTCTCGATCTCCGGCGCCACGCGCTTGCGGTTCCAGTAGAGGACCTTCATGTCGAAGCCGGCGGCGCGGCGCGCCACCGCCTGGCCGATGCGGCCCATGCCGACGATGCCGAGCGTGGCGCCGTGGACGTCGGCGCCCAGCAGCTGCTTCAGCTCCCAGCGCTTCCACTCGCCGTGGCGCAGATAGGCCTCGGCCTCGGTCAGGCGCCGGGCGGCGCCGAGGATGAGCGCCCAAGTGAAGTCGGCGGTGGCGTCGTCCAGCACGCCCGGCGTGTTGGTGACGAGGATGCCGCGCTTCGTGCACTCGGCCACGTCGATGTTGTTGTAGCCCACCGCGATGTTGCACACCGCCTTCAGCTTCGGCGCATGGTCCAGCAGCGCGGCGTCCACTTTGTCGACGATGGACGTCATGACGCCTTCCTTGTCGGCCAGCCGCTCGGCCAGCTCCTGCGCGGACCAGGTCTCGTCGGCCTGGTTGGCGGTGACGCCGAAGCGGGATTCGAGGCTCACGATGACCTCGTCGAAGATTTCGCGGGTGACCAGGATCTTGGTTCTCATGCTCGGCAGGTCCGGGAGTTGGCGTTAACGCGGGATGGTGCGGCCGGGGCGGAGAAGTTTAGCACGGCCCCTGCCGGCAGCCGGCTTGTTGGTCCCTGCGCCTTCATATACGCTTGGTATATCAGCTATCGCACAGAGCCAGGGAGGCCGTCGTGCCGGAGGAAAAGCGCGCCAAGCGCACCATCACCGAGATCCGCGACTCGAAAAAGACCGGCGAGAAGATGGTGTACATGTCTGTGCCGGACTACACGTCGGCGCGCTGGGCGGAGATGGCGGGCGTCGACGTGGCGGTGGTGGGCGACAGCCTGGCGATGGTGGCCCACGGCCACCCAAGCACCATCCCCGCGACCATGGACATGATGGTGATGCACGCCCAGGCGGTGCGGCGCGGCGCGCCGAACACGTTCGTGCTGGGCTGCATGCCCTACCAGAGCTACAACACCGTCGACCGGGCGCTCGTCAACGCGACCCGTTTCATGCAGGAGGCGGCCTGCGACGCGGTCAAGCCGCAGGGCGGCAAGAGCCAGGCGCACATCCTCAGGGCGCTGGTGGACGCCGGCATCCCGACGGCCTCGCATATCGGCCTGACGCCGCACACCATCGCCATGTTCGGCGGCTTCAAGATCCAGGGCCGCACCGCGGACGCGGCGATGAGAATCCTCGAGGACGCATTCGCCATCCAGGACGCCGGCTGCTTCATGCTCGAGTTCGAGGCCGTGCCGGCGAAGATCGCGAAAATCATCTCCGAGCAGCTCGAGATTCCCACCATCGGCATCGGCGCCGGCGTCGGCACCGACGGCCAGATCCTGCTCTCGTACGACCTGCTCGGCGTGTTCACCGACTTCAAGCCCAAGTTCACCAAGCGCTACAGCAACCTGACGGAGGTCGCGGTGAAGGGCATCCGCCAGTACGTCGACGAGGTGAAGACCGGAAAATTCCCCGACGACGACCACAGCTACGGCGTCGACGACGCCGAGTACGAGAGGTTTCTCGGCCTGGTCGAGCGCCGCAGGCAGCTCTGAGATGCCGCGGGCAAGTTCCGCCGCCGCGGCGCGCAAGCGCACCGCTCCGCCCCGCCGGCGCTCGACGGCAGCGCGGCGCGACCGGCCGCCGCCGCTGAGCCTGACCGAGCGTGCCTACCGCGACCTCGAGGAACTGATCGTCACCCTCAAGCTCGCGCCCGGCACTGCGGTGTCCGAGAGCGCGCTGAGCGAGCGCCTCGGCATCGGTCGCACGCCGATCCGCGAAGCGCTGCAACGGCTTGCGCGCGAGCGTCTGGTAACCATCCTGCCCCGCCGCGGCATCATCGTCTCCGAGGTGAACATCAAGAGCCAGCTGCGGCTGCTGGAGCTGCGCCGCGAAGTGGAGCGCCTGGTCGCGCGCTGCGCGGCGCGGCGCGCCAGCGAAGCGGAGCGCGCCCGCTTCGCCGAGCTCGCCGCCCTGTTCGAGAAGAGCGCGCGGGAAAACGACGACACCACCTTCCTGCGCATCGACCGCGAGTTCAACGAGCTGTGCGTGGCCGCCGCCCGCAACGAGTTCGCCAGCGTGGCGATGGGGCAGATGCAGTCGCTGTCGCGCCGGTTCTGGTACTTGCACTACAAGCAGGCGGCGGACCTGCCCGAGACGGCGCACCTGCACGCCGACATGGCGCGCGCCATCGCCGAGGGCAACCCGGAGGCGGCCGCCGCCGCGACCGATCGCCTGCTGGACAAGATCGAGTCGTTCACGCGCGCCACGGTGACGACGGATTTCTGAGCCGCGATGCTGCATTGCCGCAGCCGCGCCACGCGCCGCGCTTGAAAAAACCGGGCCGGCAGGGCACACTTTGGGACTAGATATACACCTGATATATTAGTGTCGCCGAATCCGTCAGGAGCGGCGCCGCAACCACCCGGCAGGAGGCAGCAGCCATGACTACCCAAGACATGCTCGTCGAGCGCCACGCCATGGGCGAACGCCAGCGCAAGTTCCGCCAGCAGTACATGTCGGAAGTCAGCCCGCTCTACAATGGTCCCTTCCACATCGGCGTCATCTACGTGGTGGGCGCCGCCGCCATCTGGTGGTGCCTGACGCGGCTGGAGAACGCGACCTGGGAGTGGCTGCTGGTGATACCGGTGTTCGTGTTCTCGAACCTGTTCGAGTGGTGGATCCACAAGAACGTGATGCACCGGCTGAAGGACAAGTTCGCCCTGCGCGCGATCTACGACCGCCACACGCGCCAGCATCACGTCTATTTCTCGGACAACGAGATGACGGTCGATTCCACGCGCGAGTGGCGCATCATCTTCTTTCCCTGGCGCGCGCTGTTCACGTTCATGGCGCTCGGCACGCCATTCGCGTTCCTGCTCGGCTGGCTGGTGAACCCGAACGCCGGCTACATCCTGATGATCACCATCGTCGGCCAATACCTGATCTACGAGACCTTCCACTACTGCTGCCACGTCCACGACAACTGGTTCGTGCGCAACATGCCGTTCGTCAACACCATCCGCCGCCACCACACCGTGCACCACAATGTCGGCGTGATGATGGACCTCAACATGAACCTCACTTTCCCCATCGCCGACTGGCTGATGGGCACCAGCGACCTCGACCGCGGCCTGCTGGGGCACATCTTCAACGGTTACAGCATGAAGCACCAGAAGCCCGAAGTCCGCGCCAAGATGCAGAAGTACATGAACGACGAGCAGGCAGCGGCCGCGGTCATCGACAGCGTTCGCCAGCCGGCCTGAGGTTCCCGCGCCGGCGACGGGCAACAAGACATCGAACCCAACCCAGAGGAGGAGGCAACATGAAGCAGGGACGCAGACAGGCACTCAAGGCGCTGGGCGCCACCGGCTTGCTGGCCGCCGTGGCCAGCGCGCGCGACGCGGCGGCTCAGCAGGGCGGCCCGAGCTACAGCTTCAAGATGGCCACCGCCTGGTCCGGCGGCCCGCTCATGGACATCGGCGCCAAGGCATTCGCCGAGAATCTCGAGTTTCTCTCGGGCGGCCGCATGAAGGTGCAGGTTTTCCCCGGCGGCGCGCTCGGCAACGCGCTCAAGGTTTCCGAAACGGTCAAGAACGGCATCGCCGAGATGGGCCACACCTGGATGGGCTACGACTGGGGCGCCGACCCCACCACGGTGGCGTTCGGCGGCTACGCCGGCAGCTTCAATTCCGAGTACATGCTGCACTGGCTGTATCAGGCCGGCGGCGTCGAGATGCAGCGCCAGTTCCGCGAGGAGAAATTCGGCATCGTTTCGATGCCGCTGTTCATCCGCACCGCGGAGGTGTTCCTGCACTCGCGCAAGCCGGTCCGCACGCTCGACGACCTCAAGGGCCTGAAGATGCGCACCGCCGGTGCCTGGATCGAGATGTCGAAGGAGCTCGGCGCCGCGCCGGTGACGACCCCCGGTGGCGAGATTTACCCCGCGCTGGAGCGCGGCGTCATCGACGCGACCGAGTGGGGCACGCTGTGGGAGAACATCACGCCCGGCTTCTACAAGGTCGCCAAGTACCTGATCATCCCGGGGGTGCATCAGCCCACGGCGCCGTTCGAGCTCTGCATCAACAAGGGAGTCTGGGACAAGCTGTCGACCAACGACCGTCGCCTGATCGAGATGACCGCCCGGCTGGTGACCTACGACTGTTTCACGCGCATCGGCCAGGAGGATGCCAAGGCGCTGGACTTCTACAAGAAAGCGGGCAACGAGATCATCGAGCTCGACCCCGAGGTCCAGTACCGCGGCCGCGAGATCGGCCTCAACTGGGGCGACAAGACCGCCGACGCGAATCCCTGGTTTGCCAAGGTGCACAAGAGCCAGCGCGAGTTCGAGGCGCTCTGGAAGGACGCGCCGCGCTACCGTAACGTCAAGGTGCGGCCGGCCTGACGGCCGCGATGCGGCAAGCCGGCGGGACCGCACGGACGCGGCGTCCCGCCGGCTTTTTCGTTCGCGCCCGCGCGCACGGCGCCGGGGCGCCGCATCCGACGAACCCGAATCCGACTGCCGATGCTGTCCTGGCTGCTCCGCTTTCTCGACCGGGTGACCGGTACCTCCGGTGCCGTGGTCGCCTGGCTGGTGATCCCGCTGATCGCCGCCAGCTGCTACGAGGTGTTCTCGCGCTACGTGCTCAACGAGCCCACGCTGTGGGCGTTCGAGGTGGGCTACATGGTGATGGGCACCCACTTCCTGGTCGGCATGGCCTATACCCTGCGCGAGAACGAGCACGTGCGCGTGGACCTCTTGTACGCCCGCCTCTCGCCCAGGCTGCAGGCGCTGGTGGACACCTTCACCTACGTCTGCCTGCTGTTGCCCCTCACGCTGTGGCTTTCGGTGAGCCTGTGGGACAAGGTGCTCAAGGCCTACGAGTCGCAGGAGCGCTCGGGCATGTCGGCGTTCAATCCGCTGATCTGGCCGTACCGCGCGGTGTTCTTCACCGCATTCGTGCTGCTCAGCCTGCAGGCGATCGCCCAGCTGATCCGCTGCTACCAGACACTGACCGGCCGGGGCCGTGACGAAAGCGACGCATGAGCGAATACCTGCCGCTGTTCATGCTGCTGGCGATGTTCGTCCTGATCTTCCTGGGCGTGCACGTCGCGTTCGCGCTGATGGGCACCGCGCTCATGTTCGGCTTCGCCATCTTCCAGGGCGCGGTCATCTTCCAGTTCATGGAGAAGATCGAGGACATCGCGTCCAACTTCGTGCTGGCGGCGGTGCCGCTGTTCGTGTTCATGGGCACCATGCTGGAGCGCTCCGGCATCGCCGAGCAGCTGTTCGAGGCGGTGCATCTGTGGACGCGGCGGCTACCGGGCGGCCTCGCGCTGGGCACCGTGATCATGTGCGTGATCTTCGCCGCGTCCACCGGCGTGATCGGCGCGACCGAGACCGTGGTCGGACTGCTGGCGATCCCGGCCATGATGAAGTACGGCTACAACAAGCCCCTCATCTGCGGCACGATCTGCGCCGGCGGCTCGCTGGGCACGATCATCCCGCCGTCGGTCGTGGTCGTGGTACTGGGACCGGTCGCCAACGTATCGGTGGGCGACCTGATGGTGGGCATGATCTTCCCGGGCATGATCATGGCCGGCCTGTACCTGCTCTATATTCTCGTGCTGTGCCTGATCCGGCCCGAGGCCGGGCCGCGCATTCCGCCCAGCTCGGACGACCCGCCGCTCGTGCAGCGGCTCCTGACCACGGCCCACGCGCTGGTGCCGCCGCTGTTCATGATTTTCGCCGTGCTGGGCTCCATCATGCTCGGCTGGGCGGCGCCCACCGAGGCCGCCGCCCTGGGCGCCTTTGGCGCCATCCTGCTCACCATCTTCTACCGCCGGTTCAGCCTGGCGACGCTGAAGGATTCCGCCCTGAAGACGCTGCGCATCACGTCCATGATCATGGCGATCCTGCTGGGCGGCACCATCTTCACCGGCGTGTTCTTCGCCGGCGGCGGCATCAATCTGACCAACCAGCTGGTGTCGCACATGGACCTGGGACCGTGGGGACTGCTGTTCCTGCTGCTCGGGATCTGCTTCCTGGCGGGCTTCGTGCTGGACTGGATCTCGATCCTGCTCATCTTCATCCCGATCTTCATGCCGCTGGTGAACGGTGCCGGCTTCGACCCCGTGTGGTTCTGCATCCTGTTCCTCATCATCATCCAGACCAGCTACCTGACGCCGCCGCTGGCGCCGGCAATTTTCTACCTGCGCGGCATCGCACCGCCGTCGATCACGCTGATCGACATGTACAAGGGCGTCGTTCCGTTCATCCTGCTGCAGGTCGCGACGCTGGCGGTGGTGATGACGTTTCCGCAAACTGTTCTCTGGCTGCCGGACAAGCTGCTCGGCTTCCGGTAGCCGTGTCGCCAAGGAGGCAAACCCATGACACCCGAACAAGTCCTCGCCGTCGAGCCGAAGATCCTGACCCGGGAGCAGCGCGAGTTCTACTTCGCCAACGGCTATCTGGTGCTGGAGCGCATCATTCCGCAGGAGTGGCTCGCGAAGCTGCGCGCCGCCACCGAGGAACTGGTCGAGCGCAGCCGCGCGATCACGAAATCGGACGCGATCTACGACCTCGAGCCGGACCACCGACCCGACGCCCCGCGCCTGCGCCGGGTCTCCAATCCCGTCGAGCAGCACCCGGCGTTCTGGGAGTACTGCTCGCGCTCGCTGCTGGGCGACGTCGTCGCCGACCTGGTGGGCCCGGACGTCAAGTTCCACCACTCCAAGCTCAACTTCAAGTGGGCCAAGGGCGGCGAGGAAGTGAAGTGGCATTACGACATCGGCTTCTGGCCCCACACCAACTACTCGCCGCTCACGGTGGGCACCTACCTCTACGACTGCGGCATGGACCAGGGCCCGCTCGGCGTGCTGCCGGGCAGCCACGAGATCGAGCCGATGTTCTCGCAATACGACGACAAGGGCGAGTGGATCGGCTGCCTCAAGCCGGCCGACGCGGCGAAGCTCGACCTGTCGAAGGCCGTGTTCCTGCCGGGCCCCGCGGGCTCGATCACGATTCACAACTGCCGCACGCTGCACTACTCGGCCAAGAACACGTCCGATCTCGGCCGGCCGCTGCTGCTGTTCGCCTACTCGTCGGCCGACGCGTTTCCCTACACGGTGAACCCGATCCGCTCGAAGTACGATCAGGCGATCATCCGCGGCCAGCCCGCGCGCTGGGCGCACCACGATCCGCGCCCGTGCCTGATGCCGCCCGACTGGTCGGGCGGCTACACCTCGATCTTCGCCCTGCAGCAGGAGGAGGCGAAGAAGGCGGCGGCGATGTGACGGCGCTGCGTTCCATTGCCTGAGGACGGGAGCCGTTTTTCGTGAGGGGCGCGTGAACGCCATCGATTTGCGCGAGGGCCTGCGCGTCGAGGCCGACGTCGTCGTGGCGGGCGGCGGCGCGGCCGGCGTCGCGGCGGCGGTGACCGCGGCGCGCCAGGGCCTCCGGGTGGCGCTGGTCGAGCGCTACGGCTTCTGCGGCGGCGGCGCCGTCGCGGGCATGTCGGGAACGATCTGCGGCCTGTACCTGGCGCGCGACGGAGACGCGGGCCCGGAGCAGGTCGTGTTCGGCTTCGCCGACGAATTCCTCCGCCTGCTTGCGGCCCGCGGCGGCATCACGCCGGCGGTGCGCTACGGCAAGACCTGGACCCACGTCCATGACCCGCTGGTGTGGCGCGAGGCCGCCGATCACCTGTTGCGGGAAGCGGGCGTCCACGTGTTCCTGCACAGCACGGTCACCGATGTCCTGCTCGAGGGCGACCGGGCGCAGGGCCTGATCGCCTACAACAAGCAGGGCAAGCTCGAAATTCGCGCGAAGGTGACCATCGACGCCAGCGGCGACGCCGATCTCGTCGCCATGGCCGGGTGGCCGTCCTTCGTCGGCGATGGCGGTCGGGTGCAGAATCCAACCATGATCTTCCGCCTGGGCGGCGTCGACACCGCGCGCTTCCTGCAGGCCTACGGAGCCGACACCATCATGCCGGAGCAGGTTTCCGAGCTGCTGCGGCGGCATCACGGCCAGGGCTACACGCTGCCGCGTGCGAAGATCTGGCTGTTCACCACGCCGCGACCCGGCGAACTGCTATGCAACTGCACCCGCGTCATTGGCCCCGACGGCCGCGAGCTGAACACGCTCTACGCCGCCGATTTCACCGACGCCGAAATCGAGGGCCGGCGCCAGGTCCGCGAGTACGCGCGTTTCTTCCGCGATCACCTGGCGGGCTGCGAGGCGAGCTTCGTCAACGACACGGGCGTGCAGGTCGGCGTGCGCCAGACGCGGCAAGCGCGCGGCACGGCGCTGCTTGCCAACGAGGACGTCGTCGCGGCGCGCAAGTTCGCCGACGGAATCGCCCGCTCGCCGTGGCCGATCGAGCTGCACGCCGGCCAACGACCCCGCGTCGAGTGGATCCTGGATGACTTCTACGAGGTGCCCTACGGCTGTTTCGTGCCGCAGACCGGCGACGGTCTGCTGCTGGCGGGGCGCTGCCTCTCGGCACAGCATGAGGCCGTGGCCTCCGCCCGGGTCACGGCGCAGTGCTTCAGCTACGGCCACGCGATGGGCCACGCGGCGGCCATGTGCATCGCGGACCGCTGCGAGCCGCGGCAGCTCTCCGGGACGGACGTGCGCGCCCGGGTCAGCCGCGACGGCGCGCGCCTCGATCGGTAAGCTCCCGGCATCCCGTATCGCTTCGCCCCCGCTGTTCGGCACCACTCGCCGTCTGCGCCCGGCCGCCGGCCGGGTTTGACCCAGATCAAAGACAGCGGCCTCCAGATCGGTAATATATCAGGCGTATATCAAAGCTCTCGACGGAGGCCCGAATGACGGTCAACGCTTTCCTGGTTCTGGCATTGCTCGGCGTGCTGGCGAGCGCGTTCTGGTGGCTGCTGCTGCGGCAGGCGGCGCGGGCGACGACCGCGCGGCCGCCAACGCTGTTCGCTCGCATGCGCGAGCACCTGGGGATCGACCTGGCGAGAACGCCGGTGTCCGGCGCTGCGCCAGCGGTTGCCGAGGCGACCGAGCGCTGCGGCCGCTGCACGCATCCCGCGGAGTGCCGTGAGTGGCTGGCGACCGACAAGGGCAGTCGGGCGCCGGGGTTCTGCGTCAACGCCACGCTCCTGGCCGAACTGCAGGAACAGACGCGGCGGAACTAGGCCAGCCGCCCCCGGCTGCCGACGACGGCGCGGCGGGACGCAAGGTGTAACGCAGGATGGGCGCGCGGGACGATGCGCCGGCGCGGAGCCAGCGCAGCCGCGCCAGGGGCGTTACTCGTCGCGGTGGCGCAGCGCCTCGATGTACTCCCAGATCATGAAACCCATGCCGATCAGGAGCACCACCACCAGCGCCACTTCCTTGACCTTGACGACGACGACCCCGAGGAAGATCACCATCAGGATCAGCGCCAGCGCACCCGTAACCGCTTTGACCAGAACCATTCGCGAATCTCCCTCTCGAGTGTCGGCCGTTACGCCGACCTGACCGATTTTTCCAGCCAGCGCGCCGTGCGCAGCAGGCGGGCGTCGTCCATGCGCTGCCCGACCAGCTGCACACCCAGCGGCATACCGTTTTCGCCCTGCAATAGCGGCAGCGTCAACGCGGGCGTGCCGCACAGCGTCCACAGGGTGCAATAGATCGGATCGCCGGTGCCTTCCTCGAACCTGGGTGCCGTGCCAAGGGTCGCCGGCGTCAGGATGGCGTGGTACTCGCCGAAGATCTCGTCTAGCACGCGGTTCAGCAAGGGAATGCGGTCCACGCAGTTGAGGTAATCGACGGCACGCACCTCACGGCCGCGCTCGATCTGCCCGCGCAGCGACGCCGACAACTTGTCCCGACCCTCGTCGTATTCCTGGGCGAAGCTGCGCGCCAGATCCGCCTCCATGATGGTCTTGTGCCACGCCACGGCCTGCAGAAACGTCGCCGGGAGTTCAACCTCGGTGACGCTGCCGCCGAGGTGCTCCACCAGCTCGGCGAAGGCCTCCTGGGTATCCGGCGATGTCCGGTCCCAGGCGGGCGCCTTGATGAAGGCGAACCGCGGCTCGAGCGGCACCTCCTGGCGGGAGGTCTCGAGCAAAGGGGGCCGCGCCGTCAGCTGCGTCGCGGGATCGTCCTCGTCGTACCCGGTGAGGGTCTCCGCGATGAGCGCGATATCCTCGATCGAGCGCCCCATCACGCCGACCTGGTCCAGCGGTCGCGACTGGCGCAGCACGCCGGAGCGGGGAATCATGCCGAAGGTGGGCTTGTAGCCGTAGACGCCGCAATAGGCGGCCGGGCGGATCACCGAGCCATTCGTCTGCGTGCCGACCGCCAGAGGCGCCATGTAAGAAGCCACGGCAGCGGCCGAGCCGCTCGAAGACCCGCCGGGTGTATGCGCCGGATTGTGCGGATTGCGTGTCTTTCCCGGCGCGTAGGTCGCCAGCTCGGTGGTGACCGTTTTGCCGAGGACGATCGCGCCATCGGCGCGCAGCCGCCGGATGAGCGCCGCGTCCTGGCGTGGAATGCGGCCCTCGTGCAGGACGGTACCGTCGCCGGTCGGCATGCCGCGGACGTCGATGATGTCCTTGATCGCCACGGGCACGCCGTGAAGCCGCCCGAGGGGCCGGCCCTGCCGCCGGTGTTCGTCGAGCGCCCGCGCCTGCTCGAGGACGTGCTCGGGGCCGAGGAAGGCCCAGGCCTCCACCGAGGCGTCTACGTCGCGGATGCGCTCGAGGCAGTCCGTCACCGCCTGCTCAGTCGACACGAGCCCGGTCGCGATGGCGTCGCGCAACGCCACCGCGCCCAACGCGGCGCGCGTCGCCGGCGCGTCCACGGGCCTTACCGGTTCGTGCTCAGTTGCCATAGAGCTGGTTGGGCAGCCAGGCCACCAGTTCCGGGAAGATGTAGACCAGGATCATCGACACGAACACCATGCTCAGGAACGGGAAGCAGCCCTTGAAGATGGTCCACAACTGCACGTGCGGCGGTGCGATGCCCTTCAGATAGTAGGCCGACATCGCCATCGGTGGTGTCAGGAACGACGTCTGCAGGTTCAGCGCCACCAGGATGCCGAAGAACATCGGGTCGATGTTGAAGTGCGGCAGCAACGGCAGGAAGATCGGCACGAAGATGATGATGATCTCGCTCCACTCCAGCGGCCAACCGAGAATGAAGATGATGATTTGTGCCAGGATCAGGAACGTGATCGGCGTCAGGTCCATGCCCAGCACCCAGTCCTTGATCAGACCCTCGCCGCCGAGATAGGAGAACACCGACGAAAACGTCCACGACCCGACGAACAGCCAGCACACCATCGCCGAGGTGCGCGCCGTCAGGAACACCGCCTCCTTCAGCCGCTCCCAGGTCAGCGCTCGGTACGCGGCGGCCAGCACGATGCCGCCGAACGCCCCGACCGAGGCGGCTTCCGTCGGCGTCGCCAGGCCGAACAGGATCGAGCCCAGCACCGCCAGGATCAGCACCGCCAGCGGTATGAACGCTTTCAGCAGCAGAAGCAGCACCTGGCCCCAGGGAACGTTCGATTGCTCCTTCGGCAGCTTCGGCGCCAGTTGCGGGCGCAGGATGCCGACGCCGATCACGTAGAGCATGTACAGACCGGCAAGCAGGAAGCCCGGAAAAAGCGCCGCCGCGTAGAGCTTCACCACGGAAACCGCGGAGGTCGCGCCGTAGACGATGAGCATGATCGAAGGCGGGATCAGGATGCCCAGCGTGCCGCCGGCGCAGATCACGCCGGCCGAGAGCTTCTGATCGTAGCCCGCCTTCAGCATCGCCGGGAACGCCAGCAGGCCCATCAGCGTGACGACGGCGCCGACGATGCCGGTCGCGGTGGCGAACATCGCGCAGGTGGCAAGCGCCGCCACCGCCATGGCCGCCGGCACGCCGCGGAACGCCAGCTGCAGGCTCAAGAACAGCCGGTCCAGGATGTTGGCCCGTTCGACGATGTAGCCCATGAACAGAAACAAGGGCACCGCCACCAGCACGTCGTTGTTCATGACGCTGAACGTGTTCTGCGACAGCAGGTAGAACACGCGGTTGTCGAAGAACGTCTGGTCCGGCACGTAATAGGCGTAATAGCCGAAGCCGACGCCCATCGCCATCAGCGTGAAGGCGATCGGGAAGCCCAGCAGAATGATGAAAATGAACAGGCCCAGCATCAGCAGGGCGACTTCGGGGTTGGTCACTTGGCGTTCTCCCCGGCCATCTTCGCATGGTCCTGGTGCTGGGCCAGCACCGCCGTTTCCATCTCCTCGACGTCATGCAGCCGCGGCGGCCATTTGCCCTCCCGCAGGGCGATGAAGCAGCGGATCACCTCCGCCACCCCCTGGATCGCCAGCAGCAGGCCGGCCAGCGGAATCAGCGCCTTCAACTGGAAGATCGGCACGCCCACCGGGCTGTTGACGCTGACCTCCTGGATGCGGATCGAATCCCAGGCGTAGCCGCCGCCCGCGATGATGAGCGAGAGCACGCCGGGGAAGAAGAAAATGATGTAGAGCGTCAGCTCGACGCCGGCCTGCACGCGGATCGGCCACAGGCGGTAGAACACGTCGCCACGGACATGGGCGTTCCTTGACAGGGCATAGGCGCCGGACATCAGGAACAGGCCGCCGTAAAGGATGTAGCTCATGTCGAATGCCCAGCTGGTCGGGTCCCGCAGCGCATAGCGCACGAATACCTCGTAGACCGTGCCGAAAGTCAGGATGAGAATGCACCACGCAAAGGCATGGCCGACCGACTTGGAGAGCTGGTCGATGGCCTGCAACAGTCGATTGAGCATCGCGGCACCCGGAGTGGGTTCGGATATGAAACGGGGCGGCGCACGCGCGCCGCCCCAACGGTTGGACCTAGCTCAAGTCGGCGCGAGCCCTAGAACGGCAGCTTGCCGAAAATGTGCTCGTAGCCGGTCTTGTAATCCGCGTCGTTGAAGAAATGGTAGTAGGCGACGCGCTTGGCCCAGGCCTTTTGCGAGTCCACCACCTTCTTGAAGAACGGATCGGCGTCGGACAGACGCTTGGTGATGACGTCCCAGGCCTTGAGCTGGGCCTCGAACACCGACTTCGGCGTGCGGTGAACCTTGACGCCGTGCTTGTTGATGAGCTCCTGCAGGTCCTTCGAGTAGTTGTCGAGGCCGGTCCAGAAGTTGGACGACGATGCCGCCTCGGCCGAGTAGCGCAGCACGGCCTGCAGATCCTTCGGCAGGGCGTTGTACTTTTTCTTGTTGATCAGGATCTCGAAGAACTCCATCGCCTGGTGATAGGAGCCCATCATGTAGATCTTGCGCACGTCCTGGGCGCCGAACCGCATGTCCGAGGTCGGGTTGTTGAACTCGAACGCCTCGATGACGCCGCGCTCGAGGGCCGGCACGATCTCGCCGCCGGGCAGCTGCGTCACCTTGACGCCCATTTCCTGCATCAGGTCGGCGGCCAGACCCACGGTGCGGTACTTCAGGCCCTTGAGGTCGTCGGCGCTCTTGATTTCCTTCGAGAACCAGCCGAGCGGCTGGGTCGGCATCGGCATCGCAAAGAAGCCGACGACGTCCAGACCGATCTTGCCCAGCAGCTCGTTGTAGAGCTCGAGCCCGCCACCACGGTAAATCCAGGCCAGCTGCTGGTGAGCGTCACAGCCGGTGATCGGGCCCGAGCCGAACAGCGACGCCACCTTGCTCTTGCCGTACCAGTACACCGGCACCGAGTGACCGGCATCGAGCACGCCCTTGGACACCGCGTCGGTCACCTCGAAGGGCTTCACGACCGCGCCGCCCACCAGGTAATCGATCTTCAGGCGGCCCTCGGACATCTCGTTGACACGCTTGACGTACTCCTCGGCCATCTCGTTGAAGATGTCCTTGGCACCCCAGGCGCCCTGCATCTTGATGACGATCGGCGACTGCGCGACGGAGATCATCGGGAAGCCGGCGATGGCCGCGCCCGTGGTGGCCGCAGCGGCCCCCTTCAGGAACTTGCGGCGGGAAGTCTTGACCTCGCCCTCGACGGCGGGCTTGCGGGTTTCCTCACTCATTGCGTCCTCCAGCTTGTTGTTGAAGAGATCGACAGGTCTTGATTGGATCGCGTTGCGAACCGGGTGTTCTCGTTATTGCAGTGCAATACTTTCCCCGAACCGCCGGGAAGCCCGGATACGCCACGGGATGGCCCCTCGCAACACGCGCTAAATATTACCCTTTTCCGCGGCGGGTTGGCCAGCGCGCAAATCCGGCTGCGGGCCGCTAACCCGCCGTGGCGGTTCTCGCCGTCTGCCGCCTGATCAGAAATGCCAGGATTGGCGGCGTCATCAATGTCGTCAGCATGACCATGATCACGATCACCGAGAAAACCTCGTCCGAGACGACTCCCAATGTCTTTCCGACTACAGCGAAGATCAGTCCGACCTCGCCGCGCGGCACCATTCCCCAGCCGACCAGCCATTTGTTGGTCTTGCCGGCCGCCAGCCCGGCCGCCACCTTGCCCGCCACCGCCGCAACCGTGATGGCGAGCGCAATCAGCACCGCGTGAAGGTTGAACAGCACGTCCATGCGCACGCTCATGCCGGTGACGACGAAAAAGAACGGCACCAGGAAGTGGCCGATCGGGTCCATCAGGGCCTCGAGGTCGCGTTCCTCGTGGTGGGTGATGACGCGCGCGACCCGGCGTTTCACTTCCGGCGGCACCTCGTGCAGCGCCTCGGAGAGGTCGCGGCGGAACTCGGGCGGCGAGAAGTCGCGGAAATGCACGGAATCCAGGATGAGGCCGGCGGCGAAAGCGCCGACGATGGGTGCCAGCCCGATCGCCTGCGCCAGGTACGCGAACACGAGGCAGGTGCCGATCACAAGCGTGAATTTCATGCCGACGCCGGTGTGGATGCGCGAGAAAGCGCGGCTGAACAGCGGCGCCAGCGGCTGCCCGATCACCAGCGCGCCCACCAGGAAGGCGAATGCTTTCAGAATGATGCCGCCGACGCCGAGGGCGTCCACCGTGCCCGCGGAGACGATGGCCGAGACCACCGCCAGAATCACGAGGCCGAGGACGTCGTCGATGACCGCGGCGCCGAGCACGATCTGCGCCTCCGGCGTCTGCAGCGTGCCCATGTCCTTGAACACCCGTCCGGTGATGCCGACCGAGGTGGCGGTCAGCGTGGCGCCGATGAACAGGTACGCGTTCTGCGAGAGCCCCGGCAGCAGCAGCGGACCAACGATGACGGTGCCGAGCAGGAACGGCAGGACGACGCCGATGATGGCCACCAGAAATGCGCGCAGCCCGACCTTGCGCATGGTGGCGACGTTGGACTCCAGCCCGATCTGGAACAACAGAATGACGACGCCCAGTTCGGCGAGGAAGCGCACGACCTGGTCCGACTTGATCGGCTCGAACCAGTCGAAGCCCGCCAGGAACAGGTTGCCGAGGATGATGCCGACGACCAGCTCGCCGAGCACTGCCGGCTGACCGAACTTCTCGACCAGCGCGGCGGCCTTGGCAAAGCCGAGGATCAGGGCGATCCACAGGAAAACCTTGGCAGTATGCTCGGCCTCGGCTCCGCCGGCGGCGGCTGCCGTCACCGACCAGAGCGCCGCCGCCGCGACCGCGCATGCCAACGCCCCGCGCAACCACGCGGGCTTAGAACTCCTCGTCATCCTCTCCTCGCTCTCCCCTGTTCTTGTCACTGCGCGCCGCGGCTAGCGGCGGCGGCTTCGCCTCAATCCACCACGATGACGTGCACGCGGTACGGGCCGTGGGCACCAAGCGTCACGGTCTGCTCGATATCCGCCGTTCGCGACGGCCCCGAGACCAGGTTCAACGCCCGCGGCGGGCCGCCGCGCTCGGCGCGGACGAGCCCGAGCGCATCCTCGACGGAGTCGACGATCCGCTTCGCCGACACGACGGCGACGTGATTCTCGGGCACCAGGCTCACCGAGCCCGGCGTGCCGGCGCCGGACAGCAGCGCCAGGGTGCCCGTTTCGGCAATGCCGCAAAACGCGCCCGTGATGCCGACGAGATCCTCACCGCGCGCCCGGCGCGGCTCGACATTGATGCCGGCGGCGTCCCAACCCCAATCCGCGACTTCCGGCCAGACCACGGCGCTGGCCGGGAGCCCGGCATCGCGCAGGTAACGCGCCACCGCTCCGGGAACCTGTTCGAGCGTTCCGACACGCTCGACGGTACATGCCATGGCCTTGGCCCGCTCCATGAATCGCTCGAGCCGATCCCAATCGGCGGGCGGCCGCGGACCGGTCGCGTGCCCTTCCATGTACGCACGCGCCTCGTCCTGGACCGCTTGCGCTGGCGGGCCGCTGCGGCCCAGCGCCTGGCGGATGCGTCCGAGAATCTGTTCGCGCGAGCTCATCGGGCTGTCAGGCAACGCGGTTGCGCGGCTCGCCGGCGACGTACGCTTCGATATTGTCGATCAGCTGGTCGGCCATCACCTGCATCGCTTCGCGGCTTGCCCACGCCACATGTGGCGTGAGAATAAAATTCGGCCGCTCGATCCCGAGCAGCGGATTGCCTTCGCGCGGCGGCTCCACCGACAGTACGTCGAAACCGGCCCCGGCGATCCAGCCCTCGTCCAGCGCGCGCACCAGGGCGCGCTCGTCCACCAGCCCGCCACGCGCGGTGTTGATGAGGACCGCGTCCCGCTTCATGGCGCGCAACTCCTGCTCGCCGATCAGGCCGCGGGTGGCGGGCGTCAGCGGGCAGTGCAGCGAGATCACGTCGCTTTCGGCAATCACGCGGTCGAACCCCTGATAGCCGGCGCGCGGCTCCTTCACGCCCTTGCGCTCCGCGAACGCCACCCGCATGCCGAAAGCCTCGCCCAGTCGCGCCACCGCGTCGCCGAGCCCGCCGCGCCCGATGATTCCGAGCCGGCTGCCGTGCAGGTCCCGGATCGGATGACTGAACAGGCAGAAGAACGGCGCCTCCTGCCAGCGTCCCCGGCGCACGTCGTCGCGGTAGGCCAGCAGATTGCGCCGCAGCGCCAGGATCAGCGTGAAGACGTGCTCCGGCACGGCGTGCACGCCGTAACCGCGAATGTTGGAGACGACGATGCCGTGGCCGCGGCAGTACTCCAGGTCGACGTTGTCCGTTCCCGTCGCGCACACCGCGATCTTGCGCAGCGCCGGCAGCTGCGCGAGTGCCTCCGCGCGCATCGGCACCTTGTTCACCACGGCAATGGTGACCCCCGCCAGACGCGGCAGGATTTCCGCCGGCGCGGTCAACGGGTAGTCGACCCACTCGTGCGCAAACGCCGGCCGCCGGATGTCGGCCTCGATCGTCGAGCGGTCGAGGAAGACGACGCGGTGCATCGCGTCAGCCCAGCGTCGGCATCGACAGGCTCTTGCCCGGCAGGTCGCTGTCCGCCCAGCGCGTCGTGACGACCTTGGTGCGGGTATAGAAGTGGACGCCCTCCATGCCGTGCATGTGCAGGTCGCCGAACAGCGACGACTTCCAGCCGCCGAAAGAGAAAAACGCCATCGGCACCGGAATCGGCACGTTGACGCCAACCATCCCCACCTCGATCTCGTTCTGGAACCGCCGCGCCGCAGCGCCGGAGCGCGTGAACACCGCCGTGCCGTTGCCGTAGGGATTGCGGTTGACGAGGTCGATCGCCTCGTCGAAATCCTTCGTCCGCACGACCACGAGCACCGGGCCGAAAATCTCGTCCTTGTACACGGTCATGTCGGGCGTGACGTGATCGATCAGCGTCGGACCAAGGAAGAAGCCGTCCTCGTGGCCCTTGACGGTGAGGTCGCGCCCGTCGACCACGAGGGTGGCGCCGGCGGCCTCGCCCTGGTCGACGTAGCCCTTCACCCGCTCCCGGTGGGCACGGCTGATGAGGGGGCCCATCTCGACGCCCTCGGCGCCACCCGGCCCGACGCTGAGCTTGCGCGCCCGCTCCGCGATCTTCTCCACCAGCGCGTCGCCGGCCTCGCCCACTGCCACCACCGCGGAGATCGCCATGCAGCGCTCGCCGGCCGAGCCGTAACCGGCGCCGATCAGCGCGTCGGCCGTGAAGTCGAGGTCCGCGTCCGGCAGCACGACGGCGTGGTTCTTCGCCCCGCCGAGCGCCTGCACCCGCTTGCCGTGCCGCGCACCGGTTTCATAGACGTACTGCGCGATAGGCGTCGAGCCGACGAACGACACCGCCTTCACGTCCGGATGGGCGAGCAGCGCGTCGACGGCTTCCTTGTCGCCGTGCACGACGTTGAGTACCCCCTCGGGCAAGCCGGCCTCGGTGAACAGCTCGGCCATCCGCACCGAGGTCGACGGCACCTTCTCCGACGGCTTCAGCACGAACGTGTTGCCGCAGGCGATCGCCACCGGGAACATCCACAGCGGCACCATGGCGGGGAAGTTGAACGGCGTGATGCCGACGCAGACGCCGAGCGGCTGCAGCAGCGAATGGCAATCCACGCCGCGGCCGACGTCCTCGGAATGCTCGCCCTTCAGAAGATGCGGCGCACCGCTCGCGAACTCGATTACCTCGATGCCGCGCTGCACCGATCCCGCCGCATCCGCGAGCGTCTTGCCGTGCTCTTCGCTCACGAGCCGCGCCAGCTCGTCGCGGTTTGCCTCCATCAGCTCGCGGAACCGCGTGATGATGCGCGCACGGCGCAGCGGCGTCGTGGCACGCCAGCCGGGGAACGCCGCCCTCGCCGCCGCTACCGCGGCGTCGATGTCCGCCTTGCCGCACAACGGCACGCGGCGAATTGCCGCGCCGGTCGCCGGATTCGTCACCTCGCCCCAGCGCTTGGTGACCGCCGCAGCCTTCCGGCCGCCGATCCAGAGGGACACCTGCTCGAGAGAGGCCGCCGCCACGGCGGCGCCTTGGGATTTCGGTACGCTGCTCATGATCTTCCTCGCTCCGCGTAGAGTTCTCTGAAGGTCTTGCCAGCCGGCGCCGGCATGTCGCGGCCGCCGGTCCAGCCCGACGCCAGCGGCAGCCGGTGCACCAGTCCGTCGCCGCGGCCCATCCATTTCAGCACCCGCGCGCCGATGCGCGTCGCCAGGGCGTACAGCGCGGGCTGCGTCGCCAGCCAGGCCCAGGCGCGCAGGCCCAGGCGCTCGGGCCACGGCCGCAAGCCCCGCTCCACCTGCTTCTCGCGCAGCTTGCGCATGAGATCCGGCAGCGGGATCTTGACCGGGCAGACCACCCCGCACTGGTTGCACAGGGTCGCCGCGTGGGGCAGATCGAGCGCGTTCTCCAGCCCCACGTAAGCCGGCGTCAGCACCGAGCCCATGGGACCGGGGTAGACCCAGCCGTAGGCGTGGCCGCCGACGCTCTGGTAGACCGGGCAGTGATTCATGCAGGCGCCGCAGCGGATGCAGCGGAGCATCGGCTGCAGTTCGGTGCCCAGCAGCCGGCTGCGCCCGCCGTCGACCAGCACGATGTGGAAGTGCTCGGGCCCGTCGAGGTCGCCATCACCGCGAACGCCCGTGGTGATCGAGACGTAGTTGGTGATCGACTGGCCGGTGGCGGAGCGCGGCAGCAGGCGCAGCAGCGTCGCCAGGTCCTCCAGCGTCGGCACCACCTTCTCGATGCCCGTGATGGCGACGTGCACCCGCGGCAGCGTCGTCGTCATGCGGCCATTGCCTTCATTGGTGACGATCAGCGTGGAGCCGGTCTCGGCGCAGTAGAAATTGGCCCCCGAGATGCCCATGTCGGCCGACAGGAAGTGCGGCCGCAGCATCTCGCGCGCCTCGCGCGTGAGCTCGGCGATATCGGTCTTGCGCGCTCGCGCGTGGACCCGCTCGAACAGGTCAGACACCTCGTCCTTGTTCTTGTGCACGACCGGCGCGACGATGTGCGACGGCGGCTCCTTGGCGAGCTGGAGGATGTATTCGCCCAGGTCGGTTTCCACCACCTCGACGCCGGCCGCCTCGAGCGCGTCGTTGAGCGCGCACTCCTCCGACACCATCGATTTCGACTTGATCGCCTTGCGAACGCCGTGCTCGCGGGCGATGTCGCAGATGATGCCGGTGGCCTCCTCATACGTTGCCGCCCAGTGCACCTTGGCGCCGCGCGCCGTGGCGTTGCGCTCGAACTCCTCGAGGTAGAAATCCAGGTTCGCCAGCGTACGGTCACGGATCGCGGCGGCGGCCTCGCGGATCTCCTCGAAGTTCGGCAGTTCCTGGATGGCGCGGGCGCGGGCGCCGACGAAGTTGGTCTGCAGCTTGGCCAGTGCCTGCTGCAGCGGCGCGTCGCGCAGCTTCTCGTGGGCGCGGGCCTTGAAGTACATGGAAGTGACCTGCACGCGTCCCTCCGCTCAGTCCACCGTGTCGCCGTCCATCCCGGCGAGGACCTCGGCCACGTGCAGCACGCGGGTCTGGCGGTTGCCGCGCCGGCGCAGACGGCCCTCGATGTTGAGCATGCAGCCCAGGTCTCCCAGCACGAGCGCGTCGGCGCCGGTCGCTTCCACCGCGTCGCACTTGCGATCCGCGATGTGGGTCGAGATCTCGCCGAATTTAACCGAGAAGGTGCCACCGAAGCCGCAGCACTGCTCGGCGGCATCCATCTCGGCAATCTTGAGGCCATCCATTGTAGCGAGCAGCGCGCGTGGCTGGCGCTTCACGCCCATCTCCCGCAGCCCGGCGCAGGAATCGTGGTAGGTGATGGTACCGCGGCGACTGCCCGGCACGCGCTCGAGGCCGGCTACGTTGACCAGGAAATCGGTGAGCTCGTAGGTCCTGGCGCAAAGCCGCTCGACGTCGGCCGCCCGCTCGGGGAAGTCGCGCAGCAGCTCGGGGTAATGGGTGCGGATCATGCCGCCGCAGGAGCCGGACGGCGCCACGACGTAGTCGCAGTCGCGAAATTCGTCCAGCAGCTTCAGCGCCAGCCGCTGGGCGCTGCGGCGGTCGCCCGAGTTGTAGCCCGGCTGGCCGCAGCAGGTCTGTCCTTTCGGCACCACCACCTCATGGCCGGTCGCCTCCAGCAGGCGCAGCGCGGCGAAGCCGATGCGGGGCCGCATCACATCCACCAGGCAGGTGACGAACAGACCGATGCGCACGGGAAGGTTGATAGACCGAAGACGATGCCGACAGTGGATCGATGATAGCACGCGGTCTGCGGGCCTCCGCCGCGGCTGCGGATGGTTGTCCGGAGAAATTTCATAATGTAAAATTCCGCCCAATTGTTGCAGCGCAAGAGGAAACCCACCTGTGTCCGAGAACGGAGCCAAGTCGTCGATCCAGGTCCTGGAGCGGATGGTGAGTCTGCTCGACGCCCTGGCCGAAAGCGCGGAGCCGCTCAACCTGAAGCAACTCGCCCTGCGCACGAGCCTGCATCCCTCCACCGCCCACCGCATTCTGGGCGTCATGGTGGAGCACCGGCTGGTCGACCGGATCGAGCCGGGCACCTACCGGCTCGGCATTCATCTGCTCGAGCTCGGCAACCTGGTAAAGAGCCGCCTCAACATTCGCGACGAGGCGCTGCCGTTCATGCAGAAGCTGCACGACCAGATCCACGAGACCGTGAATCTGTCGATCCGCCAGGGCGATGAGATGGTCTACGTCGAGCGCCTGGTGTCGAGCCGTTCGGCGATGCGCGTCGTGCACCTGATCGGCGCCCGTGCGCCGCTGCACATCACGGCGGTCGGCAAGCTGTTCCTGCTGGAGGACGGCCCGGAAAAGATGCGCGACTATGCGCAACGCACGGGATTGCCGTCGTCGACGCGCAATTCCCTCGGCACGCTGCCCAAGCTTGCCCAGGAAGTCGAGCGGGTGCGCAAGCAGGGCTACGCGTTCGACAACGAAGAGGCCGAGCGCGGCGTTTCCTGCATCGGCGCCGGCATCCGCGACGACGAGGGCCGGCTGGTCGCGGGCCTGTCGATCTCCTCACCGTCGGACCGCCTGCGCAAGGAATGGGCGCAGATGGTCAAAGACACGGCCGACGACATCTCGCACGCGATCGGTTATCGTCCCGCGCGCATGCTGCGGCGCTAACCTCGGTCCGCCCGCCCCTCGCCGGCGACGCGCGCCGCGATCGCGGCGCGGCCCGCGCTGGGGCTAGACCCCCGCCTCGAGATAGGACACGGCGAAGCCCTCGTCGTCCGCGAGCCATTGCCGGCGCATGACCCAGCCGCCCCGGCGCGCGAGCTCGCTGAACTCCGCGAGGTCGTACTTGTAGGAGTTCTCGGTATGCAACGTTTCGCCAGGAAAGAACGAGATCGTGCGGCCCGCGAGCCGCACTTGCTGGTGGCCAATGCTCGCCAAGTGCATTTCGATTCGACTGTCGGCGGGGTTGTACAGCGCCACGTGGCGGAAGCCCGTCGGATCGAAATCGGCGCCGAGCTCGCGGTTCATCCGCTCGAGCAGATTGCGATTGAAGGCCGCCGTCACGCCGCGTGAGTCGTCGTACGCTCTCGTCATTCGATCCACCGGCTTCTTCAAATCGATGCCGATGAGCAGGCCGCCGCCGCTGCCCGTGAGCGCGGCGACCCGCGCCAGGAACGCGGTCGCGTCCGCGGGAGCGAAGTTGCTGATGCTGGAGCCGGGAAAGTACGCCACGCGCCGCAGCGCGCGGGCATCGGCGCTGAGGGGAAGCACCAGCGGTCGCGAGTAGTCGCCCCACATTGCCTCGATCGAAAGCCAGGGATAGTCTTGCGCCAGCTGCCGGACCGAGGCTTCGAGGGCAGAGCGCGAAATCTCGATCGGCGCATAGACCGCTGGCCGCAGCGCTTCGATCAGCAACCGCGACTTCTGGCTGCTGCCGCTGCCGAACTCGATGAGGACGCATCGCCGTCCCAAACATGCGGCCATCTCGGGCGCGTGCCCGCGCATCATCGCCGTTTCCGTGCGCGTCACGGCGTATTCCGGCAGCTCGCAGATCAGGTCGAACAGACGGCTGCCTTCGGCGTCGTAGAAATACTTCGGCGGCAGCGACTTCGGCGTTGCGCCGAGCCCGTTGACCGCGTCCTCGAGAAAGCGGTCGACGATGGGTCCGCAGTCGTGCAGGACGGCGTTCGACGCGAGCTGCACCGAGGCGAAAGGTCCGACGCGAAAGGCATCGGCGGCGGGCGCCGCCGGGAAATCGGGCATGGTCGGGAACGGGTCCGGCTTCTTGGGCTGCCGCGGGTCGCCGGTCCCCGCGACGGAAGTTCTATCTACCCAGACACCTGGCCGGGCAGCAGGTTCGACTCCATCCAGCGCTTGATGCGGTTGGCATCGCCGATGCGCGTGAGCGTGCCCCACGAGTCCAGCAGCACGATGATCACCTGGCGTCCGGCCACCTGCGCCTGCATGACGAGGCAGCGACCCGCCTCCCGGATGTAGCCGGTCTTGGACACGCCGATGCTCCAGGCGCGGTTGTTCACCAGCCGGTTGGAGTTGCGGAACTCGAGCGGATGACGGTAGCCGCTGGCGTCGACGGCGTATTGCGCGGTGGTCGAGTACTCGCTGATCAGCGGGTAGGTGCTGCTGGCGTGCACCAGTCGCGCCAGATCGCGCGCCGTCGAAACGTTACCGCTGTCGAGGCCGGTCGGCTCCACGAAATGCGTGTCGGCCATGCCGAGGGTCGCCGCCTTGCGGTTCATTGCGGCCACAAAGGCCGGCATGCCGCCCGGGTAAGCGCGGCCCAGCGCGGATGCGGCGCGGTTCTCGGAAGCCATCAGCGCCAGCCGCAACAGCTCGCCGCGCGTGAGCACGGTGCCGACGCGCAGCCGCGACGCCGAATTCTTCAGCGTGTCGACGTCGTCGCTCGTGATCCGGATCGGCTCGTCGAGAGACAACCTCGAATCGAGCACCACCATCGCCGTCATGAGCTTCGTGATGGAAGCGATGGCGGTCACCTCGGTCCCGTTCTTCTCGTAAATCGGGCTGCCGGTGGCAGCGTCGACCACGAGCGCGACGTTGGAACGGAGCTGGGGGTCTCCGCGCATCTTCTGGACCGCCGGGGATGCCGCCACCGCCTGGCTGTCCGGCGCCCGCAGGCTGAAATGCAGTTTGGGAGCAATCGCGTCGCCTTTGACCGGCGTCTGCTCGCCCGCATGAGCGGACGCTGCGCCGCACAAAAGCGCCAAAGAAATCCAAGCGAACCGCATGCTTCCCCCTTTCCGCGTCCCCAAGCTGCGTCCCGACATGCTCAGAAAGCCGCCGGGAACCGCTACCGTAGCAAAAAAGCCCGTCCCCGGAAAGGGTTGGCGCAAAAATTTAAGGCGGGGTCGAGCTAATTCACGCGGCGCCGACCGGCCCCGGCGGCATCTCGACGGGCACCTCGGTGTCGGGCCTTGCGACACGCTCCTGCCGCTGCAGCTCCCACAGGTGCGCATACGTGCCGCCGATCCCCAGCAGCTCAAGGTGCGAACCGCGCTCGACGATGCGGCCGTGGTCCAGGACCAGGATTTCGTCGGCGGCGACAATCGTGGAAAGCCGGTGCGCAATGACAAGCGTGGTGCGCGCGGCCGCGATCCGATCCAGCTCGGCCTGGATCGCCTTTTCCGAGCGCGAATCGAGCGCCGACGTGGCTTCGTCGAAGACGAGGATCGGCGGATTCTTGAGAATGGCGCGGGCGATCGCAACGCGCTGCTTCTCGCCGCCCGAGAGCTTGAGCCCGCGCTCGCCGACGAGCGTGTCGTAACCTTGCGGCAGGCTGCTGATGAAGCCATGCATGTGAGCCGCGCGCGCCGCCTCGACCACCTCCTCGCGGGTCGCCCCGGCGCGCCCGTAGGCCACGTTGTAATAGACGGTGTCGTTGAAGAGCACCGTGTCCTGCGGCACGATGCCGATCGCCGCGCGCAGGCTGGATTGCGTCACGTCGCGAATGTCGATCCCGTCGATGACGATGCGCCCTTCCCACACGTCGTAGAACCGGAACAGCAGGCGCGAGAGCGTCGACTTGCCGGCGCCGCTCGCGCCCACCACGGCCACGGTCTTGCCGGCCGGCACCTCGAAGCTGACGTCGAACAGGATCTGGCGGTCGCGCTCGTAGCCGAAGCTCACGTTCTCGAAGCGGATTGCCCCGCCGCTCGGCACCAGCGCCGGCGCGCCCACGCGGTCCTCGACCTCGCGGTTCTCGTCCAGCAGGCGGAACATGCGCTCCATGTCGGTCACCGACTGCTTCAGTTCGCGGTAGATGACGCCGAGAAAGTTGAGCGGGATGTAGAGCTGGATCAGCAGCGCGTTGACCAGCACGAGGTCGCCGAGCGTGAGCTCCCCGCGCACCACGCCTTTTGCCGCCAGGGTCATCAGGGCCGTGACGCCCGCCGCGATGATCAGGCTCTGCCCCGCGTTGAGCGCGCCGAGCGAGGTCTGGCTGCGGATTGCCGCCTGCTCCCACTGGGCGAGATTCTCGTCGTAGCGGCGGGCCTCGAACGCCTCGTTGCCAAAGTACTTCACCGTCTCGTAGTTGAGCAGGCTGTCGATCGCGCGCGTGTTGGCCTTCGAGTCCAGCTCGTTCATGGCCCGCCGGAAGCGCGTGCGCCATTCCGTGACCCAAACGGTCAACCCGATGTAGATGACCAGCGTGACCACGGTAACCAGCGCAAACACCGGTGGAAACTTGACCAGAAGCACGGCCGCCACCAGCCCGATCTCCACCAGAGTCGGCAGGATCGAGAAAAGCAGGTAGCTCATCAGCGCCGAGATCGCCCGCGTGCCGCGCTCGATGTCGCGCGACATGCCGCCGGTCTGGCGCGCCAGGTGAAAGCGCAGGCTGAGGCCATGCAGGTGGCGGAAAACTTCCAGCGCGATTCGGCGGATGGCGTGCTGCGTGACCCGCGCGAAGACGACGTCGCGCAGTTCCGTAAACAGGGTGCTCGACAGGCGCAATGCGCCGTACGCGATCAGCAGCGCCGCCGGCACCACCAGCAGCGCCGGCGGCCGGTCCAACGCATCGACGATCTCCTTCATCAGGATCGGCACGCCGACGTTGGCCACCTTGGCGAGGATCAGGCAGCCGGCGGCGAGCAGGACGCGCCCGCGAAACTCCCACAGATAGGGAAACAGCGTGCGCAGCGCCTTCCACTCGTCTCCCTGAGGGCGCGGCGCAGCGTCGGTCGAATCGTGGCCGTGACGTCGCATGAAGGGTGAAGCCTACCGTCTCGGCACGGACAGGTCACCTCGACCCGCATTGACAGCGGCGCGCGGCGCGCACCAGAATGGAGCAACGTCGCGGGCAAACGACAACGACGCCGGAGGAGGCCCCCATGCTCGCAGCCGAGGCAACGCGCCAGCGTTGCTCGTCAAGCCGTTCCCATCGAGGCTCCGATGGCTAGCGCGCGCCGCCCGCCGAGGATTCCCGCGGGCGTGCGCGTGGTCGTGCGCGACTGGCTCAACTCCAACCACGTCGTCGTTCTCGGCGCCCGGGAAAATGTCCTCATAGACAGCGGGTACTCCGCGTGCGCCGGCGAGACGCTGCAGCGCCTCCAGCAAGCCGATGCGCTCGGCCGCGGCCGGCTGGATCGTCTGGTCAATACCCACTGCCACAGCGACCACGTCGGCGGCAACCGGCTGCTGCGCAGCGTCTACGGCTGCCGGGTCAGCATCCCGGCGGCCCACGCCGATCTCGTCAACGACTGGGATGCGCGCGCGCTCTGGCTCGATTACGCCGACCAGTATCTCGAGCCGTTCGCGTTCGACGATACGATCGCAGCGGGCGAGCATCTCCGCCTGGGCGACATGGACTGGCAGGCCATCGCCGTGCCGGGGCACGACATGGGTGCCCTGGTCTTCTACGCGCCGCAGGAGCGGCTGCTCGTTTCGGGCGACGCGTTGTGGGAGCGCGGGTTCGGCGTGGTGCCGCCCGAGGCGGGTGAGCCCGTACGGCTGAAGGCGACCCGCCAGGCGCTCGAGACCATCGCGGGGCTCGACGTCGACACCGTGATTCCGGGACATGGCCGGCCGTTCACCGACGTCCGCGCCGCGCTGGACTTCGCGTTTCGCAAGCTGGAGGCGTTCGAAGCCGACCCGCTGCGCACCGCGCGGCATTTCCTCAAGGTCATGCTGACCTTCTCGCTGATCGAGAAGGGGCGCATGCCGGTCAGCCTGCTGCCGGCGTATTTCGAGCAGGTCGACGCCTATCGCGAGACCAACGCCGAGTTCTTCCGGCTGCCGGCGGCAGCGCTGGCGGAGCAGCTCGTCGGCGAACTGGAGCAGGCCGCCGCGATCGTGCGGCGTGAAGGATTTCTCTTCCCCGCGAGCGCGCGGATTCGCTAGGTTCAGCGCGCTTCAAAAAAGAAGCCCCGGCGCCCGCCGGGGCTTTTCTTGTTTCGTGCCGCTGCCGCTCAGTGCCCCATGCTGGGCGTCGTGATCTTGTTCCCGTTGCTGAGCGACGTGAGGTAATACTCGATATCCGCGTACTCCGGCGCATCCGGCGGCAGCTCGTTCGCCCGGATGGCCACGCCGCACCACTGCAGCCGCTTGCGCACCGTCCACATCTGGCTCTGGCTGGTGCGATAGTACGGATGGTGGCCGAGCTGATTCTGGGAGGGACCGAGGTACTGGCCGCGGATCCACCGGTTGGCCGCCTGGCCGTGGCAGTCATTGCAGGAAAAGTTCAGCTGTCCCACCTTGCGCTCCATGAGCTGTTTGCCGTTTGCCGCGCGTGCCTTTTCCTCCGCGGTCCGGAACCGGATGTCGATCACCGCGCCGCGCGCCAGGCCGCGCAAATAGGCGGACAGGGCAATATTCTCCGTGCTTTGCATCAGGTACTCGGCCCCGGTGGTCGCCCGCGCATGGCGGGTAATGAACTCCTCGCCGTTGAGCACTTTCTTCATGCGCGGCTCGTAGTAGGGCATCTTGGCCGCCCAGGTCCGAAACGCCTTCTTCGGGTCCTGGTGGCAGGACGCGCACGACTTGCCGTTGGGGCCGGGGGTGGCGAACACCTTTTCGCCTCGATCCACCTCGCCCCAGGCCGGGTTCTCGAAGGGATCGTCCGGGTTGTACAGCGGCGTTTCCTTCTTGCGCTGGTTCGGGTCGTCGCGTACGTCCTTGAACGTCGCGGGCGTCTTAAGCGTTTTCAGATAGGCGACCATGTCCCGAATCTCGCCCTCCTTGTACAGGCCGTGCCTCCCCCAGGGCGGCATCATGGTATTGGCGTTGAAGACGCGGGCGTCGTAGATGTAGTTGTAGAGGTACCAGTCCGACCGGCCCCAGGTGCCGATGGTGGAGAGGTCGGGGCCGACGTTGCCCGGCAGCGTGGCGCCGGGGAGAATGTGGCAGGCAAGGCAGCCGCCGCCCCGGCTGCGGTCGAACGCGAGTTTCTTGCCGTTCTCCGCGTTGCCGTCCTCGATGGGCCCGTAGACTTTCTGGAACCGCTCGACCGGCGGCGACGCGTCGGTGCGCATGGTGTTGAACTTGTCCCAGTTCGCCTGGGGCCAATTCGAGTAACGGGACCATGGCTCCGGCGCCGCCGACTTCTGCGTTTCCAGCGGCGCCCGCGATCCCGCCGCAGCCGCAAACAGCCCGGGTGCGGACAATGAAACGATCGCCGCGACGACGATCTTCGATACAGTTCCCATGGTGCCCCCTCCGTGATTAAGACGCCTGTGACCGGCAAACGAGTTCTACTGCAAAGACGGAGAAAAAAAAAGAGGCGCTTTATGCAAGCGCCTCAATAGCCAAAGGAGGAGGATGAAAACAACGAGAATGCTCCCGCTGCCTTCAGTCCCTTTTAAGCAATCCCCATGCCACAAAATATCTGCTGTATTTTCAATAATCTAGAAAAAACGCCGGCTCGCGCCGGCGTTTCGGTTTCGTCAATTCCGCTACATCCCGGTGCACCGTGCACCATCGTGCAGCGAAACCCTTAGAACGACAAGGTCGGGTATTTCTTCTGCCGTTGGCTCAAATTCGCCTGCTCGCTGGCCTTCTTGGCATTCTTGAGCACCGTTGCACTGTCACCCTTGCGCGCCGCATCTTCGGCGGCTTTGAGGGCATCCGTTGCCGTGGACCAGGAGTTACCGGACTTCTTCGCGTCCTTGACGTCCGCCTCGGCCTGCGCCAAGGCGTCCATCGCCTGCTTCGACAGGCCGCCCTGGGCGACCGGCTTGGCGGGCGGCTCCTCGAGCGCGGTGGCGCAGCCGGCCAAAATCAGCGCGGCGACCATGGCCGCAAACAGCGTCACTCGCTTCATCGTGCCTCCTCCCCGTTCCGGATCATGTCGTGAGCTCATGGGCGCTCACTTGCGGTAGATCGATGAATACATGGGCAGGCCGTTGCTCATGTACGACATGAAGTATTCGAGGTTGTTGTACTCCTCGCTGCCAGGCTTTTTCGGGTCGGCCCGCACCTGTTCCTCACAGCGCTTGTAGCGCATGTGCAGGGTGTTGAGCGAGTCGCCGCCGCGGAATACCGGCCAGTGGGTCGCCTGCCCCAGCATGGGCGACAGGATCTCGGTACGCAGCGTGTTGCCCGCATTGCCAATATGGCAGGTGGCGCAGGCGAAGTTCAGCTGGCCGTGCCGCGAGAAATAATACTTCTTGCCTTCTTCGTACTTTTTCAGCGCACCCGGGCTGTCGACCTTGATGTTCATCTTCATGCCGTCCGACAGGGTCCGCGCGTAGGCCACCAGCAGCCCCATGGTGCGGCGGTCGCCGTAGTCGTAGGGCTCCTCGCCGTTTGCCTCCCGGCAAAGATTGACGGCGCCCTCGAAGGTAACGACTTTCCCCAGTTTCTCGTCGTAGTACGGGTAGTTGCCCGCCACCATTTTGCCGCCGTTCTGGAAGCAGTCCGCGTAGGTCTTGCCGTTCTTGAATGGCGTCTCCCATAGCTTCTTGCCCTTGTCGATGTCGACCAGAAAGGGCGGGAAGGCCATGATGCTCTCGTACTGCTGCAGCGCGTCGGGGCTGACGATCATCGCGCCGTGGATATAGTCCTCGAACTTCACGTTCGGGTACTTCTGCTTATACATCGCCACCAGTTTCTGGCGGTCCTCTTCGGGCGAGGCGTTCGCCGCCCCCGTGACAACTGCCGCAATTCCCGCCAAGGCAAGAATCCAATGCTTCATCTTTTCCTCCGTAAAACGTCGTCACCGCCCGTCGCGGCGGGCGCCGGCTGGCCGGATCGCCAACGGGCGCGCTACAAGCCGTGCACGAAATCCGTGATCAGGTCAATTTCCTTGTCCGTCAGGATTCCATGGACGCCGAACGGCGGCATGGACGTTTCCGGATTGTTGCGCATCGGGTCGGCGATCTGCTGGCGCAACTTGGCCCGGTCGGGAAACCGGGCCTTCATTGCGATCAGCGGTGGGCCGATGTTGGCCGCCGTGTAGTTCTTGGACGTGGGCGACAGCGTTTCCTGCAGCGTGGGAAACGAATGGCACGCCATGCAGTTGCCCTTGCGGTTGTTGAAGGCCAGGTCCTTGCCGGTAGGCTCCTTGGCGGTCTGGGCCGACGCGGCAGCCGAGATCGCCAAGAAACCCATGGCAATGGCAGGCCCCAGCCAGCGCTTGCGCGTTGGGGTCATCGCTCCTCCTCGTGGTAGTTATCGTGAGCGGCGCTTATTCTGCCATGCAGCCGAATGTTGTAAATACGGGAGCGAAAAAATTGAAAAAGGGGCGGCCCAGAGGCCGCCCCTTTTCCTGCCGAACCCGAAACCGCCGCACCCGTCAGTAGGTAGTCAGGGGATACTTCGTTTGCATAGCCCCGAGCTTGGCATGGTCACTCGCGATCTTGGCGTTCTTGAGCACGGCCGCATTGTCGCCCTTCTTCGCCGCCTCCTCGGCCTGCTTCAGTGCCTTGTCTGCCGTCGTCCACAGGGCGGCTTCCTTTTTCTTCGTTGCTGCGACCTCGGCACGGGCCTGTTCCAGGGCAGCACTCGCCTCGCTCGAGAGGCCAACCATCGGTTCCGCGGTGGGCTTGACCGTCGCCCCGCCCTCACACCCGGCCAGAACCACCGCGGCCAAGGCGGCGGCGGCCAGCATCTTCAAGTCCATGGGTATCCTCCTCGTTATCCGTGACTGATTCCGCTTTTCCGGTCCCGCGTCACTTGCGGAACACGGAGGCCTGCATCTCGAGGCCGTTACTCAGGTAGCTGTGGAAGTATTCGAGGTCGTTGAACTCGGTGCTTCCGGGCTTGAGAGGCACCGCGCGAATCCGGCTCAGGCAGCCGCGATAACGGTCCTGCAGGGTCACGAGCCGGCTGCCGCCCCGGAATACCGGCCAATGGGTCGCCTGACCAATCGCCGGGGAAAGGTATTCCGTCCGCACGATCTGGCCCGCCCCCTGGATGTGGCAGCTCGCGCACGAAAAATTGAGCTGGCCATGGCGGGTGAAGAAGAACTTCTTACCCCGCTCGAACGCCTCCTGCGCGGCCGGCGACTGGACCTTGATGTTCATCTTCATGCCGTCCGACAGGGTCCGGGCGTAGGCGGTCAGCACCCCCATCGTCTTCATGTCGTTGTAGGCCAGCGGCGCCTCCCCGTTGGCCTCGCGGCAGGCGTTCAGGGCCATTTCGAAGGTGACGACCTTGCCGGCCTTGTCGTCGAAGTAGGGATAGTTCCCGGCCACCATCCTGCCGCCATTGGGGAAGCAGCCGGCGTAGGTCTTGCCGTTCTTGAACGGCATCTCCCACATTTTTTTGCCCTTCTCGATGTCGCTCACATAGGGCGGGAAGTCCATGATGGCCTCATACTGGCCCATCGAATCTTCGCTGAAGTTCAGCGCGCCATGGACGTAGTCTTCGAGCTTGATCTCCGGGTAGCGCTTCTGGAAATACTGCAGCAGGGCCTGACGATCCTGTTCCGGAGCCGCGACGGCGGCGGCCGGTGCCAGAACCAAAGCCAGGGCGGCAAGAGCCGTTATCAGCCTTGTCATTTCATGCCTCCTAATCGGTAACCGGGCCGAGGGAGCGCGGCGGCGTCGCCTCGTGCCACAAGCGGTCGGTGGATCACAGACCGTAGATGAAGTCGGTGATCAGATCGATTTCCTTTTCGGACAGGATCTGATGCTTGCCGAACGGCGGCATCAAAGTGTCCGGATTGGTCGTCATCGGATCCCAGATCTGGGCGCGGAGCTTGCCCTTGTCCGGGTACCGCTTGTTCATCGCGATGATCGGGGGACCGATCGTGGCGGCCGTGTAATTCTTGGAAACGGACGAGCGCGTGGTCGCCAGGGTCGGGAACTGGTGGCAGGCCAGGCAGTTGCCCTTGCGGCGGTCAAACGTCAGATCCTGGCCGGTAGGCTCCTTTGCCTTTTCAGCTGCTGAAACCGCAACAGGAGCCGATGCAACGGCCATCAAGGCGGCAACCCCGGCAGTGGCCAGGGCGAAACGGGAAGTTCGCATGGATGCTCCTCCAGGAGTCTGATATAAATGGATTTTTATTTATTTTTGTTCTTGTTCTTCAGAATCTAGCGGGTATGGCATCGGCGGGCCAATAAAAATCGTCTATTGGCGCATAGCCAAAACTGATGGAGCGCCCAGGGCGCAGAGCCGATTTTTTCGCTTCCGCGCCGGCGGGAAGCCGGCGCTCAGTCCCGGACCATCGTCGCCGACAACGCGGCGTGGTCCGAAATTCGGGACCAGGGATTGCCGTGGTGGACGTGAGCGTGCCGGACGCGAAAACCCCGGACATAAATGCGGTCGAGCCGAAGCACCGGCAGGGCGGAAGGGTAGCTGCGGGCGCACTGCCCGCGGGTCAGCTCAAATACCTCGCACAAGGCCAGTTCCTCGACCAGGATGCGGCGCGCGTGACCCCGCCAGTCGTTGAAATCGCCGGCCACGATCAACGGCGCGTCGCGAGGAACCATGGCTTCGATGCGCTGGGCCAGAGCCTTCAGCTGCTTGCGCCGGCCGACGGCGAACAGGCCCAGGTGCACGCACACGCAATGGAGATTCGTGCTCCAGCCGGGAACCCTGACCTCGCAGTGCAGCAGCCCGCGGCGCTCAATCCGGTTCGTGGAGACATCCTCGTTCTCCCAGCTGACAATGGGATAGCGACTGAGGATGGCGTTGCCGTGGTGACCCTCGTCATAGACGGCGTTCTTGCCGTAAGCGAAATCGAGCCACACCGTGTCCGCGAGGAACTCGTACTGGGGTTGCCCGGGCCAGTTGTGAAAGCGCTCCGCATGACGGTCGTGGGCGCCCACCACCTCCTGCAGGAAGATCAGGTCGGCGCCGAGCGCGTGCAGCCGCTCCCGCAACTCGTGCACCACCATGCGCCGATTGAAGTGGGAGAAGCCCTTGTGAATGTTGTACGTGGCGACGTGCAGGATCTCGTTCATTTTTTTCGCGATTCTCTTAACACGCCGCATGCCAGCCGTCGATCGCCGGCTCTCCCTGCCCTGCCGTGGTCAGGAGAAACCCCCGCGCGCCTCGGCCCGTCGCATGATCTCCCCTTCGATGCCCTGCAACTGCGTGTCGACGTGCCGCCGCACGAGCGCCGGTCCCACCGAAGCCGGCATCCAGAAAGCGGGCACTAGCTCCACCGAGTAGACCACCTTGGCGCCTTTCCCCAACGCTACGATCCGCCATTCGCCGCGCATTTCACGAACGTTGCCCTTCACTGCGGTGAACTGCAACCGCTCGATGGGATACTCGTCGACTCGCAGCGTCACCGCCACTTCCGCGCTGAAAACGCCGATCCGGGTCCGGCCGCGTTGCGCCAGCAGCCGCGGCTCGCCGGGCGCGCTCACCACGCGGCTTTCGATCAGATCAGGGACGAAATCGGCCAGCCGCTCGTAGTCGGTCAGGACCTCCCAGATCAGGGCCGGGGAAACGGGAAGCAGCAACTGGGCGTCGATCGGAGTCTCCCGCTCGGCCGCGGCACCGGCCCCGACCGGCGCGCGCACCCCCAACGCTCTCAGGAAACCTCGAGCATGCGGTCAAGCGCCACCTTCGCGAGGCGGGCTTCGTCCGCGGGCACCTGGATACGATTCACCACCTTGCCTTCGACCAGGTTTTCCAGCGTCCACGCCAGATGCTGCGGATCGATCCGGGCCATGGTCGAGCACATGCAGACCGTGGGCGCCATGAATTGGATCTGCTTGCCCTGTGGCTTGAACTCCTCGGCGATGCGGTTCACCAGGTTGAGCTCGGTGCCGACCAGCCACCGCGTGTTCGGGGCGGCGTCCGCGATCGTCCTGATGATGAACTCCGTCGAGCCGACGTAATCGGAGAGCCGGCAGACGTCGAAATTGCACTCGGGGTGGGAAATGACGATGCCGTCCGGATGCTCCCCGCGCCAGCGCGTGATGTGCGCAGCCTGGAACATCTGGTGCACCGAGCAATGGCCTTTCCACAGCAGAATGCGCGCGTTGCGGATCTGCTCCGGGGTGAGTCCTCCCAGCGGCTCGTCGAAATCCCAGACCACCATCTGGTCCATCGGAATGCCCATCTGGTGTCCCGTCCACCGGCCGAGGTGCTGATCGGGGAAGAACAGCACTTTCTCGCGCCGCGCGAACGACCAGTCCAAAATCCTGCGGGCGTTGCTGGACGTGCAGACAATGCCGCCGTGCTCGCCGCAGAACGCCTTCAGGTCGGCGGCGGAATTGATGTAGGTAACCGGCGTGACGTGCTGGTCGGGATCCAGGATCTCGTTCAGCTCCCGCCAGGCGCGCTCCACCTTCGCGAGGTTGGCCATGTCCGCCATCGAACAGCCGGCGTTCAGATCCGGCAGAATTGAAACCTGGTCCGGACGGCTGAGGATGTCCGCCACCTCGGCCATGAAGTGCACCCCGCAGAAGACGATGAACTCGGCGTCCGTCTGCGAGGCGAGCCGCGAGAGCTTGAGGGAATCCCCGGTAAGGTCCGCGTGCTTGTAGACGTCGGCGCGCTGGTAGTGGTGCCCCAGGATCACGGCGCGCTTGCCCAGCGCCGCCTTCGCCGCCAGGATGCGCGCCTCGCAGTCCTGGTCCGGCAGGCGGATGAATCGGTCGATCGCTACAGCGGCCGTTTGCATCGGCTAAGCCCTCTCGGCGTCCAAGTCATTCATGTCTAAGTGAGGTCGCACTGGGACCCGTTCAAGGGTTCAGGGGTTCCGGCAGCGCTGCGGCAACATCAGGATAACGTCGCGATTGCTCCAGGAAAACACTTTCTCGGCCGCTTCCCGGTAGGGCAGCCACTGGAATCCGAGATGCTCGTCCGGCGCCACCTGGATCGGCAGCGGCGCCGGCACCCGCAGCGCGAACACGTGTTCGGTGTTGCGCGTCACGCCCGGCGCGTACCGGCTGCGCCAGTGAGCGTAGATTTCGAACTCGTTGGTGAGCTGCCAGTCCTCCAGCGCATGGCGCTCCGGGTCGAGGCCGGTTTCCTCCCGCACCTCCCGGCGGGCGGTCTCCTCGAGCGTCTCCCCCGGATCCTGGCTGCCAGTCACCGACTGCCAGTAGCCGGGCCGATCGGCGCGCTCCAGCAAGAGTACTTGCAGGTCCGGCGTATGGATCAGCACCAGAACCGAGACCGGGGTCTTGTACGCCACCGGGAGCCGGATCCGTTCAGGCCTTGACCGGCTCCTGGCGCCGGACCCGGATGTGAAGCTCGCGCAGCTGCTTCTCGTCCACCGCGTTGGGCGCGGCGGTCAGCAGGCACTGGCCGCGCTGCGTCTTCGGGAAGGCGATCACGTCCCGGATCGAGGTGGCGCCGGTCATCAGCGCCGCCAGCCGGTCGAGGCCGAAAGCGATGCCGCCGTGCGGCGGCGCCCCGTACTGCAGCGCCTTCAGCAGAAAGCCGAATTTCTGCTCCGCCTGCTCCGGGCTGATGCCGAGCGCCCGGAACACCTTGGACTGCACGTCCTGACGATGGATACGCACCGAGCCGCCCCCAACCTCCCAGCCGTTCAGCACGACGTCGTACGCCTTCGAGCGCGCCTTGCCGGGATCGGACTCCAGCAGGTCTTCGTGTCCGTCCATCGGCGCCGTGAACGGATGGTGCAGGGCCGCCCAGCGTTTCTCCTCGTCGTCCCACTCGAACATGGGAAAATCGATTACCCACAGCGGGCGCCAGCCCGGCTGCACCAGCCCCCGGTCCTGGCCGACCTTGAGCCGCAGCGCGCCGAGCGCCTCGTTCACGACCTTGGCCCGGTCCGCGCCGAAGAAAATCAGATCGCCGTCGCCGGCCTGCGTGCGCTCGAGAATTGACTTGACCACCTCCGGCGCGAGGAACTTCAGGATCGGGGACTGCAGGCCGTCGATGCCCTTTTCCAGTGCGTTGACCTTGACGTAGGCGAGGCCCTTGGCGCCGTAGACCTTCACGTATTCGGTGTAGTCGTCGATCTCCTTGCGCGAGAGCTGGCCGCCCTGAGGGACCTTGAGCGCCGCCACCCGGCCGTCGGCCAGGGTCGCAGCGTCGCGAAACACCTTGAAGTCCACGCTGCGCATGATGTCGGTCAGCTCGGTAAGCTCGAGCGGAATACGCAGGTCGGGCTTGTCCGAGCCGAACCGCGCCATGGCCTCGTCGTAGGTGAGGCGCGGGAACGGATCCTCGAGGTCGACATCGAGGACGCTCTTGAACACGCTGCGCACCATCCCCTCCATCAGCGCGGTGATCTGCGCGACGTCGAGGAACGACGTTTCCACGTCCACCTGGGTGAACTCCGGCTGCCGGTCGGCGCGCAAGTCCTCGTCGCGGAAGCACTTGACGATCTGGTAGTAGCGATCGAAGCCCGCCATCATCAGCAGCTGCTTGAACAGCTGCGGCGACTGAGGGAGCGCGTAGAACTCGCCCTCGTGCAGCCGGCTCGGCACGAGGAAATCGCGCGCGCCTTCCGGCGTCGAGCGTGTCAGCATCGGCGTCTCGATGTCGATGAAACCATGCTCGTCGAAGAAGCGCCGTACCGCCATCGCCAGGCGATAACGCAGCTGCAGATTGCGTTGCATCTCCGGCCGGCGCAGGTCGAGCACGCGGTGCTCGAGCCGGACCTGCTCGCTGATGGAATCGTCGTCCATCAGGAATGGAGGCGTCAGCGACGGATTGAGCACCTCCACCGCGCGCGCCAGCACCTCCACCGCGCCGCTCGGGAGGTTGGGATTGACGGTGCCCTCGGGCCGCGGCCGCACCACGCCGCGCGCTCTAACGACGAATTCGTTGCGAAGCGTCTCGGCAACGCGAAACGCGTCAGCCTGGTCCGGATCGCAGACGACCTGCACCAGGCCCTCGCGGTCCCGCAGGTCGATGAAAATGACGCCGCCATGATCGCGGCGACGATGGACCCAGCCGCACAGGGTGACCTCTTGTCCAACGTGGCCGCGGCCGACTAGGCCGCAATAGATGGTTCGCATGGGATCGCTTGTCGCTTTTCTTGGTGAATTCGCTTCAGGCAGCCGGCGCCGGCCGCCGCAGGTCAGGCGACGCGCTGCTCGGGATGTGCCGGCGCGCGTTCAGGGATCGGATCAGGCGCCGGCAGCCGGCTCTCCGGCGCGACGACACCCATGGAGATGATGTATTTCAGCGCGGCGTCGACGCTCATCTCCAGTTCGACGACGTCGCTCCGGGGCACCATGAGGAAGAAACCGGAGGTCGGGTTAGGCGTCGTCGGCACGTAAACGCTGATGTAGTCGCCATTCAGGTAATTGGCGATGTCGCCGCCCGGCTTGCCGGTCAGGAAGGCGATGGTCCAGGCACCCTGACGCGGGTACTGGATCAGCAGCGCCTTGCGGAACGCCACGCCCTTGCTCGAGAACAGGGTGTCGCTCACCTGCTTGACGCTGTAATAGATCGACTTCACGACCGGAATGCGCGCCAGCAGGCCCTCCCAGTAACGGATCAGCCGCTCGCCGATGACGTTGGCGGCGAAGACGCCGGTCAGGAAGATCACCAGCAGGCTCAGCACGAAGCCAAGGCCGGGGATGCGGATGCCCAGCCACTTCTCGGGCCGCCAGGTCTCCGGCAGCAGCAAAAGGGTCTGATCCATGGTGCTGAACAGCAGGTCCAGCACCCAGATCGTGATCCCCAGCGGCGCCCAGACCAGCAGTCCCGCGATCAGGTATTTCTTCACGCCTCGGCCTTCGGCGCACAGCCGCAGGCGCCGGCCGCACAGCCGTGCCCCCCGGCCGGCTTCTCCGCCGTGTCGCCTTTGGGCTTGCTTGCCCCGCCCTTGAAGTCAGTCGCGTACCAGCCCGAGCCCTTGAGCTGAAAGCCGGCTGCCGACAGTAGCTTGTGGAATGCATCCTGGCCGCACTCGGGGCAAGTTGTGAGCAAGGGCTCACCCACTTTCTGCAGAAACTCCTTTTGGAAACCGCAGGATTCGCAACGGTATTCGTAGATCGGCATCGACTCTCTCCCGAAGAAGAAAACGCATTATACCTGAGACAGTTACAGCTCGATCGGATATTGGGGCAGCGGTTGCCCAAGGCAATCCCCCTGCCGGGGTCCCGGAGACTCGCCGGTGCCGCGGCGGGTACAATTCGGGCACGATCAACGGCCCCGGCGATCCGGCCGGATTAACCCGCCGGGGCGCCGCCCCAACGCCCCTGGCTGCGGCCGGGGCGGACAGAATCAGGACAACCGCATGTCGCAGCCCGCCGAGCAGCACTGGCAACAGGTTCAGTTCCGGGACCTGGTGGAAAATCACCCCTTCGAGGAAGTCTGCCTCGGCGACCGGGCTGTGCTTGCGCGCGTGCTCACGCGCGAGGACATCGAGATCTTCGGCGTCATCTCCGGCGACATCACGCCGGCCCTCCTCGATGCCGAGCTGGCCAGGGGCCAGGTACCGCCCCAGTTCGTCGCGCACAGCATGTGGGGCTCCGCGCTCGTGTCGACCGTCGTGGCCACGCGCTTCCCGGGCCCCGGGACCGTGCAGCTGGACCAGACCCTGCACTTCGGCAACCCCGTGATGATCGGCGACGAGGTGACCGTGACCGTGCGCGTGATCGCCAAGCACCCGGCGGATCGCACGGTGGACCTCGATGTCGAGGCGAAGAACCAGGACGGCGTTCGCGTGATTTCGGGCCGGGTCCGCGTCCGCGCGCCGGCCGAGAAGATCAAGCGCCCGCGCACGATCCTTCCCACCGTCCGGCTCACCGACGTTTACGCCCGCTATTACCGGCACCTGATCAACATGACGCGCAATCTGGCGCCGATTCGTACGGCCGTCGTCCACCCGGTTGACGGCGTGTCCCTGATGGGCGCGATCCGCGCCGCGGAGCAGGGTCTGATCGCGCCGGTGCTGATCGGCCCGGAAGCGCGCATCCGTGCCGCCGCCGAGGCGGAGGGCGCCGACCTTGGCCGCTGCACGCTGATCCACACCGAGCACAGCCATGCGGCCGCCGAGCGGGCCGTGGCCATGGCGCGCACCGGCGAAGTCGACGCCGTGATGAAGGGCAGCCTGCACACGGACGAGCTGATGTCAGCGGCGGTGGACAAGGAGCGCGGCATTCGAACCGCACGGCGCATGAGCCACGTCTTCATCATGGACGTCCCGACCTACCCGCGCCCGCTGTTCATCACGGACGCGGCGATCGCGATTGAGCCCACGCTCGACGACAAGGTGGACATCGTGCAGAACGCCATCGACCTCGCCCACGCGCTCGGCATCGAGCAGCCCAAGGTGGCGATTCTTTCGGCGGTCGAAACCGTCACGACCAAGATGCGCTCGACCGTGGAGGCCGCGGCGCTGTGCAAGATGGCCGACCGCGGTCAGATCCGGGGAGCGATCCTGGACGGCCCGCTCGCGTTCGACAACGTCGTCTCGGAAGTGGCGGCGCGCACCAAGGGCATTGTCTCGCCGGTCTCGGGCAAGGCCGATATCCTGCTGGTGCCGGACATCGAGTCCGGCAACATGCTGGCGAAGCAGCTGGAGTATCTCGCCGACGCGCAGTCGGCCGGGATCGTGCTGGGAGCGCGGGTGCCGATCATCCTCACCAGCCGCGCCGACAAGGAACTCGCGCGCATGGCCTCGTGCGCGGTGGCGCTGCTGCTGGTGCGGCGCCGGCAGGAACCGGCGAAGTAGGCCGGAGGCGGCGAGCCCTCCGGCTCAGAAAGGAATATCGTCCTCGAAGTCGTCGAAGCTGGAGCCGGCCTTGGCGCTCTGGCGCTTCTCGCCCGCAGCGGGCGGCGGCGCCGATGCCGAGCTGTCCTTGTCCATCGCCTCGAACCCGCCGCCACCGCCGCGGCCGCCCAGCATCTGCATGCGATCGCCGCGGATTTCGGTGGTGTAGCGGTCCTTGCCTTCCTTGTCGGTCCACTTGCGCGTCTGCAGGCGGCCCTCGACGTAGACCGAGCTGCCCTTGCGCAGGTATTCGCCGCAGATCTCGGCCTGGCGGCCGAAAAAGGCGACGCTGTGCCACTCGGTCTGCTCCTGCATCTCGCCGCTCTTGTCCTTCCACTTCTCGGTCGTGGCCACGCGCAGGTTCGCCACCGCATCGCCGCTGGGGAGGTACCGTACCTCGGGGTCGCGCCCCAGGTTGCCGATCAGGATCACTTTGTTGACCGATGCCATCTATGCCCTTCCCCCTAGTAGCTGCAGCACGCGCTGCTCGTCGAAACCGGCCGCGTCCGCCTTGATGTAGGCGACGCGCTCGCCGGCGATCACCATGGCTTCCCGCACGCCGGGCAGCCGGGAAAGCTGCTCGGCCAGACCGCGCGCCCGCTGCGCGTCCATTTCCGGGATCGGATACACGTGGGTTCGCACCGAGGGCGGCGGCCGCATGCCGGCGGCAAGGCCGAGCCAGGCCAGCAAAAGAATAACGCAGAAGGCAAACACCGCATAGGCGCCGTAGTGCTGGGCCAGCCAGCCGCCGGCAACGCCGCCGACGAAGGTGCCGAAAAACTGCACGCTGCTGTAGACGCCGATGGCCGTTCCCTTGGCGCGCACCGGCGCCATCTTGCTGATCAGCGACGGCAGCATCGCCTCCAGCAGGTTGAACCCGATGAAAAAGCCCAGCAGGCCGAGCACGAGCCAGGACAGCGCGGCCCCGGCCTGGAACAACGCCACCTCCCCGGCCGCCAGCACGACGATGGCCGCCAGGAACACCGGCTTCAGCTTTGCCCGCCGCTCGGCGTAGATGATCGCGGGAACGATGAACGCGATCGACGCCACCATCACCGGCAGGTAGACCCACCAGTGGTGCGCGGTCTCGAGTCCGGCCTCGCGCAGCTGGAACGGCACCACCACCCACAGCGCCGTCAAAACGGCGTGCAGGACAAACGCGCCAACGTCGAGCCGCAGCAGGTCCGGATCACGCACCACGGCGGCGATCATCGCGACGTTGGCGCCGGCATCGACGTGGAAAGCACTGCGCTCGGGATCCGGTACGACGAACGCCACCACGGCCATCGCCGCCAGCGCCAGGGCGCCGGTCAGTGCGAAGATGCCCGGCACGCCGATGAAGCGGTCGAGGATCGGCGCAGCTACCAGTGACACCATGAACGCCACGCCGATGGTGATGCCGATGACCGCCATCGCCTGGGTGCGATGCTCATCGCGCGTGAGGTCCGCCAGCAGCGCGACGACCGCGGCCGAAATCGCGCCGGCGCCCTGCAGCACGCGGCCGACGATCACCCAGTAGATATTGTCGGCGGCTGCCGCGACGAAGCTGCCGAAGGCCAGCAGCGCCAGGCCGGCGTAGATCACCGGCTTGCGGCCGACGCGATCGGACAGCCAGCCGAACGGCAGCTGGAACAGCGCCTGGGTGAGGCCGTAGATGCCGATGGCGAGGCCGACCAGCGCCTGGTTGTCGCCCCCGGGCAGGCGCTCGGCGTAGAGCGCGAACACCGGCAGGATGATGAACATCCCCAGCAGGCGCAGCCCCGAGACGCCGGCAAGGCTGGCCGTGGCACGCCGCTCGAACGCGGTCAGCCTAGCGCGCGAAGGATGCATGCCGCCTTGGGACTGGAAAGGAAAGTTGGGTATATTAGCAGGTTTGGTTTTAGGCCCGCCAAGCGATGGAATTCATCCGCGTGCGCGGCGCGCGCACGCACAACCTCAAGAGCGTCAACGTCGACCTGCCGCGGGAGCGGCTCGTCGTCATCACCGGCCTGTCCGGCTCCGGCAAGTCCTCGCTCGCCTTCGACACGCTCTACGCCGAGGGCCAGCGCCGCTACGTCGAGTCGCTGTCGGCGTACGCGCGCCAGTTCCTCGAGCTGATGGAGAAGCCCGATGTCGACCTGATCGAGGGCCTGTCGCCGGCCATTTCCATCGAGCAGAAGGCCGCCACCCACAATCCACGCTCCACCGTGGGCACGGTAACGGAGATCCACGACTACCTGCGGCTTCTGTTCGCGCGCGTCGGCGATCCCCACTGCCCGGAGCACAGCAACCGCCTGTCGGCCCAGAGCGTGAGCCAGATGGTGGACCACGTCCTCGAATTGCCGGAAGGCACGCGCCTGATGATCCTCTCGCCACTGATCGTCGGGCGTAAGGGCGAGCAGCACGAGCTGTTCGACGAGCTGCGCGCGCAAGGCTTCGTGCGGGTTCGGGTCGACGGCGAGGTCTACGACATCGACGCGATGCCGACGTTGCCGAAAAACCGCAAGCACACGATCGAAGTGGTGATCGACCGGCTGAAGGTGGCGCCGGACGCCAAGCAGCGGCTGGCGGAATCGTTCGAGACCGCGCTGCGCCACGCCGACGGCCGCGCGCTGGCGGTAGAAATGGACTCGGGCCGCGAGCATCTGTTCTCGGCCCGCTTCGCCTGCCCGGTGTGCGGCTTCTCGCTGCCCGAGCTGGAACCGCGCCTGTTCTCGTTCAACAACCCGATGGGCGCCTGCCCCACCTGCGACGGGCTCGGCCAGATCACGTTCTTCGATCCGAGGCGCGTGGTGGCCTTTCCCCACCTGTCCCTGGGCGCCGGCGCGATCAAGGGTTGGGACCGGCGCAACCAGTTCTATTTCCAGCTTCTCTCCAGCCTCGCGCGGCACTACGAGGTGGATATCGAGCAGCCGTTCGAGAATCTGCCGCGCGAGGTTCAGGAAGTCATCCTGCACGGCTCGGGCGCCGAGAAGATCAAATTCGTCTATCCCGGCGAGCGCGGCGCGCGCTACACGCGGGAGCATGCTTTCGAGGGCGTGATCCCCAACCTGGAACGCCGTTACAAGGAAACCGATTCCCAGGTGGTGAAGGAGGAGCTCGCCAAGTATCTCAACACCCGCAACTGCCCGGCCTGCGACGGTACCCGCCTGCGCATCGAAGCGCGCAACGTCCTGGTGGCGGGCCACGCCATCTACCAGCTCAGCGCGCTGCCGCTCTCAGAAGCGCAGGCGCTGTTCGAGACGCTCCAGCTCGCCGGCGCGCGCCAGGCGGTGGCGGAGCGCATCGTGCACGAGATCGCCAATCGCCTGCGCTTCCTCAACAACGTCGGGCTGAACTACCTGACGCTGGACCGCTCGGCGGAATCCCTTTCCGGCGGCGAGGCCCAGCGCATCCGCCTCGCCTCGCAGATCGGTTCCGGCTTGACCGGCGTGATGTACGTCCTCGACGAGCCGTCCATCGGCCTGCATCCTCGCGACAACGACCGTCTGCTGGAGACGCTCAAGAATCTCCGCGACATGGGCAACAGCGTCATCGTCGTCGAGCACGATCGCGACGCCATTCTCGCGGCCGATTATCTGGTGGACATGGGGCCGGGCGCGGGCGAGCACGGCGGCCAGATCGTCGCCCAGGGCCCACCCGAGGCGATTCTCACGGACCCCGCGTCGCTCACCGGCCAGTACCTGTCGGGAGGGCGCCAGATTGCGGCGCCGCGCTCGAAGCGCCGCCCCCACACCGACCGCGCGCTCAGGTTGGCGGGCGCCACCGGCAACAACCTGCAGTCGATCACGTTGACGGTGCCGATCGGGCTGTTCGTCTGCGTCACCGGTGTTTCCGGCTCGGGCAAGTCGACGCTGGTGAACGACACGCTCTATCGCGCCGTCGTGCGCCACCTGCACGGCGGCGGACACGAGCCCGCGCCCCACGAGACGCTGGATGGGGCCGACCATTTGGACAAGGTGGTGAACGTCGACCAGAGCCCGATCGGCCGCACGCCGCGTTCGAACCCGGCAACCTACACCGGCGTGTTCGCGCCGATCCGCGAGTTGTTCGCCCAGGTGCCGGAAGCGCGGGCGCGCGGCTACGGCCCCGGCCGCTTCTCGTTCAACGTCAAGGGCGGCCGCTGCGAGGCCTGCCAGGGCGACGGCGTGCTCAAGGTGGAGATGCACTTTCTGCCCGACATCTACGTCCAGTGCGACGTCTGCCACGGCCGGCGCTACAACCGGGAGACGCTGCAGATCCAGTACAAGGGCCGCAGCATCCACGAAGTGCTGGAGATGACGGTCGAGCAGGCGTGCGAATTCTTCCGCCCGGTGCCGGCGCTCGCGCGCAAGCTCAACACCCTGAAGGACGTCGGCCTCGGCTACATCACTCTGGGCCAGTCGGCGACGACGCTCTCGGGCGGCGAGGCGCAGCGGGTCAAGCTCGCGCTGGAGCTCTCCAAGCGCGACACCGGCCGCACGCTCTACATTCTCGACGAGCCCACCACGGGCCTGCATTTCCACGACGTCGAGCTGCTGCTCAAGGTGCTGCATCGCCTGCGCGACCACGGCAACACGGTGGTGGTGATCGAGCACAATCTCGACGTCATCAAGACCGCCGACTGGATCGTCGATCTTGGTCCGGAGGGCGGCGCCGGCGGCGGACGCATCGTCGCCGAGGGCACCGTCGAGGCCATTGCCGCCGCCGAATCCAGCCATACCGGCCGCCACCTGCGGCCGCTCCTGCAACCCCCCGCCAAGCGAGACGCGCATGAACCCGCGACAATTGCTGATCGATAGCTTCCACGCCGCCGTCGCGGCGGCCGAGCCGCTCGCCATCGTGCCGCCGCATCTGCCGCGTCCACCGAAAGGCCGGACCGTCGTCGTCGGCGCCGGCAAAGCGGCGGCGTCGATGGCGAAGGCGGTCGAAGGCCACTGGCCCGAGCGCGCCGATCTTTCCGGGCTCGTGATCACCCGCTACGGGCACGGCCTGCCGACCCGCCGAGTCCGCGTGGTGGAGGCCGGCCATCCGGTGCCGGACGAGAGCGGCGAAGCGGCGGCGCGCGAGATCCTCACGCTCGTGAAATCGCTCGGGCCAGACGACCTGCTGCTGGCGCTGGTGAGCGGTGGCGGCTCGAGCCTGCTGAGCCTGCCGGCCGACGGCGTGACGATGGCCGACCTGAAGGGCGTCACGCGCGAGCTGCTGCGCTGCGGCGCCTCGATCCAGGAGATCAACACGGTGCGCAAGCACCTGTCGGCGATTCAGGGCGGCCGCCTGGCAGCGGCGTGCCGGGCCCGCGTCCTCGCGCTGGTGATCTCGGACGTCACCGGCGATGATCCGACGCACATCGCCTCGGGGCCCTGCGCCCCCGACCCCACGACTTTCGCGGACGCGCTCGCGATCCTGCGCGACTACGACGTGCGCGAGCCGTCGGCGGTCATCGAGCGGCTCGAGCGCGGCGCCGCGGGCCGGATCGAGGAGACGCCCAAGCCCGGCGACGCCGTATTCCGCCGCGTGGAAAACCGTGTCATCGCCACTGCGCACCAGTCGCTGGTGGCCGGCGGCGAGGTGCTGCGCCGGGAGGGCGTTCCGGTCGCGATTCTCGGCGACAGCGTGGCGGGCGAGGCCCGCGACGTGGCCGCCGTGTACGCGGCGCTGGCGCGGGAGGTGAGCACCTACGGCCACCCCTGGCAACGGCCGGTAGCCCTGGTTTCCGGCGGCGAGACCACCGTCACGGTCCGCGGCGATGGCCGCGGCGGTCGCAATGCGGAGTTCCTGCTGGCGCTGACCGTGGAGCTTGATGGGATGCGCGGGGTGCACGCGCTGGCGGCCGATACCGACGGCATTGACGGCACCGAAGACAACGCGGGCGCAATCTGCGGCCCGGACACCCTGAAACGTGCGGCGCAGCTCGGCATTGATGCACGGACCATGCTGGCCAACAACGACGGCTACACGTTCTTCAAGGGACTCGGCGATCTCGTCCTGACGGGTCCCACCCGCACCAACGTCAACGACTACCGGGTGATTCTGATCCGCTGAACTCCAGCGCGCGCTGGCCGCCGCCGTCGAGGTCATAGACGAGGCGACCGGCGTCCAGCCGCAATCGCGGATCGAGGCGGTGCTCTTCGGCGTGCCCGGGCTCGAGCAGGTGGGTCACCCGAGTCCCCGCGGCGACCAGTCCATCGGCGATGAGCTTGCGGTGGCACTGCATGGGATCGCGCTCCGCGCAAAGCAGCGCGGGCCGCTCAACCTGCGCGGACTCGACCAGACGGAACAACGCGGCGCCGAACGCAGCCGTTGCCATGTGATCGGCGAATCCGCGGAAACCAGGCTCCAGTGCTGTGTGCGGCGAGCCCGCCGCAGCCTGACGCATGCCACCCAAATCCCGGCCTTCCCAGCGATAGGCGATGCCGGCCTGCGCCAGCGCTTCCGCCAGACGATCCCGGTTGAACTGGGGATGCCGCCGCGATGCCGGATACGCACGCACGTCGACGAGCGACGTCACCGCTGCCGCCCGCAGCAAGTCGATCAGCTCCACGAGTGTGCGATTGCCGTGACCCGCGGTGAAGATCATGCCCATCAGACTAGGTCAGGACACTCACGGCATCGCCGATGCCGAGCCCGAGGACATCGGCGGCGCTGCCGCCGTTGACGGCGATCTCGACCAAACCCAAGCTGCCGACGTACCAGAACGCGCTGCCGGCCGGCACATCGGAAAAGGTCCGGGCACGGGCCAGGTTTCGGCCGCCCGCCTGCAGCCGCGCGTCGTGCAAGCCGTCGCCGGCCCGCAGGCCGGTAATCGCGTTGCCGTAGTGGTCGACGTAGATCACCTCCGCCAGGTCGCCGTCGGAGAACTGGACCGAGAGTCGTTCCCGCGGCGCCAGCAGCGACGCCGGGTCATCCCCCCGCGCAAGCCGGGCCGCCACGGGTGCAAACAGATCGCGGCCGTGAAAGGTCGGCGACAACAGCCCCGGTCGCCACGTGATGGTGTACGCCGCTGCCTGAGATGTTCGCGCCACGGCGACCGACAGCAATCCGTTGTCGGGACCCACGAGCCAGTGCGCACCGCACCTCACCGCGACGGCGTCCCGCGCCCCGCCGACTCCCGGATCGACGACTGCCAACACGACGCTGGGCGTTCTGAGCTGCGGCGTCAACGCCGCCAAAAGGTGCGCCCCCGCCCGTGCATCGAAGCGGGGCGCGTCGTGAAGCAGATCAACGATCCCGATATCCGGCGCCTCGGCAGCGAGGACCGCATGCACCTGCCCGACGTAGAGGTCCGCGGAACCGAAATCGGTGAACAGAACGATCTGCACCGGCCGATTGTACGGCGAAAAAAAAGCCCGGCGTGCAGCCGGGCTCGGGTTTGCGTGGTGCGCCCTGCTTATTCGGCTGCGGCCGGCGCGGCGGCTTCTTCCTCGGGCCGGTCCATGAGCTCGATCAGCGCCATCGGCGCGTTGTCGCCCTTGCGGAAGCCGCACTTGAGGATGCGCAGGTAGCCGCCGTTGCGGGCCTTGTAGCGGGGCCACAGTACGTCGAAAAGCTTGACCACGTTGTCGCGGTCGCGCAGGCGGTTGAACGCCAGCCGGCGGTTCGCCAGCGACGGCTTCTTGCCCAGCGTGATGATCGGCTCGGCGACGCGGCGCAGCTCCTTTGCCTTCGGCAGCGTGGTGGTGATCACCTCGTGGCGCAGGAGCGAGTTGGTCATGTTGCGCAGCATCGCCTGGCGATGGCTGCTGGTGCGGTTGAGCGTGCGATAACCCTGACGATGGCGCATGGCGCTTCTCCCGAATCAGGCCTGCTCGAGGTTGGCCGGCGGCCAGTTCTCGAGCTTCATGCCCAGCGTGAGCCCCCGCGAGGCGAGGACTTCCTTGATCTCGTTCAGCGACTTGCGGCCCAGGTTGGGCGTCTTCAGCAGTTCGGTCTCGGTGCGCTGGATGAGGTCGCCGATGTAGTAGATGTTCTCGGCCTTGAGGCAGTTGGCAGAGCGCACCGTCAGCTCGAGGTCGTCCACCGGACGCAGCAGGATCGGGTCCACCTGCGGCGACTTCGGCTGCTCGATGGTCTGCGGCGTTCCCTTCAGGTCCGCGAACAGCGACAGCTGATCGACCAGGATGCGGGCGGCGTAACGGATCGCCTCCTCCGGTTCGATCACGCCGTTGGTCTCGATGTCCATGATCAGCTTGTCGAGGTCGGTGCGCTGCTCCACGCGGGCGCTCTCGACGGAATAGGCAACGCGGCGCACGGGGCTGAACGAGGCATCCAGCAGAATGCTGCCGATGCCGCGCGTGCTGCCCTCGGCCGGACGTCGCGCCGTGGCCGGCACGTAGCCGCGCCCCTGCTCGACCTTGATCTGCATCTCGAGCTTGCCGCCGGCGGTCAGATGCGCGATGACGTGCTCCGGATTGACCACCTCGACATCGTGGGTGCCCTCGATATCGCCCGCCGTGACGACGCCCTCGCCCTGCTTCTTGAGATTGAGCGTGACGTCGGGGCGATTGTGCAGCTTGAGAACCAGGCCCTTCAGGTTGAGCAGGATGTCGACCACGTCCTCCTGCACGCCCTCCAGCGTGGAGTACTCGTGCAGCACGCCCGCGATATGCACCTCGGTGGGGGCGAAGCCGGGCATCGACGACAGCAGAACCCGCCGCAGCGCGTTGCCCAGCGTGTGACCGTAGCCGCGCTCGAAAGGCTCCATGGTGATGCGCGCGTGGGTCGGCGAGACGTGCTGGACGTCGACGATCCTCGGCTTGAGGAAAGCACTGGCTTGCATACTGGCGTACCTCTTGGACGTTGGAACGGCAAGCCCGCCGCAACTCGCAGCGGGCAGGCCCGATTATTTCGAGTAAAGCTCGACGACCAGATTCTCGTTGATGGTCTGGGGCAGCTCGGCCCGCTGCGGCAGTGCCTTGAACGTGCCTTTCAGGCCCTTGGCGTCGACCTCGATCCACTCCGGGAAGCCGCGCCCTTCGGCGGACTCGGCAGCCGCCTTGACGCGTAGGTGCGCCTTCGCGCCCTCGGCGACCTCGACGACGTCGCCCGGCCGCAGCTGGTACGACGGAATGTTAACGCGACGGCCGTTCACCAGAATGCCGTTGTGGCGCACCACCTGCCGCGCCTCCGCGCGCGAGGCGCCGAAGCCCATGCGGTAGACCACCGAGTCGAGCCGGCTTTCCAGCAGCTGCAGGAGGTTCTCGCCGGTGATCCCCTTGCGGCGGTCGGCCTCTACGTACAGCGAATGGAACTGCTTCTCCATCAGGCTGTAGGTGCGCTTGAGCTTCTGCTTCTCGCGCAGCTGAACCGCGTAGTCGGACAGGCGTCCGCCCTTCTGCCCATGCTGGCCCGGCGGATAGCTGCGCCGCTCGACCGGGCACTTGTCGGTGAAGCACTTCTCGCCCTTGAGGAAGAGCTTCTCGCCTTCCCGCCGGCACAGGCGGCACTTGGCGTCCAGGTATCTAGCCACGCTGAATCTCCTCGATCAGATGCGACGCCGCTTCGGCGGCCGCACACCGTTGTGCGGAATCGGCGTCACGTCCGAGATGCTGGTGATCTTGAAGCCGACCGCGTGCAGCGCACGCACCGCCGACTCCCGCCCCGGTCCGGGGCCCTTGATCCGCACTTCCAGATTCTTCACCCCGCACTCCTGGGCGGCGCGGCCGGCGCGCTCGGCGGCCACCTGAGCCGCGAACGGCGTGCTCTTGCGCGAGCCCTTGAAGCCGTTGCTGCCCGAGGTCGCCCACGAGAGCGCATTGCCCTGCCGGTCGGTAATGGTGACGATGGTGTTGTTGAACGACGCGTGGACGTGGGCGATGCCCTCCGCCACGTTCTTCTTGACCTTCTTGCGCGCCCGGGTTTGGGTCTTTGCCATGCTGGATTCCTGCCTTTAGCCTTTCTTAGCGGCGCTGATCAGCTTGCGCGGGCCCTTGCGGGTGCGTGCGTTGGTCCGCGTGCGCTGACCCCGCATCGGCAGACCGCGACGATGCCGGACGCCGCGGTAGCAGCCGAGATCCATGAGCCGCTTGATGTTCATCGTCACTTCCCGGCGCAGATCGCCCTCCACCGTGAAGGAACCCACCGCCTCCCGCAGGCGATCCACTTCGCTATCCGACAAGTCCTTGATTTTACGGGACCCCTCCACACCGGCGGCGACGCAGATCGCGCGCGCCCGGCTGCGGCCGATGCCGTAAATGGAAGTCAGCGCGATTTCCGCGTGCTGATGGTTCGGAATGTTGACGCCTGCAATGCGGGCCATCCTGGGAACTCCGAAAAACGAAAACTTTAAATTATATGCGGTTACGCCTTTTCGCGCAAAGGCGCGAAGGGCGTCAGCCCTGGCGCTGCTTGTGCCGGGGGTCGGTGCAGATCACCCGCACCACACGCTTGCGCCGCACAATCTTGCAATTGCGGCACATCTTCTTCACCGACGCGTTCACTTTCATTGGTTCTCTCCTTTCGCCGCCGACCTACTTCGCCCGGAACACGATGCGTCCGCGGGAAAGGTCGTAGGGCGTAAGCTCCACCGTCACCTTGTCGCCCGGCAGGATGCGGATGTAGTGCATCCGCATCTTTCCGGAAATGTGGCCAAGGACCTCGTGGCCATTCTCGAGCTTGACGCGAAACGTCGCGTTCGGGAGGTTCTCGATCACCTCCCCCTGCATCTGGATCGTCTCTTCCTTGGCCATGCCCTACGAGGTTCCGTCTCGACCCCGCGCCCGCTCTCGCCTCAGCGGGCGGGCAGCCCACCCTTGAGGTTGGCCTTCTTGAGCAGGCTCTCGTACTGATGCGACATGACGTAGGCCTGCACCTGCGCCATGAAGTCCATCGTCACGACGACGATGATCAGCAACGAGGTGCCGCCGAAATAAAACGGCACGTTCCACTTCAGGATCAGAAACTCGGGCAGCAGGCATACCAGCGTGACGTAGATCGCGCCGGCCAGCGTGAGCCGCATCATGATCCGCTCGACATAGCGCGCGGTCTGGTCGCCGGGCCGGATGCCGGGGACGAAGGCACCGCTCTTCTTCAGGTTCTCCGCCGTCTCCTTGGGATTGAACACCAGGGCGGTGTAGAAGAAGCAGAAGAAAATGATCGCAGCCGCGTAAAGCATCACGTAGATCGGCTGGCCAGGCGACAGCGTGGCGGCGATGTCACGCAGCCAGGTCGTCGACTCCGAGGCGCCGAACCAGCCCGCCAGCGTGGCGGGGAACAAAATGATCGACGAGGCGAAGATCGGCGGAATAACGCCGGCCATGTTGAGCTTGAGCGGCAGGTACGAGCTGGTGCCGCCGTAGACCTTGCGCCCCACCTGGCGCTTCGGATAATTCACCAGGATCTTGCGCTGCCCGCGCTCGACGAACACCACCAGCGCGGTCACGGCCAGCGCACCCACCAGCAGCACCAGCACCAGCGGGATCGAAAATGCCCCCGTGCGCGCCAGCTCCAGCGTGCCGCCAAGCGCCGCCGGCAGACCGGCGACGATGCCCGCGAAGATGATCAGCGAGATGCCGTTGCCGATGCCACGCTCGGTAATCTGCTCGCCGAGCCACATCAGGAACATGGTGCCGGTGACGAGCGTAACGACGGTCGTCACGCGAAACAGCAGCCCCGGCTCCGGCACCAGGCCAGGCTGGGCCTCGAGCGCGATCGAGATGCCAATGCTCTGGAACGTGCCCAGCAGCAGGGTTCCGTAGCGCGTGTACTGCGTGATCTTGCGCCGCCCGGCCTCGCCCTCCTTCTTCAGCGCCTCCAACTGCGGCACGACCACGGTCGCCAGCTGCATGATGATCGACGCCGAGATGTACGGCATGATGCCGATGGCGAAAATCGAGAAGCGCGAGAGCGCGCCCCCGGAGAACATGTTGAACAGGCCGAGGATGCCGCTCTGCTGCGAGCGAAACAGCTCGGCCAGAACCACCGGATCGATACCGGGAACCGGAATATGGGCGCCGATGCGGTAGACCACCAGCGCGCCGATCAGGAACCACAAGCGGCGCTTGAGGTCCCCGAATTTCCCGGACATGCCGAGCAGCGATTCCTTGGTGGCCATGGAAATTCCGCTATCAGGCGACGCTGCCGCCCGCCGCCTCGATGGCCGCGCGCGCGCCCTTGGTCACCTTGAGCCCCTGGACCGTTACCTTGCGGGTAAGCTTCCCAGAGAGGATGACCTTCGCCGACGAAACGAGTTTCGGCACGGCGCCCCGCTCCTTCAGCACCGCGAGATCGATCGTGTCGACGTCCAGCTTCTCGAGCGTCGACAGGCGCACCTCGGCGGTGTCGTCCCGGCTGGGCGAAGTAAATCCACGCTTGGGCAGCCGCCGCTGCAGCGGCATTTGGCCGCCCTCGAAGCCAACCTTGTGGAAGCCGCCAGCACGGGCCTTCTGGCCCTTGTGCCCGCGACCCGCGGTCTTGCCCAGCCCGCTGCCGATGCCGCGGCCGACGCGCTTGCGCGGGCGTTTGGACCCCGGCGCCGGTTTAATGTCGTTGAGCTGCATCTAGCCCTCGCACTTCAACAGATAGCTGACTTTTCTGATCATTCCGCGAACCGCCGGCGTGTCCTCCACCTCCACGGAATGGTTGATGCGCTTAAGTCCGAGCCCGCGGATGCACAGTCGGTGCTCGGGCTTTGTCCCGATCAACCCGCGGATCTGAGTAACCCGGATGGTCTTGCCGCCCTTGCTGCTCATCGCCCCTGCTCCAGGATCTGCTCCACCGTCTTGCCGCGCTTCGCGGCGATCTCGGACGGCGCGCTGGTCGCCAGCAGGCCGTTGATGGTGGCCCTGACGACGTTGTAGGGGTTGGCCGAGCCGATGCATTTGGCCAGCACGTTCGTTACGCCCATGACCTCGAAAACGGCGCGCATCGGGCCGCCGGCAATGATGCCGGTGCCTTCGGACGCCGGCTGCATCAGCACCTTGGCGGCGCCGTGCTCGCCGACCACCGGGTGATGGAGCGTTCCTTCCTTGAGCCGGACCTTCACCATGCGCCGGCGCGCCTGCTCCATCGCCTTCTGCACCGCCACCGGCACCTCGCGGGCCTTGCCCTGACCCATGCCGATGCCGCCGTCGCCGTCACCCACCACGGTGAGCGCCGCGAATCCCAGCACGCGGCCGCCCTTCACCACCTTGGTGACGCGGTTGATCGCGACCATCTTCTCGCGCAGGTTGTCCTGCCGCTCTTCCACCTGAGTTTTTGCCATCGCGTTTGACCTCGTTCGCCTGTATGTGCGGCGGTCCGCTTAGAACTTCAGTCCGCCTTCGCGGGCCGCATCCGCCAGGGCCTTGATCCGCCCGTGGTAGCGGAAGCCGCCGCGGTCGAACGCCACCTGCTCGATGCCGGCGCCTTTCGCTTTTTCGGCGATGCGCTTGCCGACCGCCGCCGCCGCGGCCACGGACCCGCCTTTGGGCTGCGCCTTGCGCAGCTCCGGCTCCAGCGTCGAAGCGCTCGCGACCACCCGGCCGCCGTCGGCCGCGATCAGTTGCGCGTAAATGTGGCTGTTGCTGCGGAACACCGACAGCCGCGCCACCCTGAGTTACGCAATTTTCGCCCGCGTCCTGCGGGCCCGGCGCAGCCGCGCCACCTTTTTGTTGACCATTGATCGCCCCGCTTACTTCTTCTTGGTCTCTTTCAAGACCACTCGCTCATCGGCGTAGCGAATGCCCTTGCCCTTGTACGGCTCCGGCTTCCGGTAGGCGCGGATCTCCGCCGCCACCTGGCCCACCTGCTGCTTGTCGATGCCCTTGATCACGATCTCCGTCTGCGACGGCGTTTCCACCTTGATGCCCTTGGGCATCTTGTGGCTGACCGGATGCGAGAAGCCCACGGTAAGGTTGAGCGCATCGCCGGCGGCCTGGGCCCGGTAGCCGACGCCGACCAGCGAAAGCTTTTTCTCGAAGCCCTTGGAAACGCCAGTGACCATGTTCGCGAGCAGCGCGCGCGTGGTTCCGGACATGGCACGGGCCTGCTGACTCTCGTTGGCCGCAGTGACCTGGATGCGGTCTTCCTGCTGCTCCAGCTTCACGAGGCCGGCAGGCAGACGGCTCGACAGCGAGCCGAGCGGCCCCTTCACGCTGACCGCCTCCAGCGACAGCGTGACCTCGACGCCCTTGGGCAGCACGACTGGGTATTTGGCTATGCGCGACATGGATCCGGCCTCACGCGACGATGCACAGGACTTCGCCGCCGACTCCGGCCGCGCGCGCCTGGTAATCGGCCATCACGCCCCGGGAGGTCGACACGATCGCGATGCCCAGTCCGTTCATGACTTTCGGCAGATCGTTGCGGCCCCGGTAGACGCGCAGTCCCGGCCGGCTGACACGCTCGATGGTCTCGATGACCGGCCGGCCGGCGTAGTACTTCAACGCCAGTTCCAGCGCCGGCTTGCCGTCCAGCTCGCGTGCGACAAAATCCTCAATGTAGCCCTCGTCCTTGAGCACCTTGGCGATGGCGACCTTGAGTCTCGACGACGGCATGACCACGCTGGTTTTCTCCGACGCCTGGGCGTTACGGATGCGGGTCAGCATGTCGGCGATTGGATCACTCATGCTCATACGTTTTTCTCCTGCAGCCTGCCTGCGCCCCGGGAAGCGTCCCGCGGGCGACCGTAGCGTAGCAACTCGTCCCTACCAGCTGGCCTTCACCACGCCGGGAATTTCGCCGCGCATGGCGATCTCGCGCAGCTTGTTGCGGGCCAGTCCGAACTTGCGGAACGTGCCGCGCGGCCGCCCGGTGATGGCGCAGCGGTTGCGCAGCCGCACCGGCGAGGCGTTGCGCGGCAGCTTCTGCAGCCGCATACGCGCCTGGTGGCGCTCTTCCTCGCTGGCCTGAAAGTTGTCGATGATGGCCAGGAGCTCGGCGCGCTTGGCCGCGAACCTGGCGACCGTCGCCCGTCGCTTCTTTTCCCGATTGATGACCGACTTCTTCGCCATGCCGTACTCAGCTCCGGAAGGGAAACTTGAACGCCGCCAGTAGCGCCCGCGCCTCTTTGTCGCTCTTGGCGGTGGTGGTGATCGTGATGTTCATGCCCCGCAACGCATCGATCTTGTCGTACTCGATCTCGGGGAAGATGATCTGTTCCTTGACGCCCATGCTGAAGTTGCCGCGGCCGTCGAATCCGCGCGCCGAGATGCCGCGAAAATCGCGCACCCGCGGAATCGCGATCGTGATCAGCCGGTCGAGAAACTCGAACATGCGCTGCCGGCGCAGGGTGACCATGCAGCCGACCGGAAAGCCCTCGCGGACCTTGAAGCCGGCGATCGACTTGCGCGCCTTGGTGACCACCGGCTTCTGCCCGGCGATCTTCTGCATATCGCCGGCCGCGTTGTCCAGCACCTTCTTGTCGGCTATCGCCTCGCCCACGCCCATGTTGAGCGTGATCTTCTGGAGGCGCGGCACCTCCATGTTCGTCTTGTAGCCGAACTGCTTGACGAGTTCGGGTACGACGGTTTCGCGGTAGTAGTCGTGCAACCGTGCCATGGCCAGCCCTTAAACGTCCATCACTTCGCCGTTGGACTTGAAATAGCGCACCTTGCGCTGGTCCTCCAGCACCTTGATGCCCACGCGATCGCCCTTCTGCGTCGCCGGGTTGAAGATGGCGACGTTGGAAACGTGCAGCGGCATCTCCTTCTCGACGATGCCGCCGGTGGTGCCCTTGAGCGGATTCGGCCGCTGGTGCTTCTTCACCTTGTTGGCGCCCTCGACCACCAGGCGCTCGTCGTCGACCACGCGCAGCACGGTGCCACGCCGGCCCTTGTCGCGTCCGGCGATCACGATCACCTCGTCACCCTTGCGGATCTTGCGCATCAGCTTCTCCTTACAGCACTTCCGGCGCCAGCGAAACGATCTTCATGAAGCGCTCGGTCCGCAGCTCGCGGGTAACCGGGCCGAAGATGCGGGTGCCGATCGGCTCGAGCTTGTTGTTGAGCAGCACGGCCGCATTGCCGTCGAACTTGACCAGCGAGCCGTCCTGCCGGCGCACGCCTTTGGCGGTCCGGACGACGACGGCGTGGTAGATCTCGCCTTTCTTCACGCGTCCGCGCGGCGCCGCTTCCTTGACGCTGACCTTGATGACGTCGCCGATGCCGGCATAGCGGCGCTTCGAGCCGCCCAGCACCTTGATGCACTTGAGCGTGCGGGCACCGGTGTTGTCGGCGACGTCCAACAACGATTGCATCTGAATCATGTGAAGTCCTTTTCCAACTTGACCCGCTCGGCGGTAATTCCGCGCGGCCAGCCAGTTTTGGATCCCGTCCGGGCGACGCCGCCTGTAACCTGCGAGGCGGGCGGCGAAAAGCCAGAAATTTTAATCTAAATCAGCCGCCAAGGCAAAGCTCAGACCGTCTTGGCCTTCTCCAGCAGCTGGGTGACCCGCCACGCCTTGGTCTTGGAGAGCGGGCGGCACTCCTCGATCATGACGACGTCCCCCAGGTGCGCCTCGTTGTTCTCGTCGTGCGCATGGTATTTCTTCGACCGCGTGATGACCTTACCCTGCAGCGGGTGCTTGACCCGCCGCTCGACCAGCACCGTCACGGTCTTGTGCATCTTGTCGCTCACCACCCGGCCCGAGAGGGTGCGGCGGCGCTTCTCAGCGGTTTCCGTCATCACTGTTTCGCCTTCTCGTTCAGCACCGTGCGCACCCGGGCAATGTCCCGGCGCACCTTGCTAAGCTGACTGGTGTTGTTCAACTGCTGCGTCGCATGCTGCATGCGCAGGCCGAAATGGCCCTTGAGCAGTTCGCCGAGCTCCTTCTCGAGCTCCTCCACCGACTTCGATCGCAGTTCGCTCGCTTTCATCGTCCTACCCCAGTTGCCGCGCGACGAACGTGGTCAGCAGCGGCAGCTTGGCCGCCGCGAGGCGGAAAGCCTCCCGCGCCACCTGCTCGCTGACGCCGTCCATCTCGTAGAGCACCTTGCCGGGACGGATCTCGGCGACGAAGTATTCCGGGTTGCCCTTGCCGTTGCCCATCCGCACCTCGGCGGGCTTCTTCGAGATCGGCTTGTCCGGAAAGATGCGGATCCAGATGCGTCCGCCGCGCTTGATGTGACGCGTCATCGCGCGCCGCGCCGCTTCGATCTGGCGCGCGGTCAGACGCCCGCGCGTCGTCGCCTTCAGGCCGAACTCGCCGAAGGAGACCTTGGTGCCGCGCGTGGCCGGGCCGGTATTGCGGCCCTTCTGCATCTTGCGATACTTGGTCCTAGCTGGTTGCAGCATGTTTCGCTCCTGGCCGGCGGCCGCGTCGAGCGGGCTCGGCCGGTGCCGGCGCCGCCGCCGGCTGCTCGCCCTTGCCCAGCAGCTCGCCCTTGAACACCCAGACCTTGACGCCGATGACGCCGTAGGTGGTCTTGGCTTCCGAAAAACCGTAATCCACGTCCGCTCGCAACGTGTGCAGGGGAACCCGCCCCTCGCGATACCACTCCGTGCGGGCGATCTCGATGCCGTTGAGGCGCCCGGCGCTCATGATCTTGATGCCCTGCGCGCCCAGGCGCATGGCGTTGGTAATGGCGCGCTTCATGGCGCGGCGGAACATGATCCGCTTCTCCAACTGGGCCGTGATCGAGTCGGCGATCAGCTGCGCATCCACCTCGGGCTTGCGGATCTCCTCGATGTTGACGTGCACGGGCACGCCCAGCAGCTTCTGCAGCTCGCCGCGCAGCACCTCGATGTCCTCGCCCTTCTTGCCGATCACGACGCCGGGCCTGGCGCTGTGAATGGTGATCTTGGCGTTCTTCGCCGGCCGCTCGATCACGACCTTGGCCACCGCCGCATGGGAGAGCTTCTTGCGCAGGAAGTCGCGCACCTTGGCGTCCTCGTTCAGCATGCCCGAGAACGTCTTGGAGTTGGCGTACCAGCGCGAAGTCCAGTTGCGGTGCACCGCGAGCCGGAATCCGGTCGGATGAATCTTCTGTCCCATACCTGTTCCCCTAGTCCCCGACCGTGATGAAGATGTGGCAGGTCGGCTTCGTGATCTTGGCGCCGCGGCCCTTGGCGCGTGCATGGAAGCGCCGCAACGACGGCCCCTGCTCGACGAAGATTCGCTTCACCTTGAGCTCGTCCACGTCGGCGCCTTCGTTGTGCTCGGCGTTGGCGATCGCCGACTCCAGCACCTTCTTCATGATGCCAGCTGCCTTTTTCGGGCTGAAGGCGAGGACGTTCAGCGCCCGCTCCACCGGCAGGCCGCGGATCTGGTCGGCCACCAGGCGGCCCTTCTGGGCCGAGAGCCGAACGCCGCGCAGATTTGCCGTCGTTTGCATGTCGACTCCTTACTTCTTGGCCACGGTGGCCTTCTTGTCGGCCGCGTGACCCTTGAATGTGCGGGTGAGCGCGAACTCGCCCAGCTTGTGACCCACCATGTTTTCCGTCACGAACACCGGAATGTGCTGCTTGCCGTTGTGGACGGCGATGGTAAGGCCGACGAAGTCCGGCAGCACCGTCGAGCGGCGTGACCAGGTCTTGATCGGGCGCTTGTCGCTGGTCGAGCGCGCCGTGTCCACCTTTTTCATCAGGTGGTGGTCGACGAACGGACCCTTCTTTACTGATCGTGCCATGGCAAAACCTCGTCAGCTCTTCCGGTTGCGGCGACGCACGATCATGCTCGTCGTGCGCTTGTTGCGCCGCGTCTTGAATCCCTTGGTGGACACCCCCCACGGGCTCACCGGATGGCGCCCGCCGGACGTACGGCCCTCGCCACCGCCGTGCGGGTGGTCGATCGGGTTCATCGCCACCCCGCGCACCGTCGGCCGCACGCCGCGCCAGCGTTTCGCGCCCGCCTTGCCGATCGACTCGAGCGAGTGCTCCTCGTTGCCGACCTCGCCGATGGTGGCGCGGCAGTTGACGTGCACCTTGCGAATCTCGCCCGAGCGCAGGCGCAGCTGGGCGTAGTCGCCCTCGCGCGCCAGCAGCTGCACCGAGGAGCCCGCCGAGCGCGCCAGCTGCGCCCCCTTGCCCGGCATCATCTCGACGCAGTGAATCGTCGTGCCGACCGGGATGTTCCGCAGCGGCAGGGTATTGCCGGGCTTGATGGGGGCGTCCACGCCGCTCATCAGCTGGGTGCCGGCAGCGACGCCCTTGGCCGCGATGACGTAGCGGCGCTCGCCGTCGGCGTAGCAGACCAGCGCGATATGCGCCGAGCGGTTCGGATCGTGCTCGATGCGCTCCACCTTGGCCGGGATGCCGTCCTTGTCGCGGCGGAAGTCGATCACGCGGTAGTGGCGCTTATGCCCGCCGCCCTGATGGCGCGTCGTGATGCGCCCCTGGTTGTTGCGGCCCGAGCCGCGCTTTTTCGACTCGGTAAGACCTTCGTGCGGCCGGCCCTTGTAGAGCCCCGGCGTCGACACCTTCACCATGGCGCGACGGCCAGCCGACGTCGGCTTCATCTTGACCAGCGGCATTTACTTCACCTCCGCAGCGAAGTTGATTTCCTGTCCGGGCTGAAGACAGACGTAGGCCTTCTTCCAGTTCCGGCGGCGTCCTTCGAAGCGGCCGAAGCGCTTCGCCTTGCCCTTCACGTTGGACACCTGGACCGACTTCACCTGGACCTTGAACATGAGCTCCACGGCCGCCTTGACTTCCGGCTTGGTGGCGTCCTGCAGCACGCGGAAGACGACCTGGTCGTGCTTCTCGCCGACGTAGGTGCTCTTCTCGGACACCTGGGGCGCGATCAGCACCTTCATCAGCCGCTCGGAATTGAACGCGCTCATGAGTACATCTCCTCGAACTTGGCCACCGCGCCCCGCGTCAGCATCACGCTGGGGAAACGCAGCAGGCTGACCGGGTCGGCCTGATGCGGCTCGACCACCAGCACGTCCGGCAGGTTGCGCGAGGACAGGTAGAGATTGTCGTCCATCGCGTCGGTGATGATCAGCACCTTGCCGACGCCCATTGACTTCAGCTTCTGCGCCAGGACCTTGGTCTTGGGCGCGTCCACCTTGAGCTCCTCCACCACCGTCAGCCGTCCGTCGCGCGCCAGCTGCGAGAGGATGGAGGCCATGCCGGCGCGGTACATCTTGCGGTTGATCTTCTGCGAGAAATTCTCGTCAGGCGAGTTCGGAAAGATCCGGCCGCCGCCCCGCCACAGCGGGCTCGAGGTCATGCCGGCGCGGGCCCGGCCGGTGCCCTTCTGCCGCCACGGCTTGCGCGTGCTGTGCTTCACCTCGCTGCGATCCTTCTGCGCACGGGATGCAGAGCGTCCGTTGGCGAGGAAGGCGGTCACCAGCTGGTGAACCAGCGCCTCGTTGAAGTCGCGGCCGAACAGCTGGTCGGATGCGGCGACGCTGCTCTTCGCCTTGCCGGCTTCGTCAATCAGCTTGAGTTCCATCACGCCCCCGCCTTAACGCTCGGCCGCACGACTACCGCGCCGCCCTTGGCTCCGGGCACCGCCCCTTTCACCAGCAGCAGCTGCCGCTCCTCGTCGATGCGAACGATCTCGAGGTTCTGCACGGTCGACTTGACCGAGCCCAGATGGCCGGCCATACGCTTGCCCGGAAACACGCGACCGGGGTCCTGGTTCTGGCCGGTCGAGCCCGGACGGTTGTGGGAAACCGAGTTGCCGTGGCTGGCGCGGTTGGAGCTGAAATTGTGGCGCTTGATGACGCCCGCGAAGCCCTTGCCGATCGAGGTTCCCGTCACGTCGACGTGCTGCCCGACCTGGAACAGCCCGGCGCCGAGCACGTCGCCCGGCTTGCGCTCGCCCATCTGCTCGGGCGTGAGCCGGAACTCGCGCACGATCTCGCCGGCTTCGACGCCGGCCTTGGCGAAATGCCCGGCCATGGCTTTCACCACCCGGCTCGGGCGGCGCTTGCCGAACGCGATCTGGACGGCGCAATAGCCGTCGGTCTCGACCGCCTTGACCTGGGAGATGCGGTTGCTGGAAACGTCCAGCACGGTCACCGGGGACGAGCTGCCGTCCTCGGTGAAAACGCGGGTCATGCCGACTTTGCGGCCCAATAATCCCAATGCCATCTTCTACTTTCCCTCAAAGGGGCCGGTTGCGATTGACCGGCCGAATCATCATGGCGCGATACGATCCGCGCCGGGATCTCAAAGCTTGATTTCGACGTCGACCCCCGCCGGCAAATCGAGCTTCATCAGCGCGTCGACCGTCTTGTCGGTGGGATCGATGATGTCCATCAGCCGCAGGTGGGTCCGAATCTCGAGCTGGTCGCGCGAAGTCTTGTTGACGTGCGGCGAACGCAGCACGTCGAAACGCTCGATCCGCGTCGGCAGCGGGACGGGCCCGCGCACGACGGCGCCGGTGCGCTTCGCCGTCTCCACGATCTCAAGCGCCGACTGGTCGATCAGCCGATAGTCAAACGCCTTGAGGCGAATCCGAATCTTCTGGCTCTGCATGCCGAAACCTCATGGACGGCGGCGCGCTGGCGCCCCGCCGCCCGCAAACGTTTACTCGATGACCTTGGCCACGACGCCGGCGCCGACGGTGCGACCGCCCTCGCGAATGGCAAAGCGCAGCCCCTCTTCCATCGCGATCGGCGCAATCAGGCTCACCGTCATCGCAATGTTGTCCCCCGGCATCACCAT
>DATIUV010000073.1:0-24109 GCA_035466595.1 Pelomicrobium sp.
TCGTCGTTGCCATCGAACAGCTTCTTCTGGTCGGACATGGTCGTCAGTCGGTCAGGAGATGTCGGCTTCCACCAGGTTGCCGAACTCTTCCATCCATTCCCGCCGCTGCGACGCGTTCTCGCGCGCCATCATCATGTTGAAGGTCTCCAGCGATGCCTCGCGCTCGGCGGCGTCGACGGTGACCGGCAGCACGCGGCGGGTGTCGGGGTTGAGGGTGGTCTCCCACAGCTGCTCCGGGCTCATCTCGCCCAAGCCCTTGAAGCGGCTCACGCTCCAGGCGCCCGGCTTGACGCCCTCGTCCTCCAGCTTGTCCTGCAGGGAGGCGAGCTCGTCCTCGTCCAGCGCGTAGAGCTTGCGCGCCGGCTTGTTCTTGCCGTGGGCCGGCACGTCGATGCGATACAGCGGCGGCTGGGCGACGAACACGTGGCCGCCCTCGATCAGGCGCGGGAAGTGGCGGAAGAAAAGCGTCAGCAGAAGCACCTGGATGTGGGCGCCGTCGACGTCGGCGTCCGCCAGCAGGATGATGCGGTGGTAGCGCAGGCCGGACAGGTCGACCGCGTCGCCCGCCTTGTGGTGGTCGACGCCGATCGCCAGCGCGATCGCCTCGATCTCCTTGTTGGAATAGAGCGTGTCCGGGTTGTCCTGCCAGGTGTTCTTGGGCTTGCCCTTGAGCGGCAGCACCGCCTGGAATTCCTTGTCGCGCGCCTGCTTGGCCGAGCCGCCGGCCGAGTCGCCTTCGACGATGAAGAGCTCGTTGCGCTCGGGGTCCTCGGACGCGCAGTCGGTCAGCTTGCCCGGCAGCACGGCCACGCCCGAGGTCTTGCGCCGCTCCACCTTCTGCGCCGCGCGCGTGCGCGCGTTGGCCTGCCGCAGCGCCAGCTCGGCGATGCGCTTGCCCTCCTCGACGTTCTGGTTCAGCCAGAGCTCGAACGGGTCGCGCACCATCTGCGAGGTGAGCTTGACGCCGTCGCGCGACAGGAGCTCGTTCTTGACCTGGCCCTTGAACTGCGGATCGAGCATTTTCACCGCCAGCACGTAGGAGGCGCGCGACCAGACGTCCTCCGGCACCACCTTGAGGCCGCGCTGGCCCATGGCGTGGTGGTCGATGAAGTTCTTCACCGCCTGGTACACGCCCTCGCGCAGGCCCGAGACGTGGGTGCCGCCGTGGCGCGTCGGGATCATGTTGACGTAGGACTCGGCGACCTGCTCGCCCTCGGGCGTCCAGGCGATCGCCCACATCGCGCCCTCGCCCTCGGCGAAGCTGTCCGACTCCGACTGCGCCGTGATGTAGCGCTCGCCGAAGAACGGCGCCGCCACCGGGTCGAGGCCGTTGATGGCCTCGCTGAAGTAGCCGCGGATGCCCTCCGGAAAGTGCCACTCGCTGGTCTCGACCTGGCCCTTCTTCTCCACGCCCAGCGTGAAGCGCACGCCCGGCAGCAGCATCGCCTTCGCGCGCAGCAGCGCGGCGATCTCGACGGCGCCGATCTTCGGCGAGTCGAAGTACTTCGGATCGGGCCAGAAGCGCACGCGGGTGCCCGACTCGCGCGGCCCCACCGGGCCCAGCTTCTTCAGCGGCTCCTTCACCTGGCCATTGTCGGCGAAGACGATGCGGTGGCGCGCGCCGTCGCGCCTGATCTCGACCTCGAGCCGCGTCGAGAGCGCGTTGGACACGCACACGCCGACGCCGTGCAGGCCGCCGGCGATACGGTACGCTGCGTCCTTGTCGGTTTTGCGGAACTTGCCGCCGGAATGCAGCGTGGTGAAGATCACCTGCACCGCCGGCTGCTTCTTCTTCGGGTGGATGTCGACGGGAATGCCGCGGCCGTCATCCTCGACGGTCGCCGAGCCGTCCTCGTGCAGCGTCACGTTCACGCGTTTCGCGAAGCCGGCCAGCCCCTCGTCGGCGGCGTTGTCGATGACTTCGATCAGCGCGTGATTCGGATTCGCCGGGTCGGTGTACATGCCCGGGCGATGCAGGATCGGCGAGAGATCCTCGAGGATCTCGATGTCCTTCGCGCTGTAGCTTGCGTCCTTGGCCATTGCGGGATCGGTGATCGGAATGTACCGCGAAAAGCCGGGGATTGTAGTGCCTAAGCGCGCTGTCAACTCACGAAGCGGAAAAGAAAAATAAAAGCAGAGGTCCCGCCGCAACCGGGTGGCTGCGGCGGGACCGAGGCGGCGAACGGACGGACAGCCTTGCGCTAAAGGCTGTAGCCGGACTCGTTGTGCAGCACGGTATCGAGGCCCTCGGTTTCCTGCTCCGGCGTGACGCGCAGACCGATCAGGGCGTCGACGAGCTTCAGCAGAGCGAACGTGACCAGCCCCGCCCAGGCCACGGCAGTCGCCACGCCCGCCAGCTGGACGGCCAGCTGCCTGCCCATCGAGAACCCGTCGGCGTAGCCGACGCCGCCGAGCGAGGCCGCGGCGAACACGCCGATCGACAGCGTGCCGAGAATGCCGCCGACGCCGTGCACCGGGAACACGTCGAGCGAATCGTCGATGTGGAGCTTCCGCTTCATGTAGTTGGTGGCGAGGAAGCAGGCGACGCCCGCGACGACGCCGATGACGATGGCGCCCATCGGGCCGACGAATCCCGACGCCGGGGTAATCGTCCCCAGGCCGGCCACCATGCCCGTGACCGTGCCAAGCACGCTGGGCTTGCCGAACCGCAGCCATTCGCAGACCATCCACGCCAGCGCGCCGGCGGCGGCACCGACGTGCGTCACCAGCATGGTCATGCCGGCGGTGCCGTTGGCGGCCAGCGCGCTGCCGGCGTTGAAGCCGAACCAGCCGACCCACAGCATGCACGCGCCGGTGACGGTCATCGTCAGGTTGTGCGGCGGCATCGGCGTGTCCGGGAAACCGCGACGCCGGCCCAGGACCAGCGCCGCGACTCCCGCCGCGACGCCGGCATTGATGTGGACGACGCTGCCGCCAGCAAAGTCGAGGAAGCCCATCGCCTGCAGCCAGCCGCCGCCCCAGACCCAGTGCGCCATCGGCACGTAGGCGACGAAGAACCAGAGGACGCTGAACAGCACCATGCTGGCGAAGCGCATCCGTTCGGCGAAGCCGCCGACGACCAGCGCGGGCGTGATCACGGCAAACGTGAGCTGGAACATCGCGAACACGGTCTCGGGAATGCCGTTGAGCACGGAGTCGACGCGCACGCCCGCCATGAACGCCTTGGACAGGCCGCCAATCCACGCGTTTGCGCCGCCGCCGTCGCCGAAGGCCAGGCTGTAGCCGACGATGACCCAGAGCAGCGAGATGATGGCGGTCAGCGAAAAGCACTGCATGAGCACCGACAGCACGTTCTTGGTGCGCACCAGCCCGCCATAGAACAGCGCCAGCCCCGGAATGGTCATGAACAGCACCAGCGCCGTCGACACCAGCATCCACGCCGTACTGCCCGTGTCGAGCGTGTTGCCGTCGGCCGCCAGAGCGGCGGCCGGGAACAGCGCAACGACGCCCACTGCGCGCCGCAGGGCGCCCGCCGGGCTCACAACGCCTCCTTGCCGGTCTCGCCGGTGCGGATGCGCACGGCCTGCTCCAGCGGCGCCACGAAGATCTTGCCGTCACCGATCTTGCCGGTGCGGGCGCTCGTCTGGATGGCGTCGATGACGGCATCGACGCGGGCGTCCTCGACGGCGACCTCGAGGCGGGTCTTCGGCACCATGTCGACGACGTACTCGGCGCCCCGGTAGAGCTCGGTATGGCCTTTCTGGCGGCCGTAGCCCTTCACCTCGGTCACGGTCATGCCCGCCACGCCGATTTCCTGGAGCGCCGTGCGAACCTCGTCGAGCTTGAACGGCTTGATGACGGCGGTGATCAGCTTCATTGGTCTTGTTCCTCCCCTTGGCAGTGCGCCGCGGCAGACGCGGCGCCGCGGCTATTCTGACACCGCCCGGCAGGGGGCGACAGGCGCGGGGCCGTTGCCTGCGGGATTGCCCGGCGACCGGTAGAATGGGCGCGGTCCTCTTCAGCCGCCGAGCCCGCCACGCCGTGACCTTCTTCGATCCTGCCGCCCACGGCTTCTGCCGCGTCGCGGTGGCCGTTCCCGAGATTCGCGTCGCCGACCCGGCGGCCAACGCCGAGACCACCGTGGCCCTGCTGCGCCGGGCCGCCGACGAGCTTGTGGACGTGGCGGTGTTTCCCGAGCTCGGGCTGACCGGCTATTCGTGCGAGGACCTGTTTCACCAGCAGGCGCTGCTCGACGGCGCGCTGGGCGCGCTGGCGCAGGTGCTGGCCGCGAGCCGCGAGCTGCCCGTGCTGGCGGCCGTCGGCCTGCCGCTCGCGCTCGACGGGCTGCTCTACAGCTGCGCGGCGGTGCTCCATCGCGGCCGGCTGCTCGGCATCGTGCCCAAGACCTACCTGCCCAACTACCGCGAGTTCTACGAGCGGCGCCAGTTCACGCCCGGCGAGTGCGCGACCTTCGACGAGATCAGGCTGTTCGGCGAGCGGGTGCCGTTCGGCTCGCGGCTGCTCTTCGCCGCGACCGACGCGCCGCGCCTGAAGCTACACGTGGAGATCTGCGAGGACCTCTGGGTGCCGATACCGCCGTCGTCCTACGCCGCGCTCGCGGGCGCCACGGTGCTGGCGAACCTGTCGGCGTCCAACGTGACGCTGGCCAAGCACGACTACCGCCGCCAGCTGGTGGGCAACCAGTCCGGGCGCTGCATCGCCGCCTACGCCTACGCCGCTGCCGGCGCCGGCGAGTCGACCACGGACCTCGCCTGGGACGGCCACGGCATGATCTACGAGAACGGCTCGCGCCTGGCCGAGACCGAGCGCTTCGCCCGGGAGCCGCAGCTCGCCGTTGCCGACGTGGACCTGGAGCGGCTGACGCAGGACCGCATGCGCCAGAGCACCTTTGCCGACACCGTGCGCACGCACCACGAGCGGCTCGCGGGCTTTCGCACCGTGGGCTTCGAGCTCGCCCGCGACGCCGGCGCATTCGTGCCGCTCAAGCGCGCGCTCGAGCGCTTCCCCTACGTGCCGGCCGACCCGGCGCAGCGCGACGAGCGCTGCCGCGAGGTCTACGAGATCCAGGTGCAGGGGCTGACGACGCGCCTGAAAAGCGCCGGCGTCGACAAGGTGGTGATCGGCGTCTCCGGCGGGCTCGACTCGACGCAGGCGCTGATCGTGTGCGCCCGCGCCATGGACCTGCTGGGGCTGCCGCGCCGAAACATCCTCGCCTACTCGCTGCCGGGCTACGCCACCTCGGCGCGCACCCGCGCGCAGGCGATGCGCCTGATGCAGGCGCTGGGCTGCGAAGCCAACGAGCTCGACATCCGCGCGAGCTGCGAGCAGATGTTCAAGGACATCGGCCACCCCTATACCCACGGCCACCCGGTCTACGACGTCACCTTCGAGAACGTGCAGGCGGGCGAACGCACGAGCCACCTGTTCCGGCTCGCCAACCAGCGCGGCGCGCTGGTGGTGGGCACCAGCGACCTCTCCGAGCTCGCGCTGGGCTGGTGCACCTACGGCGTCGGCGATCACATGGCGCACTACCACGTGAACGCCAGCGTGCCGAAGACGCTGATCCAGTACCTGATCCGCTGGGCCGCCGACACCCATCAGCTGGGCGAGGCGGCGAGCCCGGTGCTGCTCGACGTGCTGGAGACCGAGATCAGCCCCGAGCTCGTGCCCTCGAGCGAGGAAGATCAGCCCGGTCAGCGCACCGAGGACGTGGTGGGCCCCTACGAGCTGGTGGACTTCTTCCTCTATTACGTGCTGCGCTTCGGCTACGCCCCGACCAAGGTGGCCTACCTCGCGTGGTGCGCCTGGCACTCGAAGGCCCTGGGCGCGTGGCCGGACATCCCCGAAGCCAAGCGCCGCCAGTACCGCATCGCCGAGATCAAGCGCTGGCTCGGCGTGTTCCTGCACCGCTTTTTCGCCATCAGCCAGTACAAGCGCAGCGCCATCCCGAACGCGCCGAAGGTGGGCTCGGGCGGCTCGCTCTCGCCGCGCGGCGACTGGCGCGCGCCCAGCGACGGCTCGGCCGCGCCCTGGCTCGCGCAGCTCGAGCTGGTGCCCGAGCGCGACTCGGCGCCGGCGCCGGCGCCGAAGCGATCGGCGAAGCCGGCCGCACGGCGTCCGACGGCTTCGGGCCGCCGCTCGAAGCACCAGCGGCGGCCATGAGCGCTGTACTCGCTGCGCCCGCCTCGCTCGAGGAGCTGGAGACGCCGGCACTCGTGCTCGATTGCACCAAGCTCGACCGCAACATTCGCCGGCTGCGCGATCGGCTCGACGCGCTGGGCGCAGCGCTTCGCCCTCACCTCAAGACCGCCAAGAGCATCGACGTCGCCCGCCTCGTCATGGGCTCGCCGCAAGGGCCCGCGACGGTCTCGACGCTGAGGGAAGCCGAGTACTTTGCCGGTCACGGCGTGCGCGACATCCTCTACGCCGTCGGACTCGCGCCGGCCAAGCTACCCCGCGTCGCGCGCATCCGCGCCGGCGGCACCGACCTCGCGGTGATCGTCGACAACGCCGAAGCGGCGCGGGCCATCGCCACGTTCTCCCGCGAGCGCGGCGATCGCCTCCCCGTTCTGATCGAGATCGACTCCGACGGCCACAGTTCCGGCGTGCAGCCGCGGCAGACCGATCTGCTGCTCGGAGTTGGCCGCGCGCTGCACGCGGGCGGCGCCGAGCTGCGCGGCGTGATGACGCACGCCGGCGCCTCCTACGATCGCCACACCCCGGCGGCGCTGGCGGCGATCGCCGAGCAGGAGCGCGCCGCCGCGGTGAGCTGCGCCGACGCGCTGCGCGCCGCCGGCCTGCCCTGCCCGGTGGTCAGCGTCGGCTCGACGCCCACCGCGCACTTCGCGCAGCGGCTCGACGGCGTGACCGAGGTGCGTGCCGGCGTGTTCATGTTCTTCGACCTCGTGATGGCCGGCATCGGCATCTGCAGCCTCGACGACATCGCGGCGAGCGTGCTCGCGACCGTGATCGGCCACCAGCGGCAGAAGGGCTGGATTCTCGTCGACGCCGGCTGGATGGCGCTCTCGCGCGATCGCGGCACCGCGAAGCAGGCGGTCGACCAGGGCTACGGCGTCGTGTGCGACCTCGACGGCGTGCCCTACCCGGACCTCATCGTGGCCGACGCCAACCAGGAGCACGGCATCGTCGCCGTGCGGCGCGGCAGCAGCGCGCCGCTGCCCGACCTGCCGGTGGGGGCGATGGTCCGCATCCTGCCGAACCATGCCTGCGCCACGGCCGCGCAGCACGACCGCTACCACGTCGTGGAAGGCGACGGCGCGTTGCGTGCCGTCTGGCCGCGGATCAGCGGCTGGTGAGCCGCCGGAGCGGCCGACCGACACGCAGCGTTAACATCCGCACGGTAGCCTGTCGCGGGTGCCGCATCCCCACGGGAGAGTTACCGCATGCCCCACGTCAACATCACGCTGGTCAACCCGGAAGGCGCGGTCGAGATCTCGACCGCGAGCAGCGCGGCGCAGTTCTGGAACGGCACGGCCCACGATGCCGCGGGGCGCATGCTGGTGGCGCATGCGAGCGCGGCTCCCGGTCCGACGCACGCCGGCATCCGCCATACCAATGACGGATTTCGCTGCATCTCGGAAGGCGCCGTCGCGGGTTACACGGCAGAGGGCTTCGCGCTCGACGAAACCGGAGCCCAGGTCATCACCTGGGAAGCGCCGACGCGGCGCATCGCCGGCTTCGGCGTCGACGACGAAGGTCGCCTGAGCGTGCACGAGAGCTGAGCCGGCGCGCCGCGCAAGCGGCCGCGGCACCGCCTCAATCCAGGCGGTTCACCGGCTCGAACGCGTCTTCCGCGTCCTTGATGCGCAGCGCCGCGACCACGTCGGCCATCGCCTCGTCGAGGCGCCGCAGCACCGCATCCGGCAGCCGGAACAACGTGTCGGGCAGCAGCCCCATCGACGGGCCGTCGATCGAGCGCAGCAGCGCCTCGCCTTCCCGGGTCGGATGGAGCCTTACGATGCGCTGATCGGCGGCGTCGCGCTCGCGGGCGATCATGCCCTTCCCTTCGAGCTGGTCCAGCAGGTTGCTGGCGGTAGACTGGTGCAGCGACATGATGGCGGCGAGGTCGGCGACCCGCATCCCCGGGCGGCGGACGACCTCGGTCAGCGCCCACAGCTGCGGCGCGGCCAGCCCGACCTCGGCCTCGACCCGGCGCGAATGCTGCTGTGACGCCCGGATCACCACGCGGAACTTGCGCAGCACCTCCAGCACCCGCTCGTCGTGCTTGAGCGAGCGGCCGCGCGGCGCGGCGGGCTTGCCATGCGCCCCGCCGCGGGCGGCGGCGGCGGTTTTTCGGCTCGGCATCGGAATCCCGGGATTGTCGCAACGCCGCATTTTATCATCGCGGCAAATATATTTGCGCCAATTCAATTGCTGGCATACCATTTCCTGCCACCGTCGCAAGGGGAGGCAGAGGCATGAAGTTCGGCGTGCGGCTCGCCGTGCAGGGCGAGATGGGGGCCAAGGGCCAGGGCTGGGATTACGCGCGGCAGATGGCGCTCGAGGCCGAGGAGCTCGGTTTCGACAGCGTCTGGCTGCCGGACCATGTCATCAACGCGCACATGGCCAAGCGCACGCCGATGCTGGAGAACTGGACCGTGCTCTCGGCCCTCGGCGCGCTGACCAGGCGGGTGCACTTCGCCGGCCACACCTTCAACAATTCCCTGCGCAATCCCGCGGTGATGGCCAAGATGGCGGCCACTTTCGACGTCATGTTCGGCGGGCGCCTGATCTACTCGCTGGGCTCGGCCTGGTTCCGCCACGAGTCGGAAAGCTACGGCCTGCCGTGGGACGAGCACGACGACCGCGTCGCGCGCCTGCGCGAGGCGCTGCTGATCGCCAAGGCGCTGTGGACGCAGGACGAGGTGGATTTCAACGGCCGCTACTACACGCTCAGGCACGCCTACCTGGAGCCCAAGCCGGTGCAGAAGCCGCACATTCCGATCTGGGTGCCCGGCGACTCGCCGGCGATCCGCGACCTTGCCGCCGAGATGGGCGACGTCTGGCTCTACTACTCGAAGCCGCCCGAGACGATCGCGGCCTACGCCGAGGACATCAAGCGGCGCCGCGGCGGAAAGCCAATGCCGATGGCGACCTCCACCGTGTCGCTGGTCGGCCTCGCCGACGACGAGATCCGGAAGTGGAGCGTGCTCTACGCCGAAGAGCGCAAGCATCGCTTCGCCGTGCCGCCGACGCCGCAGGACGTGCTGAACGAGAACCTGTGGGGATCGACCGAGCGCTGCGTCGAGCGCATCCGCGCCTGGGAGCGGGCCGGCGTCGAGCACCTGATCATCCAGCCGATTCCGCCGCTGCAGGGCATGCGCGCGTTCGCGCGCGAGGTCATGCCCGCGTTTGCCGGGCAGGCGACGACGGTTACCTGACTCGGCGTCGTGCCTTCGGGGCGGCGTCGACGCAGTTCGCGTGCATCACCGTCACAACCACCAGGAGGAGTCGCCATGAATCGCAGAAACGCAATCGCGGCGCTGTTCGCCGCGGCGCTGGCGGGCGCCGGGGCGTCCGCGCCGGCTTCCGCCGAGAACTACCCGGCGCGGCCGATCGAGATCGTCGTGCCGTTCGGCCCCGGCGGCGGCGCCGACCAGATGGCGCGCATGCTGGGCAAGCTGCTGGAGGCCGATCTCGGCACCTCGCTGCCGGTGATCAACGTGCCGGGCGGCACCGGCGCGGTGGGGCTGAGCAAGGTGATGGCCTCGCCGGCCGACGGCTACCAGCTGGTGGTGATGACCGGCGAGGTCGTTGGGCTCGCCGCGCACCCGAAGCCGAAGTGGACCACCAAGGACATCATTCCGCTGGCGATTCTCATGCGCCAGCCCTCGGGCCTGTTCGTCACCGAGGCGAGCCGCTTCAAGAGCTGGGCCGATCTCGCAGCCGAGGCCAAGGCCAAGCCGGGCACCATCAAGGTGGCGCACAACGGCTTCGGCAGCCCCGACGACATCGTCGTCAACTTTCTCGCCAGCAAGGGCATCAAGCTGACCACCGTTCCCTACGCCAAGCCCGGCGAGCGCTACTCGTCGTTGCTCGGCGGCCACTCCGACGTGCTCTACGAGCAGGCCGGCGACCTGCGCACCTTCATCGAGGGCAAGCAGATGCGCCCCCTGATCTTCTTCGGCGACAAGGGCATGCCGCAGTTTCCCGGCATTCCGGCGTCCAAGGATCTCGGCCTCGACATCCAGCTCGACCAGATCCGCATGATCGGCATCCGCGCCGACACCGATCCGGCGAAAGTGAAGAAGCTCGCCGAAGCGCTGCAGCGCGCCGCGAAATCGCCCGAGTTCACGGCCTACCTCGACCAGCAATGGTCGGAAGCCGGTTTCTTCATGAGCGGCGACACGGCGGTCAAGTTCGTGCAGGACCAGATCGACCTGATGAAGCGCTCGGCACAGTAACCCCGGCTGCGTGCGATTGGGAAGGGCCCGCGAGGAATCGCGGGCCCTTTTTTTCGCCCGGCTGACGGCCGGATCGCGAACCTGGCCAATGGCTCCGTGCCCGGCCTGACCACCCGCTTGCAGGTCGCCGTGTTCCCGCGCGTTGGCCGATTCGCCACCGACGACGCGTGCGGCCTCCCTCGGAGACCCGCGTCCCGGCAAGGCAGGCGCGAGCCTCGTTGTCGGCGCCGCCCGATGACAGGCGCATGAACCCGTTCCCTCGTTTCCCCTGCAGCATTTAGCCGGAGTATTCTTTGCCCCGGGAGGTAGGAGATGAGCGACCAAGTCCTCGATGCCGCCATCGTCGGCGCCGGCTGGGCCGGCCTCAGCGTCAGCCAGGCTCTCAAGTCGCGCGGACTTCGGCACGTCGTCTTCGAGAAGAACCGCGTCTGCGAGACCTGGCGCGCGCAGCGCTGGGACGCCTTCTACATGAATACGCCGAACGTGCACACCGTCATGCCCGGCGACCGCTACGAGGGCGACGACCCCGAAGGCTTCATGACGCGGGACGAATTCGTCGCAATGGTCGCGGAGTACGCGCAGCGGCACGAGTTGCCGGTCCAGGCGAACACCGCCGTCACCTTGGTCCGTCCTCACGCCGAAGCCGGCTTCGAGCTCGTCACGTCGCGAGGCACGACCCGCGCCCGCAACGTGGTCGTCGCGACCGGCAATCTCAACGTTCCCAGGCGCCCGCCGGCCGCCTCGAGGCTGCCGGCGACGGTCACGCAGATGGACGGCTCGGACTACCGGTGCGCGTCGCTGCTCGCTCCGGGCGCCGTGCTGGTCGTCGGCTGCGGCAACTCCGGCGGGCAGATCGCGGAGGACCTGGCGCGCTCGGGGCGCAAGGTCTTTCTCGCGACCGGCCGCAACGGCCGGGTGCCGAGACGTTACCGCGGCCGCGACATCTCGCTGTGGCTCGAACAGACCGGTCGCTACGCTCGGCCGCGCACCGCGAAGACGGGGCGTCCGCTTCTCGGCGCGACGCACACCATCAGCCTGCAGTCGCTGAGCGCGATGGGCATCGTCGTGCTGGGCCGCTTCACGGACGTCGACGGCCGCGGCGCATTGGTATTCGCCGACGACCTGCTGGAGAACGCGCGGTTCGGCGACCAGGTGTCGGCCGAGTTGAGGAGCGAGATCGATGCTTTCATCGCGCGCGAAGGCCTGGCGATCGGCCCGCCCGTCGTCGATGAAGCCGAGGCGATTGCCGCGCGCTTTCCGGACCCGCCCATCCTGTCGCTCGATCCGGTGGCGAACGGCATCTCGACCGTGATCTGGTCCGTCGGCTTCAGCGGCGATTTCAGCTGGCTTCACGTGCCCGGCGCGCTCGACGAGCGCGGATGCCCGGTGCAGGAGCGCTGTGTTTCGGTTCCGGGCATCTACTTCGCCGGGCTCGACAATTCGTCCTCGCTCAAGGCGGGGACCATTCTGGTCGCCGCCGAGGAGGCACAGCGGATCGCCCGGCACATGGCGTGATGTCCCGGCAAGTCTGGCGCGGGTTGGCGCAACGCGCGGCCGGCACCGCGCATGGGAGAGCGAAGCAGTCTGGAGCGCATGCTGAGCCCTTCCCATGCTTGGATTGGCAAGCTCACGGACCCTAACATCGCTGTAGGTCAAACAGCCGGATTGCTGCAGCAGGGCGGAACCCGCCCGACGGGGCACGTCGCCACGGCAAACAGGTCCATACTCTGATCAGGCTCGCGGAGCCGTCCGGCTCCACGCGCTTTCGATAACAGCCGGTCGTGATTTGCTCGCGCAAGCATTCAGGCGTATCCGGAATGCCGCATTTGCATCATGGTACGGACGGCCGGAGGACTCGGAGGAGGAACAGCATGCAGCGAATCAGAGACTCCATACTGGCAACGGTCGGCAACACGCCTGTCGTGCGGATCAACAACGTCGCGCCCGCGGGCGTCGAGGTCTTCGCCAAGCTGGAAGCCTTCAATCCCCTCGGCTCGGTCAAGGACCGGCTCGCGCTCGGGGTGATCGAGGCGGCGGAGCGGGACGGCTCGCTGAAGCCCGGGCAGACGGTGATCGAGGCGACCAGCGGCAATACCGGCATCGGGCTGGCCATGGTCTGCGCGCAAAAAGGCTATCCCCTGGTGGTAACGATGGCCGAGAACTTCAGCATCGAGCGGCGCAAGCTCATGCGCTTTCTCGGCGCCCGGGTGATCCTCACGCCGGCCGCCGAGAAAGGCAGCGGCATGCTGGCCAAGGCCCGCGAGCTCGCGGAGAAGCACGGCTGGTTCCTCTGCCATCAGTTCGAGAACGAGGCCAACGCGGATATGCACAGCCGCACCACCGCGGAGGAGATCCTCGCCGACTTCGGCGAGAACGGCCTCGATTACTGGGTTACGGGGGTCGGCACCGGGGGCACGCTGAAGGGCGTGGCGCGCGTGCTCAAGGCGCGCAGCCCCGCCACCCGCGTCGTTGCCTGCGAACCGGACAACTCGCCCGTGCTCGCCAGTGGCTTCGCGCAGCCCTACCTGGAAGACGGCAGCCCGGCGGCCAGCTACCCCGGGTTCCGTCCCCACCTGATGCAGGGTTGGACGCCCGACTTCATCCCCAAGCTGGCGAACGACGCGCTGCAGGCGGGCCTGATCGATGAGTTCGTGCCCATCCGCGGCGCCGACGCCCTGCAGTGCGCGCACGACCTCGCGCGGAAGGAAGGCATCTTCTGCGGCATCTCCGCTGGCGCGACCTTCGCCGGTGCGCTCGAGGTCGCGAAGAAGGCCGACAAGGGGGCGAAGATCCTGGCGATGCTGCCCGATACCGGCGAGCGCTATCTGTCCACGCCGCTGTTTGAGGGCATCGCCGAAACCATGACCGAGGAAGAGCTCGAGATCGCGGCCTCGACGCCGCGCTACCGGTTCGACGTCAAGGCGACCCCTGCTCCGGTTGCGGCGGGCGCCGCGGAGCAGGCGAAGCCCGAGGCGATAGCCTTCGTCGAACAGGCGGTCGGCGACACGTCGCAGCCGGTCGTCATGTTCGCGCTCGAGTGGTGCGAGTTCTGCTGGTCGGTGCGCCGCCTGCTGAAGGAGTGCGGCATCGCCTACCGCTCGATCGATCTCGACTCCGCGGAATTCCAGAAGGACGGCCGCGGCGGCGATATCCGCGTCGCGCTGCGGCAAAAAATCGGCGCTCCGACCATCCCGCAAATCTTCGTGGGCGGCGAGCATATCGGCGGATGCACCGAGACCCTCGACGCTTTCAACGACGGGCGCCTGCAGAAACTGCTCGAAACCCACGGGGTCGGCTTCGATCGCGGCAAGAAGGTCGACGCGTACAGTTTCCTGCCGAAATGGCTGCATCCGCGATGAGCGACGAGCCGCCGGCCGACCCCGCCGCCCGGGCGCTTGAGCGGGCGGCTGCCTACGGGCTGCATTTCCGCGCCGCGGGGCGCCCGCTGCACCCGAGCGCCGGCGCGCCGGTGCTGCGGCGGTTGTTCGATGTCGGCCTGAGCGACGCCGGGCGCGACCCTGCCGCCGTGCTCGAGGATTTGATCCGCGCCGTGGAGCCCGGTCTCGTCGGCAACACGGATCCGCGCTTTTTCGCCTGGGTGATGGGCAGTTCGCATCCCGCCGGGGTCGCGGCGGACTGGCTCACTTCGATCTGGGGCCAGAATGCGGGCATCTTCCAGACCTCGCCGGCCGCGGCCATCGCCGAGGAGATCACGGCCGGATGGCTGCTCGATCTGCTCGACCTGCCCCGCGAGAGTTCGGTGGGGTTCACCACCGGCGCCACCATGGCCGCGTTCATCTGCCTCGCGGCGGCACGCGGGGAAGTGCTGCGGCGCGCGGGACACGATTTCGACGAAAACGGCCTGCAGGGCGCGCCGAGCGTCACCGTTCTCATTGGTGAAGACGCCCACGCGTCCAACTTCGCCGCGCTGCGCTATCTGGGCTTCGGCGCGCGAAACCTGCGGCGGCTGCCGGCCGATGGCGAGGGGGCACTCGAGGTTGCGGCGCTCGCCGACGCCCTCGCCGCAAGTCCGGGGCCGACGATCGTCGTTTGCCAGGCGGGGCAGATCAATACGGGCGCCTTCGACCGCTTCGAGGAAATCGCCCGGCTCGCGGCAGCCCGCGGCGCATGGCTTCACGTGGACGGCGCCTTCGGGCTCTGGGCCCGAGCCGTGGCCGAGCTAAAGCCGTTGACGCAGGGCGTGAAGCGCGCGGATTCGTGGGCGGTCGACGGGCACAAGTGGCTGCAGATTCCCTACGACTCGGGCTTCGCGATCGTCCGCGACGCGCACGCGCACCGCCGCGCGATGGACATCTCGGCGAGCTATCTGAGCGAGAGCCCCGGCGATGGACGCAACCCGACCCACTACAATCCCGAGCTGTCGCGCCGCGCACGCGTCTTCGCCGCGTGGACGATGATCCAGGTTCTCGGCCGGCAAGGCATCGCTGAGCTTGTCCGGCGTCACTGCGCCTGCGCCGCCGCGATCGCCGCGCGCTGCCGCGCGATCGACGGCGTGGAGGTGCTCAACGGGGTCTGCCTCAACCAGGTCATTCTGGGTTTCACCGGCAAGGAGAGCGGCGAGGGCAACGACGCGCTGACGGAACGCGTCGCGCAGGCGCTGAACGACTCGGGCCGATTCTTCCTGCGCACCGCGGATTGGAAGGGGCGGCGAGTGCTGCGAGTTTCCGTCATCGCGAACGGCACGGACCGCAACGTCGCTGAGGAACTCGCCGATGCGATCGAATCCGCGTGGCGCGCGATCCGCGCCTGAGCGCCACGCCTGGCGCGCTGGGACTTATGCCTGCCATCGCGATCGCAGAAACAAAAAACGCCTGCGAGACTCGCAGGCCTTTTTCATGGGATCCCTGGTAGGCGGTCGGGGATTCGAACCCCGGACCAACGGATTAAAAGTCCGCTGCTCTACCGGCTGAGCTAACCGCCCGAAAGGCGCGGATTTTACCGGAGCGTGACAGGCGGGGTCAAACCGCTTTCCCTCGCGGCGAAGCCCGCCGGGCGCGGCTGTGCGCCCGGCGCTCAGGCCTCCTGCATCATGCGCCAGTACTGGTACTTCATGGTGCCCGCGGCGCCGATGACGATCGAGAAAAACGTGATGATGGAACCGACCGCGAGCGTCGAGACGCCCGTGATCGCCTGGCCGACGGTGCAGCCCATCGCCAGCACTCCGCCGACGCCCATCAGCACCCCGCCGGCGGCGTGATTGAGGAAGTCCTTGAAGTTGACGAACCACTCGATGCGGAAGCCCTTGGTGAAGATCGCCCACAGGAACGAGCCGACGATCACGCCGGCCAGCGCCACGACGCCGAAATTGACGAAGGTGAGCTTGGTCGGCTCCATCAGGTAGCGCACCGAGTCGCCCATCGGGCTGATGAAGGTGTAGGACTGCGTCGCCACCCGGCTCGGGATGTCCACCGACATCGCGGCGAAGTCCTTCCACTCGAGGCCCCACTTGCCGGCGGTGAGCCACCAGCCTCCGACGATGGCGAGCCCCACCACGGCGCCGCCGAGGATGTTGTCCAGGTTGTTGCGGAAGTCCGCGGACTTGAACACGAACAGGAACATGCCGAGCGCCACCGCCACGCCGACGATGACCTGCAGCGCCGGCGTGGAGGTCATGCCCACCATGCTGGCGAGCACCGTGGAGAGTTCCTGGCTCGGCACCCGGTAGTTGGCGAGGTTGATGGTGGTGGGCTCGATCCAGGGCAGGAAGACCTTCTCGAAGAACGCGGTCCACAGCATGAGGTAGGCGAAGACCGCGGCCACCACGAGCACGACGAGCGACTTGAGGTTGCCCTGTCCGACGCGGATCAGCGTCTTGTTGCCGCAGCCGCTGCCGAGCGTCATGCCGATGCCGAAGAGCAGGCCGCCGACGATGTAGCGAGACCAGGCGAACTGTCCCGTGCGGTACGGCGGGAAGGTGTCGTTGCCTAGCGCCATCAGGCCCGCGGCTTGCAGCCCGAGCACGCCCACCAGCGCCACCGCCATCGCGAACACCCAGGCGCGCATGCGCCCGGTATCGCCGATGTTGATCCAGTCGGAGACGGCGCCCATGGTGCAGAAGTTGGTCTTGTTGACTACCGCGCCCATGACCGCGGCGACCAGGAAGACGCCGATCAGCACCTGATTGTGAATCGTGAACTCCATGCCATCCTCCATGGCCGGGCCCGCCTGCGTTCGGGCGGCCCCTGTAATGAAACCCTAAAATTCTAATGGATCGCGGCAGCGCCGGAATCAGTAATTTTTGCGCGGGGTATAACGCCGCTTAATCCCGCGCCGACGCATACCCGGTCGGATCCGGGACGCCGGCGGCCTCGAAGCCCGCCCGCCGCAGCCGGCAGGCGTCGCAGCGGCCGCAGGCGAGGCCGTCATCGGTCGCCTGATAGCAGGAGACCGTCAGGCCGTAATCCACGCCCAGCGCGGCGCCGCGGCGGACGATATCCGCCTTCGACAGGTCCACCAGCGGCGCGCGGATGCGGATGGCGGCGCCCTCGACCGCGCTCTTGGTGGCGAGATTGGCCATGCGCTCGAATGCCGAGAGGTATTCCGGCCGGCAGTCGGGGTAGCCGGAATAGTCGACCGCGTTGGCGCCGATGAAAATGTCCTGGGCCCCCAGCACCTCCGCGTAAGCCAGGCCCAAGGAGAGCAGGATGGTGTTCCGCGCCGGCACGTAAGTGACCGGGATGCCGTCGCCTGGCGCCTCCGGCACGGCAATGGCGGGATCGGTCAGCGCCGAGCCGCCGAAGACCGACAGGTCAATCGTGACGGTGCGCAGCTCGACGGCGCCCAATGAACGGGCCACCCGCTCGGCCGCCTTCAGCTCGGCCGCGTGCCGCTGCCCGTACGCCACCGACAGCGCGTGGCAGTCGAAGCCTTCGCTGCGGGCAATGGCGAGCGTGGTGGCGGAGTCGAGCCCGCCGGACAGGAGCACCACCGCTTTCGGCATCGTCAGTGGCCCGGCTGCTCGCCCCACAGCAGCTTGTGGAGCTGGACCTGCACGCGCACCGGCAGGCGGTCCTCGAGCACCCATTCGGCGAGCTGGCGCGGCTCGAGGCGGCCATGCACCGGCGAGACCAGCAAGGGACAGCGCTCGTCGAGCTGCCGCTCGCGGATCGCCTGCCGCGCCCACTCGTAGTCGGCGCGGTCGCAGAGCACGAACTTGATCTCGTCGCGCGGCGTCAGGTGCTCGAGGTTGGCCCAGCGGTTCTTGCGCTCCTCGCCGGACCCCGGCGTCTTCAGGTCCATGACCTTCGAAACCCGCGGGTCGACGCCGCCGACATCCAGTGCGCCGCTCGTCTCCAGCGAGACGTCGTAGCCGGCATCGCACAAGGCGGCGAGAAGCTCGAGGCAAGCCTTCTGCGCCAGCGGCTCGCCGCCGGTGACGCACACGCGCCGCGTGCCGTGGCCGGCGACCTCGGCCAGAATTTCGCGGATGGTGTAGTTGGTGCCGCCGTGGAAGGCGTACGCGGTATCGCAGTAGCCGCAGCGCAGCGGGCAGCCGGTCAGCCGGACGAACACGGTCGGCAGGCCGGTGCGGCTCGTCTCGCCCTGCAGCGAGTGGAAAATCTCGGTGACCCGCAGCCGCACGGGCTCCATGGCGGGGAACCCGTCAGCGCAGCGACGCCTGGCGGCGCTTGGCCTTCTCCGCGGCGTCGGACAGCGGATATTTCTTGATCAGCTCGTCGAGCGTCTTCTTCGCGCCTGCCACGTCGCCGAGCTCCTGCTGGCTGCTGGCGATGTTGAGCATGGCGTCCGGCACCTTCTGCGCCTCCGGGTAGGCCTTGATCATCTTCTGCTGCGCGGTGATGGCGTTCTTGAAGTCGCTCATCGCGTAGTAGGAGTTGCCGACCCAGTACAGCGCGCTCGGCGCCAGCGGGCTCTGCGGGTAGGTCTTGCTGAAGTTCGTGAACGCCGCGATCGCCGCCGGATAGTTGCCGATGCGGAACAGGTTGAACGCGGATTCGTAGGCCCGCTGCTCGCCGCCCGGATCCAGCACGCCCGGCGCGGGCCCCGCGGAAGCTGCGGGGGCGCCCGCGGCCGCACTGGCAACCGCCGCCCCGGGTACGCCGACCGCCTCCGGACCGCCCGGCGCCAGCCCGCCCGGCGCCGCGGCCGTCGGCACCGGCTGCTCGAGCCGGCGCAGGCGGTTATCGAGGTCCACGTAGAGGTCGCGCTGGCGCTTGCCGGTCTGGTCGTTGGCGTTGGCCAGTTCCTCGATCTGGCCGCGCAGGCGCGCCATGTCGAGCTTCAGCGTTTCGATCTGCGTATACAGGTTGACCAGTCCCTGCGAGTTGATCTGCTCCTCGAGCTGCTTGATCCGGGTCTCGAGCGCGGCGTTCTGCGCCTTCAGCTCCTGGATCTGCTTGCGCGCCTCGTCGTCGCCGAACAGGGCGTGGGCCGGTCCGCTGGCGGCGCCCAGCAGCGCCACCAGCAACACGGCCGCGGCGGACCGCGCGCCGCGGCCACCGCGGGTGTCAGTGGTCACGATCATTCACCTCGATAGACGATGTCGACGCGCCGGTTCTCGGCCCAGCACGCCTCCGTGGACTCGTTGCAGCGCGGCTTCTCCTCGCCGAAGCTGACCGCCTCGACCTGGTTCCCGGCGACGCCGAGCAGCTCCATCATCTTGCGCACGCTCTCGGAGCGCTTCTGCCCCAGCGCCAGATTGTACTCGCGGCTGCCGCGCTCGTCGGCGTGGCCCTGCAGGATCACCGCCGCGCCACGGTTGGTGCGCAGGTAATTGGCGTGGGCCTGCACGATCGGCTTGTACTGGTCCTTCACCAGGAAGCTGTCGAAGTCGTAATAGATGCTGCGCTTCGACAGGATGTTGGCGGGGTCCTTGAGCGGGTCCCCGGCGAGCCCCTGGCCTCCGAGCGGACGCGTTTCGGCGCCGGTGCCGGCCTGTCCCGGCGCCTTGCCGGCGCGATCCTCGACGGCGGCCGGCTCCTGCTCTTTGCCCGTGGTGCCGCAGCCGGCGACGAACACGGCCAGCAGGCAGGTCAAGATGATCTTCTTCATGAGCGGAACTCCTGATGGATTATTTGACGAAAGGACCCCAAGCTGGCTCCCGGATGTCCCCGGACTGGGTCGAGAGCCGTTGTTTGACGCGGCCGTCGCTGGAAACGACGGCCAGCACGCCCCGGCGGTTAACCTCCGTGGCGTAGACGATCATCTTGCCGTTGGGCGCGAAGCTGGGCGACTCGTCCAGCATCGAGTCGGTGAGCACCTGCACCTGCGCCGTCACCATGTCCTGCACCGCGACGTTGAAGCGGCCGCCGCGGCGCGTGATGTACGCGAAGCTCTTGCCGTCCGGCGCGTAGTCGGGCGAGACGTTGTAGTCGCCCTCGAACGTGTAGCGCACCACGGAGCCGCCGCGCGCGGCGACGCGATAGATCTGCGGGCTGCCGCCGCGGTCGGACGTGAACAGCAGCCACTCGCCGTCGGGCGACCAGCTCGCCTCGGTGTCGATGAATCCCGAGCTGGTGATGCGCTGCAGCCCCGAGCCGTCCGCATTGATGACGTAGACCTGCGAGATGCCGTCGCGCGTCAGGGTGACCGCCAGGCGCCGGCCGTCCGGCGACCACGCCGGCGCGCTGTTGGAGCCCTTGAAGTTGGCGACCTGCCGTCGCTGCCCGCTCAGCAGGCTCTGCACGTAGACGATCGGCTTCTTGTTCTCGAACGAGACGTAGGCGAGCTGGGTGCCGTCCGGCGACCACGAAGGCGAGATGATGGGCTCGTTGGACGCGGCCACCGTCTGCGCGTTGAAGCCGTCGGCGTCGGCCACCTGCAATTCGTAGCGTGCGCCTTGGCGCATGACGTAGGCGATGCGGGTCGAGAACACGCCGCGGTCGCCGGTCAGCTTCTCGTAGACGACGTCGGCGATCTTGTGCGCGGTCTGGCGCAGCTGCTGCGCCGGCACCGTGTAGGTGAAGCCCGCCAACTGCTGCTGCTTGACGACATCCATCAGGCGGAAGCGCAGCTCGTAGCGGCCGTCGGGCAGCGGGCTTACCGCGCCGATGACGATGGCCTCGGCGCCGCGCGCCTGCCACTCCGGAAACGCCACGTCGCCGGGCTCGGAGGGCTGGCTCGCCCCGGGAGGCACCAGCCGGAACAACCCGGAGCGCGTGAGGTCCGCGCCGACGACGTCGGTGACGCGCGACGGCAGCACGCTTTCGCGCGCGAACGGCACGACCGCGATCGGGATCTGGTTGGCACCGCCGCCGATGATCTCGATCGTCAGGGAGGCTTGGGCCGGAACCGCCAGGGCCAGCAGCGGGGCCGCCAGCAGGAGCCGCCATACGCGGCCGAAGGAGGAGAGCATGCTCATGAATTCAAAAATTATAACAAAGTGAAGGGGGTCTTCATTCCACCGGGCGGAATTTCAGCGTCAGATTGCGGAATTCGCCGAACATGGCCGGGTCGGCCGGCAGCGGCAGCGGCTCGGATTTCTTGATCGCCCGCTCCACCGCGGCGTCGTAGGCGGGCACCCCGCTCGACTTGCGCAGCCGCACCGACAGCACGCCGCCGTCGGGCAGCAGCACCACGTCGAACTGGGCCTCGGGGTTGCCCGGCACCGCCGGCGGCATGACGACATTGCGCTTGATCTTCTCCCGGATGCGGAAAATCGTCTCGTTCCTCAGGTTGGCCAGAGCCGACAGCCGCGCCTGCTCGGCCTTGGCCAGCGCCTCCTGCTGGGCGCGCTGGGCAGCCAGCATCTGCTGCTCGCGCGCGATCGCGGCCTGGATCTGGCGCTGGCGCTCGGCTTCCTCCTTGCGCTTGCGCTCGGCCTCTTCCTTCTTCGCCTGCTCGATGCGCTTGCGCTCCTCTTCTTCCTTGCGCTTCTTCTCGAGCTCGGCCTTCTTGCGCTTTTCCTCCTCGAGCCGGCGCTTCTCGGCCTCCTCTTTCTTGCGCTTTTCCTCTTCCAGCTTCTGCTGTAACGCGATGTCCGGCTTTTCGGGTTCCACCTTGGCCGGCTCCGGCGGCGGCGGGGGCGCCGGCTCGGGCTTCGGCGCCGGCTTGGGCGGCTCCGGCGCCGGCTCGGGTTTCGGCGGCGGGGGCGGCGTCACCGCCTTCGGCGGCTCCGGCTGCGGCGGCAGGTCGCTCCACAGCGCCACCGACGTCGCCTGCGGGATGTCGGCCCGCCAGCTCACGCCGATGACGAGGAACACCAGGAAGGCGAGGTGCACCGCCAGCGCCATCAGCGCGGAGGGCAGCTTCCCCGGTTCGTCGCGTTCGATGGCTGGATTCATGCGGCTTCGGACCCGGCGGCGCCCGTCCCTTCCTCGGACCGGCGCCGGCAGCGCAGGTTCGCGCTCAACCGCCCGCGGGACGCGCCAGCAAGCCGACCCGCTTGACGCCTTCCCGCTCCAGGATGTCCAGCACCTTGATCACTTCCTCGTAGCGCACGTCCTTGTCGCCGGCGATCACCACCCCCTGGTCCGGGTTGCGCGCCTGCTTCTCTTTCAGCAGGTTCACGAGCTCGCCGCGCGTGGTATCGGCGAGGGAACCGGGCTTCGCGCGGTCGCGCCAGGCCAGCGCGCCGTCCTTCTTGATCACGACCTCCACCGGCGCCACTGGCGGCTTGAGCGACTTGCCGACCCGCGGCAGCTCGATCTGGCCGGGGCTGATGAGGGGCGCCGCCACCATGAAGATGATCAGCAGCACCAGCATCACGTCGATGTAGGGCACGACGTTGATCTGGGCCATCATGCGGCGGGAGGAGCGGCGTTCCCAGGACATGGCGTTCTCCTCAGGCGTTGGCCTGGCGCTGCAGGATGTTGGAGAACTCCTCCATGAAGCTCTCGTAGCGGATCGCCAGGCGCTCGATGTCGCGGGCGTAGCGGTTGTACGCCACCACTGCGGGAATCGCGGCGAACAGACCCATGGCGGTCGCGATCAGCGCCTCGGCGATGCCCGGCGCGACGTGCGCCAGCGTCGCCTCCACCACGTTGGCCAAGCCGCGGAACGCGTTCATGATCCCCCAAACCGTGCCGAACAGGCCGACGTAGGGACTCACCGAGCCGACCGTGGCGAGAAACGCCATGTGCGACTCGAGCCGGTCCATCTCGCGCTGGTAGGTCGCGCGCATCGCGCGGCGCGTGCCTTCCATGGCGCCGACCACGTTCATGCCGGCGCGGCCCTTGTGCTTGGTGTACTCGCGGAAGCCGGCCTCGAAGATGCGCTCCAGGCTGCCGGCGGTGTGGCGGGCGTTCACGGCGCCCTGATACAGCGTCGCCAGGTCGACGCCGCTCCAGAACTCCTTCTCGAACTCGTCGGCCTGCCGGCTGGCGTTCTTGATGGTGTACATCTTGCGGAAGATGTACCACCACGACATCAGCGACACGACCAGCAGCAGCGCCATCACCAGCTGCACCAGCAGGCTCGCCTGGCTGATCAGGCTGATGAACGAGAGATCCTGCGAGACTTGCATTCGTTCTCCTTCTACGGATTCATCAGGGCGCGCAGCGCCGGCGGCACCGCGACCGGCTTGAACGTGCCCGCGTCGACGCACGCCAGCTCGACATCGGCTTCGACAAGGGTCTCGTCGCCACGTTTGACCGCCTGCTGCACCTGGACCCGGCTGCGGCCCAGCTCCACGAGCCGCACGGACACGTGCAGCAGGTCGTCCAGGCGCGCCGGGCGCCGGAACGTCACCGCGAGCGAGCGCACCACGAAGATCACGCCGAGGCGGCCGGCGAGGTCGAGACAGCCGTAGCCGAGACCGCGCAGCCACTCGTAGCGCGCGCGCTCGAAGAAATCCAGGTAGCGGCTGTGGTAGACGACGCCGCCGGCGTCGGTGTCCTGGTAGTACACGCGCAGCGGCAGCGCGTAAGTCGCGCCGGCGGCGACCTCGGCCACCGCCGTCATGAGCGGCGCCTCGGCGTCACGCCGGGTCTTCCCACAGGTCGTTGGTCAGCGCGCTGCGCGGCGGCGCCATGCCGAAATGCTGGTACGCCGTCACCGTGGCCATGCGGCCGCGCGGCGTGCGCTTCAGATAGCCCTGCTGGATCAGGAACGGCTCCAGCACGTCCTCGATGGTGTCGCGCTCCTCGCCGATGGCGGCCGCCAGGCTGTCGAGCCCCACCGGTCCGCCGCCGAATTTCTCCATCACCGTCGAGAGCAGCTTGCGGTCCATGAGGTCGAGCCCGATCGGGTCCACGTCCAGCATGGTCAGCGCGGCGTCGGCCACCGCCTTGGTCACGCGGCCGTCGGCCTTCACCTCGGCGAAGTCGCGCACGCGCCGCAGCAGGCGGTTGGCGATGCGCGGCGTGCCGCGCGAGCGGCGGGCGATCTCGAACGCGCCGTCGCGCTCGATGGCGACGTTCAGCAGCGACGCCGAGCGCGTGACGATCTGCGTCAGCTCGTCCGGGGTGTAGAACTCGAGCCGGGAGACGATGCCGAAGCGGTCGCGCAGCGGGTTGGTCAGCATGCCGGCGCGGGTGGTGGCGCCCACCAGCGTGAACGGCGGCAGGTCGAGCTTGACCGAGCGCGCCGCCGGCCCCTCGCCGATCATGATGTCGATCTGGAAGTCCTCCAGCGCCGGGTACAGGATCTCCTCCACCACCGGCGACAGGCGATGGATCTCGTCGATGAAGAGGACGTCCTTGGGCTCGAGGTTGGTGAGCAGCGCGGCGAGGTCGCCGGCGCGCTCGAGCACCGGCCCCGAGGTGTGGCGCAGGTTGACGCCC
>DATIUV010000074.1:0-12202 GCA_035466595.1 Pelomicrobium sp.
GCCGATGTCGTCGCCCCAAATCACGAGGATGTTGGGCTTCTTGGCGGTGCTTTGGGCCTGGGCGCCAAATGGCACGGCCAGCCACGCAAGGGCCAGGATCACAATGGTTGCGGCGCGATTCATGACAGTCTCCGGTGGGCTCGAGGGGGCGGCGAGTGCGGGAAAGGGGCGTACGCCGCTGTCGTATATCACATCCAGGAAAGCGCGTCACTGCGACGCTCGTTTGAGCGGCGATACGGCGGCCGCAAGCGCTCGAGCGCCGACCCGTCGAGGGAATGAAGGAGCGCGCGGGCGCCGGCGCGGTACGCGGGTTTCCGGCGGAGCGGAACCCCGGAATCCCCGGGTTGACGCGGCTTGCCCGGCGCCTCAAAGCAGGAAGCCCCGACGGCCGCGGCGGACCGCGCCGCTTGAGACAGGCCACGCTCACGGCCCGGGAAACACCCGGTTCCAGTCGCGTTCGATGCTTACGACGGTCCAGCCGCGCGCCGCCGCCTCGTCGAGGCCGCGGTTGAGCCGGCCGACGTGCGACTTGCGGTCGTAGGCATACTCCCTCTCGGCATCGTCGTGGTGGACGAGCAGACCGAAGCGCGCGCCCGGGCCGGCGGTCGTCCACTCCAGCATCTGGAAGTCGCCGTCGGAGTTGCCGAACGCCGCGATCGGGCGCCGGCCGATGTGCCGGTTGATGCCGACCGGCTTGCCGGCCTTGTCGTCGATGAAGTCGATTTCCGGCAGGCGTACCAGCGTCGGCACGCCGTCGCGCACCTCGTATTTCGTCTCGATGCTCGAGCCGACGACCTGCTCGGGCGGGATGCCGTAGACCTTCTCCGACCACGCGCGCACGAACTCGATGCCGCCGCCCGAGACGATGAAGGTCTTGAAGCCGCTGGCGCGCAGGTAGGCGAGGAGCTCGAGCATGGGCTGGTAGACGAGCTCCGTGTATGGCCGCTTGAACCGCGGATGCCGCGCCGTCCCCAGCCAGTCCTTGACGATCTGCTGGAACTCCTCGGGCGTGTTGCCGGCGTGGCTCGCCATGACGAGCTGGACCAGCCCCTTTTCGCCGGAGGCTGCGAGCGCCTTCATGTCGCCCTCCAGCGCGGCCTTGAAAGGCTGCTTTGTCTTCCACTCGGGATGCTGCGGCGCGAGCGCCCTGACGCGATCGATCGCGAACAGGAGCTGGAAGTACGCGGGCTGCTCCGCCCAAAGCGTCCCGTCGTTGTCGAACACGGCGATGCGCTCGGCCGGGGGCACGAAGGTGGTGAGACCCGGGGTGGTGGCGGCCTGGACGAAGGCGACGACGGCGTTTTTGGCAGCGCCGTCGTTCCAGGACGGCAGGGGATCCGGGGCCTGCGCCCGGCTCGACTGAACGGCCAGCGCCGCGAACAGAACAAGCACGGCGCGCCAGACATGCAGCGTCTTCATCGGGTTCTCCGGGGAGAAAGTACTTGGCGTCGGATCGGGCTGTCGCGTGCGGCGACGGCCCGATCCGGCTCAGGGGCGCGGAAGGATCAGCCCGACATCCCCGAGCGCAACTGCTCTTCGATCTTCTTCAGGTTGAACGACCCCGGTTCCTGGCTCGGCGGATAGTCCTGCATCGTCTTCAGGAACCTTGCGGCGAGGCCCTGCAGCGGCACCAGCACGAATGCGCGGTCGAGGAACCAGTCGTTGTAGGTGTTCGAGTTGTGTTGCGCCTTTTCGAACGGGTCGCGGCGGAGGTTGAACAGCAGCGGCACGCGCAGCTCGGTGAAAGGCTCGCGCCAGACGCCGAACGCGACCCCGCGATTCTCCAGGAAGACCGCCTTCCACGCGTCGTAGCGGATCGCGACGACCTGGCCGTCGTCGTTCACGTACATGAACTCCTTGCGCGGTGACTCCTTCGACTTGCCGATCAGATAGCCGTTCATGTCGTAACCGTCGATGTAGTTCCTGTATGAACGGCCGTTCAGCGACACGCCCTTGGCGAGCTTTTCCTTGATCTGCGGGTCGCCGCCGGCGGCGGCGAACGTCGGCAGCCAGTCCTCGTGCGCGACGATGCCGTTCAGGGTGACGCCGGCCTGGTACTTGCCGGGCCAGCGGACGAATGCCGGGACCCGGTAAGCGCCTTCCCAGTTCGAGTTTTTCTCGCTGCGGAACGGCGTGGTGCCGGCATCCGGCCAGGTGTTGTAGTGCGGACCGTTGTCGGTCGAGTAGTAGACGATGGTGTCGTTGGCGATGCCGAGGTCGTCGAGCAGCTTGAGCAGCTGGCCGACGTGCATGTCGTGCTCGACCATGCCGTCGTGATACTCGTCGCCGTCTGGTCCGGCGATGCCGGTGTGCTCCGCCTTGACGTGCGTGCGGAAGTGCATGCGCGTGCCGTTCCACCAGACGAACCAGGGCTTGCCGGCCTTGTGCTGGCGCTGGATGAAGTCCTTGGCGGCGGCGACCGTCTCGTCGTCGATCGTCTCCATGCGCTTCTTGGTCAGCGGGCCGGTGTCCTTGCACTTCTGCATGCCCATCCGGCCGGAGCGCGGGTCCTCGGCGGGGTCGTCCTTGTCGGTGGCGAAGCAGTGCAGCACGCCGCGCGGGCCGAACGTCTGCGCGAAGGTTCGACCGTCGCGCAGTTTCATGTCCCGCGGGTAGTCCCGGTTCTCCGGCTCTTCCTCGGCGTTCAGGTGATACAGGTTGCCGAGGAACTCGTCGAAACCGTGGACCGTCGGCAGATGCTCGTTGCGATCGCCCTGGTGATTCTTGCCGAACTGGCCGGTCGCGTAGCCGAGGCTCTTCATCACGGTCGCGATGGTCACGTCGGTCTTCTGCCAGCCTTCCTTGGCGCCGGGCAGGCCGACCTTGGTCATGCCGGTGCGCACCGGGACGCTGCCGTTCAGGAATGCGGCGCGGCCCGCCGTGCAGCTCTGCTGCCCGTAGTAATCCGTGAAGGCGACGCCTTCCTTGGCGATGCGGTCGATGTTGGGCGTGCGGTAGCCCATCATGCCGCGGTTGTTGTGGCTGATGTTCCAGGTGCCGATGTCGTCGCCCCAGATCACCAGGACGTTGGGTTTCTTGGCGGTGCTTTGGGCCTGCGCCGCGAACGGCAGGGCGACGCTCGCGAGCGCGAGAACGAGCAAGGCCGCTGAACGGATCATGGGGGGTCTCCTTCCTTGAGTTGTCTTTCTTGACGGCGCAAACCGTGGCGCGAACCCATTCGCGCGCTGCGCCGGCTCGGCCGCTATCGCGCGGGTCGGCCGACGTTACCCGGACTGCCGCATTGACGTCTATCCGATTTCCGCACAAAGTCTCGGGACATCGTTAGGCTGGCCTTGGCTACCGCGTGGGTCCAGCGCGCCCCGGGCGGGGGCCTCCGGTCAACGCTTCCGCTGACGGACCGCCTTCACCGGCTGCGGGCCGTCGGCAACGGATAACGCCCTTCGCAGTTGGGGGGGATTCTGCGGGGATCTCGGCTCGGGTCGCTTGCGCGCCACGGGCCTGCTCCCCATAGGGGTCGCCGTGTTCAGTTCTCGCCTGCCCTTCGAGTACCGCAGCTTCTCGCTGGAGGGTTTCGACCCTGACCAGCTGCTGGGCGTGATCCGCGATTCGCGATTCGAGCAGCGGTTGCTGCACGGCGGCGGCTTCCGGGTTTTTCACCAGCGGCTCGTCCTCGGCGAGTGCTCACTCGATTCGGGCTGCTACAGCCTGCCCATCGTCGCGCAGGGCGCATTCGGCAAGGAGCATCTCGCCTTTGGCATCATGATGGCGTCGGACGAGCCGACCTTCATCAACGGGCACTCGGCCGCGACGCTGGATATTCAGGTGCACCCCCCGGGCGGCGAGCTTTACTGCCGCCCGGCGAAGGGAAATTGGACCTGGGCGGCGTTTTTGGTTCCCCTGCAGACCTTCGTTCACGCGGCAAAACGTTGTATTGACGCGCCGTTGGCGATTCCGCTCGATCGGATGAGCAACGTCCGGCCGGCGCCGAGGGAGGGCAACGCCCTGGTCCGCCTCGTCAACTGCGCGTTCCGCGCGGGCGCCTCGGCGCGGGGCCGGGCCATCGCCGAGCTCGCCTCGATCGACGTGCGGGAGCAGCTGCTCGAGGCACTGGTCCGCGCGCTGGCAAGCGCCGATCCCGAGGTCGCGGTTCGGGTAGGCGTGCGCGCCGAACGCAGCCTGCGTGTTCTACAGCGCGCCGAGGAGTTCCTGCGCGAGCATGCGGACCGGCCCTACAGCAGCGAGGCGCTGTGCCTTCATGTCTGCGCGAGCGAGCGGGCGCTGGAGTATGCCTTCAGGAACGCGTACGGAGTCTCGCCGCGCAAGTGGCATGCGGTGATGCGGCTCAACCTCGCGAGGCGCGAGCTGATCGCCCTCGGTCCCGGCGACGCGCGGGTTGCGGACGTCGCGACGCGCTGGGGGTTCTACCACTTCGGGCGGTTCTCCGCCCACTACCGCGCGTTGTTCGGCGAGCTGCCGGCGGCGACCTTGCGCCTGGCCCGGCCGCGTTGACGCGCAGAGAAAAGTAACGCCCCGCCGTCGGGCGGGGCGTGAGAGAGGAGAAATCCCGGTTGCATGACGGGACGATCGTCGCGCGGCCGCATCCTCGAGAGGAGCTGCTGCGCGACGAACGATATTCTAGTCGCGCCGCGCGATCAGCCGTCTAGCCGGATTCCGCAGACCGCTTTGTCGGTGCGTCACCGGGTCAGGGGCGTTCCGGCGAGCTCCCGGGCCAGCTGCGCCGCCTGCGGATCGCCAGGGTAGCGCTCCTGCAGGCGCTTCGCGTACGCCGCGGCCCTTCCGGCGGCGCCGGCATCGCGCGCGAACAGCGCGCCGGCCATCAGCAGCTCGCGATTGTCCGGATGAAGTTTCAGCGCGCGGTCGATTTCCTTCAGCGCATCCGCCGCGCGGCCGGCCGAGTTCAGGCCGATCGCGTATACGTACGCAAAACGCGTGTTGCCGGGCGCGAGCTGCGTCGCCTGTCGGAGTTCGGTCAACGCCTCCGGCATGCGCTGAAGGCGGACGAGCGCGAGGCCCAGCGCGTGATGCAGTGACGCGTCGTTTGGATTGGCGACCAATCCCTCGCGCAGCACCGCTTCGGCGCCCGTGTCGCGCCCCTGCGCGCGGCGCAGATCGGCGAGGTTGACGTACGCGGGAACATGGCGCGGCTCCATCGCGATTGCCGAGCGCAGCCAGCGCTCGGCGTCCTCGATCCGACCGCGCGCCGCGTAGAAGGTGCCGAGGGACGTGCGCGCTTCCGGCCGGTCGGCGTTGTAATTCTGCGCGGCGATGAGCTCGTCGGCAGCCGCTTCGAACCACGTCCTCTGCTGGGGCGAGAACGCCTCGTCGGGCAGCGGCGCCAGCAATCGCACGGCCTCGATGCGCACCGCGCGCAGCGGGTCCTTGAGCAGGGGCACGACCAGGGGCGCGCGCCGCTCGGCGGGGATCGCGTCCACCGCCTGCAGGGTCCCGAGCCGCACCAGCGGGTCGGGATCGGCCAGTCCACGCCGGATCGCGTCGTACATCGTCTGGGACGGGAAGCCGCCGAGCAGCGACGCCGCCGTCGCGCGAACTATGGCGGGCTCCCCGGAATCATTGACCAGCGGGGAAAGCGACGGCCCCGCCCCGGCCGCGCCGATCTCGGCCTCGTGAAACGCCGTGGCGAACTGCTGATGGCCCTGCGGAGCGTGGCCGTACCATTTTCGAACCGTCGCGTCGGCCCACTTCGGCGTCTTGTCGGCATGGCAGCCGTTGCAGGCGTTCGGCGTACCGATGGATACCGTGAGGTCCGGCCGCGGGATCCGCAGGCTGTGATCCCGGCGCGGGTCGATGACCATGTACGTGGTCGCAGGCATGTGGCAGTCGACGCATCGGCTGCCGGCCTTTCCCGTCGCGTGGAAATGGTGCGACGGCGCGTCGTACTTCGCCGGCAGATGGCACTGGGCGCACACGGCGTTGCCCGGCGCGCGCAGCTGCTGCGAGTGCGGCTCGTGGCAGTCGCTGCAGGTCACCCCCTTCGCGTGCATCTTGCTCTGGAGGTACGAGCCCCAGATGTAGACCTCGTCCCGCTGCTGGCCGTCCGCGTAGTAGAGCGGCGGCACGAGCAGCGACGGCAGGTAATAGTCGAGGAACGGTTTTCCGGCGTGATAGCCCTCGGCGATCTGGGCGCGACGCGCGTGGCACTGCGCGCAGACCTCGATCTCGGCCTCGCCAGACTTCGGTCGGCTGCGCGTCGCGTTGCCGGTGGCCGGGTCGATGGTCCAGGTCACGTTACGGCGTTGGTCGAGCGCGACCGTGAGCCCCTTGGCCGCGTCCGCCGGCTTTTCGCGCGCCCAGGCGACGTGGTTCGACGCGGGCCCGTGGCACGCCTCGCAGCCGACGTTGATCTCGGCCCACGCCGTCGCGAACCGGTCGTCGCGCGCGTCGTAGTTCTTGCGCAGGTCGGTGGAGTGGCAATCGGCGCACATGAAGTTCCAGTTCTGCGCGCGTTTGGTCCAGTGCAGCTCGTCGCGGTGGTCGATTCTCTCTTTCGGGTACTGGTGGAACCAGCGCTGGCCGCCCTCGGATGCGGGCCGCGCGTCCCAGGTGATGGAGAGCGCCTGGACGCGGCCGTCGGGAAACTCGACCAGGTACTGCTGCAGCGGATACACGCCATACGTGTACTTGATCTCGAAGTCGGCGAGCGCGCCGTCGGGGCCGTCGGTGCGGACGAAGAATTTGCCGTCGCGCGTGAAGAAGCGCGATTCGACGCCGGCGTAGCGGAAGACGGCGCCTTTGAAGTCGCCGAGCACGGTCGACGCGCTTGCGTGCTGCATGGCGCGGTCGTGCTGCGATCCCTGCCAGGCCTGGTGTTCGGCCGCGTGACAATCCTTGCACGCGGCGCTGCCGACGAAGCGGGGCGCCGGCAGGGACGGAACCGTCCCGGGTTCGGCCGGCCCGCCGGCGGCGGCCTCCGGCTTCGGGGCCTCGGCGGGTCGTTGCTCGGGCGTCGGCGCCGTGGCCAGCCACGCAAACAGGCCCGCGCCCGCCGCCAGCGCGATGACGCCGATGACCACCGCGGGGAGCAGCGAGGGCTTGGAGGAGCCGTCGGGCTTACGCGCGCCGGCCGGCGACTGTGGAGCGCGTGACGACCGGCGCTTCTTCGATTTGGATGCCAAGCGGATTCAACTTCGGGCGGTCGAGTCCGGCATTGTGCCCGAGGGGCGGGCGAGGTGAAACCGCCCCGTTGAATTTCAGGCCGCGCAGTAAGCCGAGAACCCCTCGACAAAGGCAGCGAGCCGCTTGCGCGTGTCGGCGTCAGTGAGCCTGCCTTCGGCGTCGAACAGCGCGGCGGCGCCGCCGACGTAAAGCGTTGCGCCGAACCACGGCCGCATCCCGAGCGCGCGAAACACCTGCAGCCACGCGGTCTGGGAGAACGCGGTGCCCATGCGGCCGGGCGAGGCGCCGATCAGCGCTACCGGCTTGCCGCGAAACACGCGCGGCACGTCCTTCGGCGGGCGCGAGAGCCAGTCGATCGTATTCTTGAACACGCCGGGCATCGAGTTGTTGTACTCCGGCGTGACCAGCAGCAGGCCATCGGCGGCGGCGATGCGCTCCTTCAGCGCCGCGACCGGTCCGGGGATGCCGTCCTTCGCCTCGACGTCGCCGTCGTAGAGCGGGATGCCGCGGATCGAACCGATCTCAATGGTGCAGCCGGCGGGCGCGAGCTCGGCCGCGGCGCCGAGCAGCGCTGCGTTGAAGGAGCCGGCGCGCAGGCTGCCGGCGATGCCGATAATTGTCGTCATGAGAGGGTTCCCGGTTGTCGTGGGATCGAGCTGTTCTTGCGTCAGACCGGCATCCCGCTGCGCCGGTTCAGCGCGTGGACGGGGCTGCGGTGCGGGCGACGGCCGCGGCCGCTTTGCCGGCGCTGCGCCGGCGGCGCCTACTTCGCCGCCGGCGCCACCTGCTCGCGCGCCTTGCGCTGGTCCTCCAGCGTCTCGAGCTGAAGCTTGTACGCGGTGTAGTACTTGTAGATGTTGCGCACGTAGGTGGTGGTCTCGATGCCGACCTTCTCGGCCACCACCAGCTCGACGTTGTTGAACCACTTGTCCGGGTCGAGGCCGCGCTTCTGCGCCTCCTTGCGCAGGCTGGCGATGCGCCCCGGGCCGGCGTTGTAGCTGGCGAAGGCGAACAGCGGCCGTACCTCCTCGCTGAAATTGGCGTCCGCGAAATACTGCGTCATCAGGTGGTCCAGGTACTTGGCGCCGGCGTGAATGTTGGGCTCCAGGATGGTGATGTTGCCGACCTTCATCGCTGCTCCCGTGGGCGGCATGAGCTGCATCACGCCGATGGCGCCGGCGGGGCTGCGCGCAGCCTGGTTGAGGCGTGACTCCTGGTAGCCCAAGGCCGCCAGCATCAGGGGGTCAAGGTTGTACTTCTCGCCATACGTCTCGAACAGCTTCAGGATCTGCTCGAAGCGCTTCCATTCCGCGGTTTCTGTGTTGTTGACGATTTGCTTGATGCGCTTCTGGAACTGGACACCGCGGTAGTCGATCACGCCCTGCTTCTTCGCCCAGTTGACGTAGAAATCATTGATCTCCGCTGCCAGCTTGGGGCTTTCCTTGCGGATTGCCCAGCCGGTGTAGCCGCCCTCGGCGACCGCGACGTCGGTGACCTTGATCTTGGGCAGCACCTGCGCCCACATGCGTGCTTTCCAGTCGTCCACGACGATCAGCTTAACGATACCGGCGTTAAGCATCTCCAGCAGGTCCTCGTCCTCCAGGGCGTCGGGCACAACGGTGATCGTGATCTTCTTCTTCCGTTCCTTCCTGAAGCGCTCGGTCAGGGCCACCAGGCTGTGGTAATAGCTGGAGGACTTGCGAACGTGAAATTGCTTGCCGGCCAGATCGTCGATGCGGTCGATGGCCGGGGACTTTGGGCCGGTCACCACCAGCTCGCTGACGGGTTTGCGGTCTTTCGGGGCGACGAAATCAACGAGCTTCAGTCGTTCCGGCGTCTCTGTCAGGTTGCCGGCGGCGATATCTCCCAGCCCCTCGGCGACGTCGGAGATCAGCACGTCGCGGGTGACAGGGATCAGATAGACGGTTACCGGGCGTTTGTCGAGCGCCTTGGCGTGCTTCTTGTTGACGTATCGCTCGAAGTCCCGCACGAGTTCGGCGGTGAGACCGCGGTCATGGCCCATGTCGTTGTAATACAGGGTGCGGCTGTAGGGGACGAGCACCCGGATCTGGCGGCGCTCGACCATTTTGTCGAAATCGCCGGTCCAGGGCTTGATGTCGATCTCGAGGGTGCGCGGCTCACTCGACTGCTCGGCGGCGGCCAAGGGCGGGACCAACAGCGATGCAAGCGCCAGCGCAAACGTCGCGACCGAGAAATGACCCCGCCACGCGGGTGTGGACCACGTCTTCGACATTTCGATGAATCTTAGCACCCGCTCGGGCAGCATGCGAACCGAGGGCTCGCTGTCAGCGACGAAACACTGCGCGTCCCGCGAAGCGCGCTGCCTTGCCCAGCGCCTCCTCGATGCGCACGCCCTCGTTCCACTTCGCCATGCGCTCGGAGCGCGAGAATGAGCCGACCTTGAGCTGGCCGGCGTCCCAGCCGACGGCGAGGTGCACGATGGTCAAGTCCTCGGTCTCGCCGGAGCGGGCCGACACGATCGTGCCGAAGCCCGCGTTCCTGCCGGCGTCCAGCGCCGCCTTCGCCGCCGTGACGGTGCCGGCCTGGTTGGGCTTGATCAGCACCGCGTTGCAGGTGCCGGCGTCGGCCGCGTTCGCCACCAGCGTCGCGCTGGTGACGAGGAAGTCGTCGCCGATTACCTGTACGCGATCCCCCGCGGCGCGCGTGAACGCCATCATGCCGAGGCTGTCGTCCTCCGCCAGCGGGTCCTCGACCGAGACGATGGGGTAGCGGTCGAGCCAGGCGAGCAGCAGCTCGATCATGCCGTCGCGGTCGCGCTCCCAGCGATCCAGTGTGAGCTTGTAGTGGCCTTTCGAGCCGAACTGGGATGCGGCGACGTCGAGCGAGATCGCGACGTCGTCGCCCGGCGTGTAGCCGGCGCGCTCGATCGCGCGCACCAGCGTTTCGAGCGCCTGCTCGTTGCTGTCGAACGCCGGCCAGTAACCGCCCTCGTCGGCGACGCCTCGCAGCTTGCCGGCTTCCGCCATCAGCTCGCCGGCTGCGCGGTAGACCTCCGCGGTCATCTCCAGCGCCTCGGCGAAGTTCTCCGCGCCGGCGGCGATGACCATGAAGTCCTGGATGTCGACGCGGCGGCCCGCGTGCGCGCCGCCGCCGAAGATCTGGATTTCCGGAAGCGGCAGGCGCACCGGCCCGCCGCCGGCGAGATAGTTCCAGAGCGGCTCGTAATTGGCGGCCGCCGCGGCGTGCAGCGTGGCCATGGACACCGCGATGGCGGCATTGCCGCCCAGCCGCTCGAACGTCGGCGTGCCGTCGAGCTGCACGAGGACGGCGTCGATCTCCGCCTGCTGCGTCGCGTCGCGACCCGTGAGCGCCGTGGCGACCTGACCCTCGATACCGCCGATGGCGCGCGTGACGTCGAGCCCGCCGAAGCGCGCGCCGCCGTCGCGCAGGTCGACAGCCTCGCGGCTGCCGCGCGACGCGCCGGCCGGCGCGATGGCGCGGCCGACCGCGCCGCAGGCGAGGTGCACTTCCGCCTCGACGGTGGGCCGGCCGCGCGAGTCCCACACGCGCCGCGCGCCGATGCGGGTGATGGTGGTGTCGGTCATCGTCCTCGTTCAGTGTCGGAAGGATTCACCACAGAGGCACAGACAAAATTCATCGAACCGTCAAGGACGCGAAGGACGCAAGGGAGACAGCAATAGAGCAGTCTCCGCGTCCTTTGTGACCCTTGCAGTTGAAAGGGCCTGGCTCTCTCCGCGCCTCTGCGCCTCTGCGGTGAACGACACGGCTCATTGGCGTGCGAGTTCCGCCCGCCACGCCGCGCGCACGTCCTTCAGCCGCGCCGTCGGCTGGACGAAGAACGAGCGCGCGACGCGCCGCACGCGGTCCTTGTCCGCCTCGTCGGTGACGTACTCCACCGGCGATTTGCCGTCGACGCGCGCGAGGAACAACCCCGGCAAGAGCTGCGCCGCGCGGGCTTCGAGGCCGGCGCGTGGCTCCCAGGCGGCGCCGGCGAGATACGCGGCGGCCAGCGCGTCGAAGCACGCCAGGTAGCGATCGCGCCACTGCGGACGCCACAGGCATTTGAGCAGCAGGTGGTTGAGGCAGAAGGCGAGGTCGAACGCCGGGTCGCCGTACCACGCGCACTCGGCGTCGAGCAAGACCGGGCCGTCGGGGCCGACCAGGATGTTCTTCGGGCTCACGTCGCCGTGCACCAGCGCGCGATGGGTGGAAGCAGTGGCCTCGGCCAGATCGGTGAGCGCGCAGGCGATGTCCTCGTGCACGCGCGAGGTCGCCACCAGATAGGGCTCGAGGCGGATCGGGAAGAAGATGGCATCGGTGGCGAAGCGCCGGGCGACGGCCGGGTCGCCCGCGGTCGCCGCGTGGATCGCGGCGACGCGCCGGCCGACTTCCGCCGCCGTCGTCTCCTCGATCACGCCGTCGCGCAGCTGCGCCTTCCAGACGGGATAGCGGACCGGATCGAGATAGGCCATGGCGAAGCTGCCGGATTCCTCGTCCATGCCCAGTAGCGTCGGCACCGCCGCCGGCACGACGCGCGCGGCGGTCTCGAACCACGCGTACTCGAACCGGTTGCGCTCGACCGGCGCCAGCCATTCCTGCGTCACCTTGAGCTTGGGCAGCGCGCGCTTGACGCAGACGGGGCCGCGCGCCGTGTCGGCGCGGTAGATCTCCGAAGACACGCCGCCGGTCAGCGGCGTGAGCGGCGGGCGCTCGCCGTGGGCGACGAGGCCCATGCGCTCCAGCGCCGCCTGGATGACGGCATGTGGATCGACGGCGGACGGGGCAAGGGACGTGGCCATGGCGGCGTGCGGGCGTTGTCAAGACGATACCTGAGGCCGCCCGCGCGGGACAACGGGTGTTCACGCCGGCCGACACGCGATGCGGGTCAGGGCGCCGGCGGTGGACACGTCGAACCGCACCGGCAGGAACTGCTCGATCAGCCAGATGGTAGTGGCGGCGTGCGTGCTCAACGCGCGGGCGGTGATGGCCGAGCGGCCGCCGGCGAGAGCAAGGTAAATCAGGATCTGGTCGGACGCGTGCAGGTCGACTGCCGCTTGCGATCCCATTTCGGCTCGCAGTTCCT
>DATIUV010000075.1:0-9392 GCA_035466595.1 Pelomicrobium sp.
GTCGAGCGGCGTTTCGTCGCCATGGGCTTCGACCGCGCGTTCCCGCCGGGGACCCGCACGGACGACGTGATCGACATCCTGGCGCGCGACTTCGCCGCCCGCGCGGAAGGCCGGCAGCGCGCGGAGGCGTGATCGTGTCGATTGCCGAGAAGGCTTTGTTCACCACAGAGACACCAAGGCACAGAGGGAAACGGCAGAAAGGCGCTTTCAACGCAAAGGACGCAAAGGACGCAGAGGAGAGAAGGAAAAAATGCGTTACTGGTTTCTTTGCGCTCTCTGCGCCCTTTGCGTTCAACAGGAATTTTCTCTGTGCCTCGGTGTCTCGGTGGTGGGCTGAATTGACCGCATGAAAACCGCGCTGCTCATCGATTTCGGCAGCACCTACACCAAGCTGCGCGCGGTGGACCTCGATCGCGCGCGCATCATCGGCGCCGGCCAGGGTCCATCGACGGTCACCACCGACATCACCGTCGGCATGACCCGGGCGCTCGCCGACCTGGAAGCGCACATCGGCAAGCTGCCTTCGTTCACGTACCGGCTGGCCTCCTCCAGCGCCGCCGGCGGCTTGCGCATGGTGACGGTGGGGCTGGTGAAGGAGCTCACCGCCGAGGCGGCGCGGCGAGCGGCGCTGGGTGCCGGCGCCAAGCTCGTCGGCACCTTCGCCTACCGCCTCACGCGCGGCGACGTGCGCCGCATCGAGGAGCTGGCGCCGGACATCCTGCTGCTGGCGGGCGGCACCGACGGCGGCAATGCCGAGGTGGTGCTGCACAACGCCGGCATGCTGGGCGCGAGCGCTGTCGCCTGCCCGATCGTCTACGCGGGCAATCGCGCGGCGGCGGACGAGGCCGTCGAGGCGCTTGCGGCGAAGACGCTGATCACCACCGAGAATGTGATGCCGGAGTTCAACGTCCTCAACATCGAGCCGGCGCGCGCGGCGATCCGGCAGGTGTTCATCGACCGCATCGTTCACGCCAAGGGCATCGATCGTGCGCAGTCGATGTTCGACGCGGTGCTGATGCCGACGCCAGCCGCCGTGATGGAGGGCGCGCGCCTGCTCGCCGACGGCTGCGAAAGCGAGGCCGGGCTCGGCGCGCTGCTGGTGGTCGACCCCGGCGGCGCCACCACCGACGTGCACTCGGTCTGCGAGGGGGCGCCATCCCGGCAGGGCGTCATTCCCTACGGCCTGCCGGAGCCGCGCGTGAAGCGCACGGTGGAGGGCGACCTCGGCATGCGCCACAACGCGCAGGCGATCGCCGAAGCGGCCGGCCTGCAGGCGCTGGCGGCGGACGCCGGCCTCGATGTCGCCGCCGCCGAGCGGCTGATCGGCGAGCTCGCCCGCGACGTCGAGCGTGTGCCGGCCACGCCCGAGGAAACCGCGCTGGACCGCGCTCTCGGCCGTGCGGCCATCCGCCTCGCGGTCAAGCGCCACGCCGGCACGGTGGAGGCGGTGTTCACGGTACAGGGTCCGGCGCAGGTGCAGCACGGCAAGGATCTCTCCGAGGTGGCCACCGTCATCGGCACCGGCGGCGTGCTGGTGCACAGCGCGGAGCCGCGCTCGATCCTGGAGACGGCGCTGGCTGACGCGGACGATCCGGCGTCGCTGCGTCCGCGCGCGCCGCGCCTGCTGCTGGATCGCGACTATTCCCTCTATGCCTGCGGCCTGCTGGCGCAGGTGGAACCCGTCCGCGCCTTCCGCCTTGCGGCGCAGGGTCTGGTTACGCTCGACAAGGAGGTTCGCCATGAGCGCAGTGCTCGCGCCTGAGACCAGGCTGCCGTTATCACAGCAGCGCATCCCGGATGAACTCTTCGCGCGCATGCGCGCCGAAAACCTGGCGCGCTGGCCGACCGGCAAGGAAGTACGGCTGGAGGAGGCCGTCGCGCTGCACCGCGAGCTGCCGCGGCACAAGTGTTTGCCTTACGTCATGCGGCGCGCCGTCGACGAAGGCCGCTGCCTGACGCAGCCCCGCGGCGGCTTCGGCACCTTCCGCGCGCAGCTCGAGCTGATGCAGACGCTGGACCGCGAGGGGCTGGCCGACATCGTGCCCACGACCACCGACAGCTACACCCGCAACGAGCAGTGGGCGCTGGCGCAAAAGGGCATCGAGGAGTCCGAGCGCGAGGGCCGCTCGATGCTGAACGGCTACCCGATCGTCAACTACGGCGTCGAGGTGAGCCGCAAGCTGATCGAGGCGATCGACAAGCCCGCGATCATGCTGACGGGGACCTCGATGCCGAAGCTCACGGGCGAGATCGGCTTCGCCTCGGGCTACACCGGCTACCTCGGCTCGGGCATCGCCTACACCACCTCCTACATCAAGGAGCTGTCGATCGAGGACGGCATCCGCAACTACCAGTACCTCGACCGTCTCGCCGCGCTCTACCAGGAGCACGGCATCGAGCTGCACCGCCGGCAGCCGGGCTTCCTGACCGGCACCAACATCCCGCCGTCGATCGCCATCATGACCTGCGTGCTCGACGCGTTGCTGGCCGCGGCCCAGGGCGTGAAGAACTACGGCCTGGAGATGGGCCAGACCCTGCACCTGATCCAGGACGCCGCCGCGGTCACCGCCTGCCGTGAGCTCGTGCAGGAGTACCTGCAGAAAGCGGGCTACGCCGACGTCTTCACGCCGGTCACGCTGCTGCACTGGATGGGCGCCTGGCCCCACGATGACGCTCAATCCGCGGCGCTGGTGGCCTATGGCGGCACGCTGGCGGCGGTGGCCGGCGCGGTGTCGGTGACCACCAAGAGCACGCACGAAGCATTCGGCATCCCGACGCCGCAGGCCAACGCCGAGGGCCTGCGCACGACGCGCATGGCGATTTATCTCGCGCGCCAGATCCGCCTCGACGCGCTGCCCGAGTTCCGGGACGAGGTGTCTCTCATCAAGCGCGAGGTGCGCGCCATCATCGACAAGACGCTCGAGATGGGCGATGGCGACGCCGCCATCGGCACCATCCGCGCCTTCGAGGCCGGGGTGATGGACATTCCCTGGTCGCCCAACCGCTGGTGCAAGAGCCGCGTCATGCCGGCGCGCGACGCCGACGGCTACCTGCGCATCGTCGATCCCGGCCTGATGCCGTTTCCGCAGGACGTGCTGGAGATCCACGAGGAGCGGCTGCGCCGGCGCGCCGTGCGCGAGGGCGTGCCCTACGGTCCCGAGCTGGCGGTGGCCAGCGTCTACGAACTCTCCGAGCCGATCGCGAAGCTGATGTCCGACAAGTGGGCGGCGGCCTGAACCGCCGGATCCCGGGTTCCTCCTCTCCGTTCGACGATGCTCGCCCGGCTCCGCCGGGCGTTTTCTGTTCCGGCGCCGGTGCGGCCGTCACTCGCCGCCGGCGACCCACACCGTCAGCCCTTCGATGCGCTCGATCCGTGCCGGGGCGCCGGCGCGTAGCGCGTCGCGCTGTGCGAGCGGTGCCCGCGCCCGCCAGCGCTCGCCATTGACGCGGACGTAGCGCGCCAGCGCGCCCTCGCCATCTTCCTCGAAATCGCCGACGACCGTCGCGCGCGAGCCCCGCAGCGCCTCGGGCCCGGTGCGCGCGGGAATCTTCGCGGCGAGATGGTGCAACGTCAGCTCGCTGACGATGAACACGGCTGCGGCCATCGCCAGCCGATAGGGAAGGTCGAGCTCCAGCAGAAAGAAGACCGCCAGCGCCAGCGCGGCGGAGAATGGCAGTGCCAGGAGCCAAAGCGTGATGCGGTGCTGGAATCGCATGAGAGGTGCAGAAGCCCCATGCCGTCGGGATCGCGCGCACCGGGGGGCCGCGCCGGAAAATTGTTAGGCCGGCAGCGCCGGCCGCGGGTTCCGTCGGGGAATCATGCCTCGTGGACGACGGCGCCGCTCACCAGCGTGGAGCGCACCTGGCCGAGCACCTCGTAGCCGGCGAACGGCGTGTTTCGGCCCTGGCTCTTCAACGCGGCCGGCGTGACACGCCATGCCGCGGCCGGATCGAAGACGCAGACGTCGGCGGGGTCGCCCGGCGACAGCCTGCCGGCGTCGATGCCCAGCACCCGCGCCGGCGCTGACGTCACGCGCGCGATGGCCTGGGACAGCGGCGCGCCGGCGATCCCGGCCCATTTCAGTGTCATCGGCAACAGCAGCTCGAGGCCGACGGCGCCGGGCTGCGCTTCGCCGAAAGGCAGCTGCTTGGCGTCGTCGTCCACCGGCGCGTGGTCGGAGCACAGCGCGTCGATGACGCCGCTCTTGAGCCCCGCGCGCAACGCGTCGCGGTCGCGCAGGCTGCGCAGCGGCGGGGTCAGCCGGCAGTTGCTGTCGAAATAGCCGATGTCCGTCACCGACAGGTGCAGATGATTGATGGAAACGTCGCAGGTGACCGGCAGGCCATCGGCCTTGGCGGCGGCGATCAGCGCGAGCGAGTCGGCGTGGGAGACGCGGCAGAAGTGCACGCGTGCGCCGGTGTCGCGCGCAAGGGCGAGGGTGCGCGCCACTTCCAGCGGCTCGGATACCGCCGGGATCGGCGGCAGGCCCAGCCGCGACGCCACCTCGCCGTCGTGGGCGACCCCGCTGGTCCCCAGAAACGCGTCGTCGGGGCGCAGCCAGACCGCGAAGCCGAAGGTGGCGGCGTACTGCAGCGCCCGGTAGAACACCAGCGTGTTGACGATCGGCGCGTCCGCCTGCGAGAAGCCGACGCAGCCCGCGTGCGTGAGCTCCGCCATCTCGGTGAGCCGCTCGCCCTTCAACTGCTGGGTGAGCGCGCCGACCGGGTAGACGTGCGCCAGGTTCATGAGCCGCGCGCGATGCTTGAGCATCTCCACCAGCCCCGGCTCGTCCAGCGGCGGGTCGGTGTCCGGCGGGCAGGCGAGGCTGGTCACGCCGCCTGCGACGGCCGCCGCCAGCTCGGATTGCAGCGTCGCCTTGTACTCGAATCCCGGCTCGCGCAGGCGCGCCGCCAGGTCCACCAGGCCGGGGCAGACCACGAGGCCGGTGGCGTCGATCACGCGCTCGGCGTTGAAACCCGCCGGCGCCTTGCCGACCGCCGCGACGACGCCGTCGGCGATGAACAGATCGTGCTTCGCGTCGACGCCGTTGGCGGGGTCGATCAGGCGCCCGCCCTGGATGTGGATGCGCACTGCGTCGCTCCGCTAGGCCGCCGCCGGCTCGCGGCCGCCGCCGAGGATGCTCATCACCGCCATGCGCACGGCGATGCCGAAGCGCACCTGCGGCAGGATCACCGACTGCGGCCCGTCCGCCACGCTGGAGTCGATCTCGACGCCGCGGTTCATCGGTCCCGGGTGCATGACGATGGCGTCGGGCTTCGCCAGGCGGAGCTTGTCCAGCGTCAGCCCGTAGTACTTGAAGTACTCCTGCGGGCTCGGCAGGAACGAGCCCACCATGCGCTCGTTCTGCAGCCGCAGCATCAGCACTACGTCGACGTCGCGCAGGCCGGCGTGCACGTCGTGGAATACGTGCACGCCCAGGCGCTCGACATCCCGCGGCAGCAGCGTCTTCGGACCGATCACGCGCAGCTCCGGCACGCCGAGCGTGGTCAGCGCGTGGATCTGGGAGCGCGCCACCCGCGAGTGCAGCACGTCGCCGACGATCGCCACCGTGAGCGCGCGGAAGTCGCCCTTGTAGTGACGGATCGTGTACATGTCGAGCAGCGCCTGGGTCGGGTGCGCATGGCGGCCGTCGCCGGCGTTGATCACCGAGATCCCCGGGCGCACGTGGCGCGCGATCAGGTGCGCGGCGCCCGACTGCGCGTGGCGCACGACGAACATGTCCGCCTGCATGGCGGACAGGTTGTCGACCGTGTCGAGAATCGTCTCGCCCTTGGTCTGCGACGAGGTGGCGATGGCGAGATTGACGACATCGGCGGACAGGCGCTTGGCGGCGATCTCGAAGGTGGTGCGGGTGCGGGTCGAGGGCTCGAAGAACAGGTTGAAGATGGCCTTGCCGCGCAGCAGCGGGACCTTCTTCACTTCCCGCTCGGTCACGCCGACGAAGGAGTCGGCGGTGTCGAGGATCTGATGCAGAACGGAAGCGGGCAGGCCTTCGATGGAGAGCAGGTGCTGGAGCGCACCCTCGGCGGTCAGCTGCGGGTCGTTGGCCATCGGCGCGGGGGAATTTTCGGGATTTTAGAGAATCCGCCCGCGCTTTCCAAGGAGATCAGGTCCTCGGCGGCTCCAGCTCGAGCCGCAGGGCGCCGGCGTCGTCGCGCCGGAGGCTGATCAGCCGGTCGGGCGGCGCTTCCACCTCGGCGGCGACGAACTGGGCGCAGATCGGCAGCTGGCGGCCGCCGCGGTCCAGCAGCGCGGCCAGCCGGATGCGCCCTGGACGGCCATAGTCGAACAGCTCGTTCATGGCCGCGCGGATGGTACGGCCGGTGTAGAGCACGTCGTCCACCAGGATGATGTCGCGTTTCTCGACGTCGAAATCGATCGACGAGCGGCGCACCGCGCGGGGGAGCCCGCGCTGCTGGTAGTCGTCGCGGTAGAACGATACGTCCAGCGTACCCAGCGGGTGGCGGATGCCGAGGTCCGCGTGCAGGCGCTCGGCGAGCCACACGCCGCCGGTGAATATGCCGACCAGCGCGGTGTTCTCATCCACCGCGCCGCGCATCCGCTGCGAGAGCGTCGCCAGCAGCTGGTCGACGCCAGGAAGGTCGCTGATCTTCATGGGCGGGCGAAAAGCCGCATTCTATCAAGGCTCGCGGGCGAGTTGCGGGGCGCTGAAATAGGTCTCGAGGATGAGCTTGGCGGCAAAGCGGTCCAGATCGCCGCGGCGCTGGCCGCCGCGCCTGCGCGGCAGGACCTGCTCGGCCTCCCAGGACGACAGCCGCTCGTCCACCAGCCGGACCGGCAGCCGGCAGCGCTCGCGCAGGCGTCGGGCGAAGCGCTCGGCCTGCCGCGCGACCGGATGGGGCTCGCCGTCGTCGCGCGTCGGCACCCCGATCACCAGCAGCTCCGGGCGCCACTCCGCGATCACGGCGTCGATCGCCTGCCAGCGGCGTTCGGCCGCGGGCTCCTCGATCGTGACGAGCGGATGCGCGACGCCCAGCGCTCCCGTGCCGACCGCGATGCCGATCCGGCGCTCGCCGAAGTCGAAGCCGAGCGCCGTGCCCGCAGGGGTCCGTTCATCGCGCACCATGGGATGAGGGCGGCCGGTCGTCGGGCCGTCAGGCGTGGCCGGCGTCTTCGGACAGGCTGGCGAAGTCGATGCCGAGCAGCTGCATCGCCGCGGGCAGCCGCTCCTCGGCCGGGAGGTCGAAGATCACGTCCGGGCGCGCGTTCACCGTCAGCCAGGCATTCTGCGTGATCTCCTGCTCCAGCTGGCCCGGTGCCCAGCCCGCGTAGCCGAGGGTCACCAGGATGCGCTGCGGGCCCTCGCCGCGGCCGACGGCCTGCAGGATGTCCTTCGACGTGGTCAGCCCGATGTCGTCCTGCACCGGCATCGTCGACTGCCAGCCGCCGACCGGTCGGTGCAGCACGAAGCCGCGGTCCATCTGCACCGGCCCGCCGAACAGCACCGGCATGTTGCGCAGCTCGCTCGGCTCCAGCGCGACGCTGATCTGCTCGAACAGCGACTGCAGGGTCATGTCGATGGGGCGGTTGATCACCAGCCCGAGCGCGCCCTGATCGTTGTGCTCGCAGACGTAGGTCAGCGACTTCGCGAAATAGGGATCGGCCATGTTGGGCATGGCGATCAGGAAGTGGTGCGTCAGGTTGATCGACATGGTTCTATTGTAATCCCCGCTCTCCCGCCGCCACAATTTGCTTCCCCCTCGTGTGACAGCCCGATGACCAAGCGCTACGCCACGGCCCTCATGTGGTTCCGCCGCGATCTGCGGCTGGCGGACAACGCCGCGCTCTACCACGCGCTGAAGGCGTCGGCGCGCGTGTACGGCGTCTTTGTCTTCGACACCGAAATCCTCGACAAATTGCCCTCGCGCGAGGACCGCCGCGTGGAGTTCATCTGGGAGAGCCTGCGCGATCTCGACGGGGCGCTGGCCCGCCTCGGCGGCGGCCTCACGATCCTGCACGGGCGCGCGCGCGACGAGGTCCCGGCGCTCGCGGCGCGACTGCAGGCCGGGGCCGTCTACTCCAACCGCGACTACGAGCCCGGGGCCATCGACCGCGACCGCGAGGTGGCGTTGCGCCTCGAAGCCGACGGGCGCGACTTTTACGGCTACAAGGACCACGTGGTCTTCGATACCGACGAGGTGCTGACGCAGGATGGCCGGCCATTCTCGGTGTTCACGCCGTACAGGAACGCCTGGCTCCGGCGGCTGGAGCCGTTCCATCTCGAGCCCTACCCGGTGGAGCGCTACGCGGGCGCGCTGGCGGCGCCGCCCGAGCGGCGCTTCCCATCGCTGGAGGAGATCGGCTTTCGGCGCACCAATCTGCGCGCGCTGCGGCTGCCTGCCGGCGCGTCCGGTGCCGAGACGCTGTTCGCGGATTTCGCCGGCCGCATCGACGCCTATCACGAGCGGCGGGATTATCCGGCGGTCAAGGGGCCCTCCTACCTCTCCGTGCATCTGCGCTTCGGCACCATCTCGATTCGCCGCGTGGCAGCCTTCGCGCATCAATGCGCGGGCGCCGGCGCGGCGACCTGGCTGTCGGAACTCGTCTGGCGGGATTTCTACAGCCAGATCCTCTACCGCCACCCCCGCGTCGTCGATCGCGCGTTCAAGCCGGAGTACGACGCCATCCGCTGGCCCAACGACGAGGCGAAGTTCGCCGCCTGGCGCGAGGCCCGCACCGGCTACCCGCTGGTGGACGCCGCCATGCGCCAGATCAACACCACCGGCTACATGCACAACCGGCTGCGCATGGTGACGGCGTCTTTTCTGGTGAAGGACCTGCACGTCGACTGGCGTTGGGGAGAGCGATACTTCGCCGACCAGCTGATCGACTACGACCTCGCCTCCAACAACGGCGGCTGGCAGTGGGCGGCATCGACCGGCTGCGACGCGCAGCCGTATTTCCGCATCTTCAATCCGGTGTCGCAGTCGCGGAAGTTCGACCCGCAGGGGCGGTTCATCCGGCGTTATCTGCCGGAGCTCGACGGCTGTGACGACCGGCACGTCCACGCGCCGTGGGAGATGAACGCAGGCGAGCAGGAGCGCGCCGGCGTCGTCATCGGCCGCGACTACCCGGCGCCCATCGTCGACCACGACGCCGCCCGCAAGCAAACCCTGGAGCTCTATTCGGTGGCGCGACGGGGGCAGGACACAGAGTCCTAACCGCGGAGGCGGGGAGGCGCAGAGAAGGGCTCGATTCGTTTCACCGCGAATGCTGCGAGTCCACGGAAAACGACCGTTGCCCGGGTTGCGCGGTCGCGCGCTCAACTCCTTGGCGCGGGCCGGGACAGCGACGGCGCCTTGACCGCAGACACGAAAAGGCGAAGAGAACGGCGGGTTCGAATAAACCG
>DATIUV010000076.1:0-6335 GCA_035466595.1 Pelomicrobium sp.
TGGGATTCTCCGCATTCATCATGCACATTTCTCATAACGTGTATCTTTTTACCATCGGATTTCTTCTATCGTGGATATTCTTTTCTAGTGATATCTGGGTCATTATCATCTCAGAAGAAGCTCCTGCTGATAAAAGAGCACGGTATTCATACCTTGTGGCGGCTGGCGCGGCTGCGGCTCGGCCTGCCGCTGCGCCTGGCGCTGCCCGGACTCAAGGGTCTCGAGCTCGAGATCGGCGACGACGCCTGGATCTGCGTCGATCCGGCGCTGGGCGACCTGCCGGTGCTGGCGTGGGCGGCGTTCGACACGGCCTCGCGCGACGCGCTCGACCGGCCGGTGGCCTGCGAGCTGCGCTACTACCACGTGGCGGCGTCGATGGTGCGCGCGCGCGTGCTGGAGATCATGGAAGAAGCGCTGGCGGCGCGGCTGGACGCGGCCCGCGCCGACGACGACTGAATTCGACCAAGGGAGAGAAGCGACATGCTGAACGAGAAGACCACCCTCACCCAGTTCATGATCGAGGAGCAGCGCCAGCTCGGCGCCTCCGGCGATTTCACCGGCCTGCTCAACGACGTCGTCACCGCCTGCAAGGTGATCGCGAATGCCGTCAACAAGGGCGCGCTGATCGGCGTGCTGGGCGAGGCCGGCGCGCAGAACGTGCAGGGCGAGACGCAGAAAAAGCTCGACGTCATCGCCAACGACGTCATGCTGCGCTCCAACGAGTGGGCGGGGCACCTGGCGGCGATGGCCTCCGAGGAGCTGGACGACATCTCGCCGATTCCGGCGCGCTTTCCGCGCGGCAAGTACCTGCTGCTGTTCGATCCGCTCGACGGCTCCAGCAACATCGACGTCAACGTCTCGGTCGGCACCATCTTCTCGATTCTGCGGCTGCCGCCGGGCGTCAACGAGGCGAAGCTGGAGCACTTCCTGCAGCCGGGCGCGAAGCAGGTCTGCGCCGGCTACGCGCTGTACGGCCCGTCCACGATGATGGTGCTGACCAGCGGCCACGGCGTGAACGGCTTCACGCTCGACCGCGAGGTGGGCGAGTTCATCCTGACCCATCCCGGCCTCAGGATCCCCGCCGACACGCGCGAGTTCGCCATCAACGCGTCCAACGAGCGCTTCTGGGAGCCGCCGGTCAAGCGCTACGTCGAGGAATGCCTGGCCGGCACCACCGGGGCGCGCGGCGCCAACTTCAACATGCGCTGGATCGCCTCGATGGTGGCGGATGTGCATCGCATCCTGATGCGCGGCGGCGTGTTCATGTACCCGCGCGACACCAAGGACCCGGCGAAGCCCGGCCGCCTGCGCCTGATGTACGAGGCCAACCCGATGGCGTTCATCGTCGAGCAGGCGGGGGGCATGGCCTCCACCGGCTACGGCCGCATCCTCGACATCGCGCCGGAAGAGCTCCACCAGCGGGTGCCGGTGATCCTCGGCTCGCGCAACGAGGTGGCCCGCATCGTCTCCTATCACGAGGGCCGCGCGGCGGCCTGAAGCCCGCGCCCGGGGCGGTCCGCGGCCCACCGCGGCCGCGGGTATAATGGCGCCTTTTCGCGCGGGAGCGGGCGTCATGGGCAAGCCCCTGGTGGGCGTGGTGATGGGCAGCCAGAGCGACTGGGACGTGATGCGTCATGCAGCCCAGCAGCTCGACGCGCTGGGCGTCGCCTACGAAGCCCGCGTCGTCTCCGCCCACCGCACGCCCGACGCCATGTTCGAGTACGCCGCGACGGCCGCCGCGCGCGGGCTCGCCTGCATCATCGCCGGCGCCGGCGGCGCCGCGCACCTGCCCGGCATGATTGCGTCCAAGACGACGCTGCCGGTGCTCGGCGTGCCGGTGCCGTCGAAGCACCTGCAGGGGCTCGACTCGCTGCTCTCCATCGTGCAGATGCCGAAGGGCGTGCCGGTGGCCACCTTCGCCATCGGCGAGGCGGGCGCCGCCAACGCCGGCCTGTTTGCCGCGGCCATCGTCGCCACCCGCGACGCGGCCGTGCGCGCGCGCCTCGACGCCGCGCGCGAGGAGCTCAAGCGCGCGGTGGAAGCGATGCAGCTGCCACCGGCGACATGATTCCGCCGGGCTCCACCCTGGGCCTCCTCGGCGGCGGCCAGCTGGGGCGCATGTTCACGATGGCCGCCCAGAGCATGGGCTACCGCGTGGCCGTGCTGGACCCGGGCGACGACAGTCCGGCGGGGTCGGTGGCGGACGAGCACATCCGCGCCGACTACCTGGAGCCCGACGGCCTCAGGCGGCTCGCCGCCACCTGCCGCGCCGCCACCACCGAATTCGAGAACGTGCCGGCCGACGCATTGCGCTTCCTGGCCGGCCACTGCGTGGTGAGCCCCGCCGCCGACAGCGTCGCCGTCGCCCAGGACCGCATCGACGAGAAGCAATTCCTGCGGCAGGCGGGTTTCGACACCGCGCCGTTCGCCGTCATCCGCCAGGCCGCCGACGTCGAGGTCGCGGATGCCGCGCTGTTTCCCGGCATCGTCAAGGTCAGCCGGTTCGGCTACGACGGCAAGGGCCAAGCGTCCGTCGCCGATGCCGCCCAGGCCCTCACCGCCTGGCAGGCCATGGGCGGCGAACCGTGCGTGCTCGAGCGCCGCATCGACCTCGCGGTCGAGGTGTCGGTGGTCGTCGTGCGCGACTTCGCGGGCCGGGTGGTGACCTTTCCGGTGGCCGAGAACCATCATCGCCACGGCATCCTCGACGTCTCCATCGTGCCGGCCCGGGTGCCGGACGCAGTGGCTGCGCGTGCCCGCGAGGCGGCCGTCGGCGTGGCCGAGGCGCTCGATTACCGCGGCGTGCTCTGCGTCGAGTTCTTCGTCGACCATCACGGCCGCCTGCTGGTCAACGAGATCGCGCCGCGGCCGCACAACAGCGGCCACTACAGCATCGACGCCTGCGTGACCTCACAGTTCGAGCAGCAGGCGCGGGTGCTGGCGGGGCTGCCGCTCGGCGACCCGGACCTGCTCTGCCCGGCCGTCATGGTGAACGTGCTCGGGGAGGCCTGGGCGGGCGGCGAGCCGGACTGGTCACGGGTGCTCGCGCATCCGCGTGCCAAGCTGCACCTGTACGGCAAGCGCGACGCGCGGCCGGGGCGCAAGATGGGCCATTTCACCGTTCTCGCCGAGCGGCGCGAGGACGCGCTCGCCACGGCGCTGTCGATCCGCGACGAGCTGGCGGCGGCGGCCGCGCCGGCGCCGCGCACCGTCGGCGCGTAGCGGGAACCTGGGGTACGATTCCGCCATGTCCGCGTCCGATCAGCCGCTGTTCACTTCCAGCGTCACCAGCCTGCCGTTTCTGCACCGCGGCAAGGTGCGCGACATCTACGCCGTCGACGACGACAAGCTGCTCATCATCCAGACCGACCGCCTGTCGGCCTTCGACGTCATCCTGCCGACGCCGGTGCCCGGCAAGGGCAAGGTCCTCACCGCGCTGTCGCGCTTCTGGTTCGACCGGTTGCGCCATGTCATTCCCAACCACATGACCGACATTGCGCCGGAATCCGTCGTTACCGACCGCGAGCGCGCCCAGGTCGAGGGGCGCGCCTTCGTCGTCAAGCGCCTGCGGCCGCTGCCGATCGAGGCGGTCGTGCGAGGCTACATTGCGGGCTCGGGGTGGAAGGACTACCAGCGCACCGGCGCGGTCTGCGGGATTCCGCTGCCGGCGGGACTCGCCCAGGCGCAGCAGCTGCCCGAGCCGATCTTCACGCCGGCCACGAAAGCGCCGTCCGGGGAGCACGATGAGAACATTCCCTACGAGCGCATGGCCGAGACGGTGGGCTGGGGCAACGCGCGCAAGGTGCGCGACGCCGCGCTCACGCTTTATCGGGAGGCGGCGGCCTACGCGGCCGAGCGCGGCATCCTCATCGCCGACACCAAATTCGAGTTCGGGCTCGAGGACGGCCAGGTGGTGCTGATCGACGAGGCCCTGACGCCGGATTCGTCGCGCTTCTGGCCGGCGGCGGAGTACCGCACCGGCATCAGCCCGCCGTCGTTCGACAAGCAGTTCGTGCGGGACTGGCTGGAGACGCAGCCGTGGGACAAGAGAGCGCCGGCGCCGGCGTTGCCGTCCGATATCCTCGAGAAGACCGCCGCGAAATACCGCGAGGCGCTGCGGCTTCTGACCGGCTGACCGCGGCGGGTAATCCGTGATGGGCGATGGGCGACAGCGAATTCGTCATGTCGGCGCAGGCCGGATTCCAGGGAGTCGTCATTCCGGCGCCGGCCGGAATCCAGGGGTCTAAACCCTGGACCCCGGTGTCCGCCGGGGTGACGCCGTTCTAATGAGTTAAGGGCGATGGGCGATGGATGATGGGCGGCAGCGATTTCGTCAGGCCGGCGCAGGCCGGATTCCAGGGAGTCGTCATTCCGGCGCAGGCCGGAATCCAGAGGGTTCGCGCTTGCCTGATGGGCGATAGGTGGCCAGCGATGGACAATGCGCTCGTAGCTGAGCCGGTCGAGGCGCTGACCGTCGCTGGGTGAGCGTGGTTTGCGCCCGCCGGCGTTCTTGCCCTACGTTTCACCCATTCCCCATTCCCCATTCCATGCCTGAACCCGACATCGCCCGGGCCGTCGCCATCCTGCGCGGCGGCGGGCTCGTCGCCTTCCCCACCGAGACCGTCTACGGGCTCGGCGCGGACGCCGCCAGCGCCGACGCGGTGGCGCGCATCTTCGCCGCCAAGGGGCGGCCCGAGTCGCACCCGGTGATCGTCCACCTCGCCGCCGCCGCGCAGGCAGCCGACTGGTCGAGCGGCCTCGGCACGGCGGCGCGCACGCTGGCCGAGCGGTTCTGGCCCGGCCCGCTGACGCTAATCGTGCCGCGCGGCGCGCGCGTGCCGGACGCGGTCACCGGCGGCCAGGACACGGTGGGACTGCGCGTGCCCGCGCATCCGGTGGCGCAGCGCCTGCTGGCCGCTTTCGGCGGCGGCGTCGCCGCGCCGTCGGCCAACCGCTTCGGCCGCATCAGCCCGACCACGGCGGCGGACGTCATCGCCGAGCTCGGCAGCGCGGTCGACCTGGTGCTCGATGGCGGCGCCTGTCCGGTGGGCATCGAGTCCACCATCGTCGACTGCTCGGGGGAGCAGCCGGTCCTGCTGCGACCCGGCTCGATCACGGCCGAGGCGATCGCGGAGGTTCTCGGCGCGCCGCTCGCGGACGCGGGTCCCCGCGCGCCGCGCGCGCCGGGGCGGCTGCCGTCGCATTACGCGCCGCAGACGCCGCTCGTTCTGGTGGATGCCGCGGCGCTGATGGGATTGGAGCAGCGCGCGTCCGACGAGCGCATCGCGGTGCTGGCGCGCGCCCCGGCGCCGGTCGAGGCGCAGCACCTGGTCTGGGTGACAGCGCCTGCCGAGGCGGCCGACTACGCGCGCACGCTGTACGCGAACCTGCGGCGGCTCGACCGTCTCGGCTGCAGCGTCATCATGGTGGAAACGCCGCCGGCCGAGCCTGCGTGGGCGGCGGTGCTGGATCGGCTCGCGCGCGCGGCCGGCGGCACGCCGCCCGAAGCGGCCTGAGCCGGCGGCCCGCGCATGGAACCCGTCGTCCTGTTCTTCGTGCTCGGCGTCGCCGCCGGGCTGCTGCGCTCGGACCTCAAGATTCCGGGAGCGCTCTACGAGGCGCTCTCGATCTACCTGCTGCTCGCAATCGGGCTGAAGGGCGGCGTCGAGCTCGCCCGCCACTCGCTGGCGAGCATCGTGCTGCCGTCGCTGGCGGTGATCGCGCTCGGCCTGGTGATCCCGCTGATCGCGTTCGGTGTGCTGCGTCTTCTGGGCCGGCTGCCGCGGCCGGACGCCGCGGCCGTCGCCGCGCATTACGGCTCCGTCAGCGTCGTGACCTTTGCCGTCGGCGCCAGCTACGCCGCATCGCATGGCGAGGCCGTCGAGGGCGTGCTGACCGTGTTCCTTGTCCTGCTGGAATTCCCGGCGCTCGTGGTGGGCGTGCTGCTGGCCCGCTGGGGCCACGCCGGGCACGCGTTCGGCCGGCTGGTGCGGGAAGTGTTCGTCGGCAAGAGCCTGTTTCTGCTGCTGGGCGGCCTCCTGATCGGCTGGTTCGCGGGCCCGGACGGCATCGCGCCGCTGGACCGCCTGTTCTTCGACCTGTTCAAGGGCGTGCTGGCGTTCTTCCTGCTGGAGATGGGACTGGTGGCGGCGGGCCGCATCGCCGATGTGCGCCGCTTCGGCGCGTTCCTGATCGGCTTCGCGCTGGCGATGCCACTCCTCGCCGCGGCGCTCGGCCTCGCGCTCGGCTGGGCGCTGGGACTCTCGATCGGCGGCACCGCGCTGCTCGCCACGCTGGCCGGCAGCGCTTCCTACATCGCGGCCCCGGCGGCGATG
>DATIUV010000077.1:0-1857 GCA_035466595.1 Pelomicrobium sp.
GGCACGCTGGAGGCCCGGATCGACGCGGTGCTGAGCCGGATCGCCTGCCACGGTTCGGTGCGCGCCGGGCGACGGATGCAGGTGGACGAGATGAACGCGCTGCTGCGCGAGATGGAGGCGACGGAGCGCTCCGGGCAGTGCAACCACGGCCGCCCGACCTGGTTCCAATTGAGCCTCGCGGAGCTCGACAAGCTGTTCCTGCGCGGGCGCTGACGCGCGGCCGGCCGATGGCGGACGCTCCGATCGAGCTCGGCGAGACCGGGCCCAAGAAGCGCGGCGAGGCGGGCCCGCCGGCGATCTTGCTCATGGGAGCAACGGCCACCGGCAAGACCGCCTTGGCGGTGGAGCTCGCGCGCCGCTTTCCGCTCGAGATCGTCAGCGTCGACTCCTCGCTGGTCTACCGGCACATGAACATCGGCACGGCGAAGCCCGACGCCGAAACGCTGGCGGCGGCGCCGCACCACCTGATCGACCTGGTCGAGCCGCACGAGGCCTACTCCGCCGGCCGCTTCCGTGACGATGCGCTGATCGCGATGCGCGAGATCACCGAGCGCGGCAACGTCCCGCTGCTGGTCGGCGGCACCATGCTCTACTTCAAGGCGCTGCGCGAGGGCCTCGCCGAGCTGCCGCGGGCGGACCCGGCGATGCGCATGGTGATCGACGAAATGGCGGCCGAGCGCGGCTGGCCGGCGCTGCACGAGGAGCTGCGGCGCGTCGACCCGGAGACCGCGGCGCGGCTCGCGCCCAACGACAGCCAGCGCATCCAGCGCGCGCTGGAGGTGTATTACGTCGCGCGCCGGCCGATGTCGGCGCTGCTGAAAAAGCCCCGCTACGTCTACTTTCCCTACCGTGCCGTGCCGGTCGCGCTCATGCCCGCGGACCGCGAGCGGCTGCACGCACGCATCGACGAGCGGTTCGAACTGATGCTCGAGTCCGGGCTGATCGGCGAGGTGCGCTGGCTGCGCGCGAACTACGGGCTCGACTTGTCGCAGCCGTCGATGCGCGCGGTCGGCTACCGGCAGGTGTGGAAGTATCTCGAGGGCGAATACAGCCTGACGATGATGCGCGAGCGCGCGGTGGCGGCGACGCGCCAGCTGGCGAAACGTCAGATGACCTGGATCCGCAGCTTCCGGGACGCCGCCGCCGTCGATCCCGACGGCCCGACGCTCGTCGACGAGGTCGCCGCGCTGATCGAGGCCGCGCTCAAGGGCTAGCGGCTATTCCTCCGGCGCGATCCACGGCTTGCCGCGCGTGTGCTTCGCGGGAATCCGCTCGGCCAGCGCGCGCGCCTCGGCCTTGCCGGCGACGCCGGTGAAGCGCACGCGGTAGTGCTGGCGTCCCTGCACCAGCACCGGCAGCACCTCCGCCGCGTAGCCGTCCCGGCCCAGCGCGGCCGCCAGCGCGTCGGCTTCGGCCTTGGCCTGCGGCGACGCCACGTTGACCGTCCAGCGATCCTTGCCGCCGCCGACCGTGCCGGCGCCGGGCGCGAGGTCGATGGCGCCGATCCAGCCGCCGTCGCCGCCGACGCAGGCCCCGCGCTCGTCCAGCGTCATCAGCCGCGTGTCGCGCTGCACCAGCAGCTGACCGTCCACCAGGCAGGCCGCCGGCGGATCCGCGCGCAGCGCGGCCTCGCCGCCCGCGAGCCCGGCCGAGAGTCCCCGCGTCTGCACCAGCAGCCCGCCGGGCGCGCCGGCCGCCGGCCCGCGCGCGCTGAACCGCACGGCGCCCTGGCGCACTTCCACCAGCAGGGCGAATCGGCGGTCGACGCCAGGCAGCGGCTCGCGAGCCGGCAACCACAGGCGCACCGCGGTGTCGGCGCCCAGCAGCAGCACGCCGGCGCCGGAATCGGCGACGACG
>DATIUV010000078.1:0-3607 GCA_035466595.1 Pelomicrobium sp.
TCGCGCGACGGGTTGCATTGAGCGCGGATCGGCCTCTGTTCGCGCCCACCTGTTGTGTCAGGACGCTGCACCTGGACGACTAGCGCAGAATCGCCTCTGCGTATGCCCTCCCCGCCCGCTCGTGCCGCGCGGTGAGCTTGACGAGCGTGCCCTCGGTGCCGCGCACGACCCACTCCATCTTCGCGCGCTCGGCGGTCGCGTCGCCGCCCCAGCCGGCCCAGCCGCTCGGCGTCACCGGCGTGTAGGCGTGGCCTTCGAGCTGGCCCAGCTCCTCGCGCGGCAGGCCCGTCAGGAGCTGCGCGCCGGCGGGCAGCTCGATCTCGGCCACCACGCCGCGCGTGATCTTGTTCTCCAGCGCGCGCTTGGTGACGTAGCTCGGCAGCCAGCCCGTGTTGTGCACGACGAGCCGCACGCGCCAGGTGTCGGCGCCGAGCCGCGTGGCGGAAACGTCGAGCACCTCCAGCCGCGGCGAGACCAGCAGGTGCCAGGTGAGCCACTGCGGAAAAAGCGCCAGCTCCTTCTCCAGCAGCGCGTGCGGCGGGTTGCTCCAGGTATAGAGCGCGTCCCAGCCGCCCAGCTCGATCTCGCCGAGCTGCGGGTGCTTGAACGGATACCACGGCACGAAGCCCCGGCCGCCGAGCGCCTCGTCGTTCCACTGGAGCAGCTTGAGGTCGTCCTCGACCGGGTGCTCGCGGTACCAGTCGATGAACTTGTAGTCGGCGATGCCGGCCGCGCGTTGCGGGCTCCAGATCTCCACGGTCCACGCGAACAGCCCGAGGTGGTCGTAGGCCCAGTCGTCGAACGAGCCGGTGATGACTTCCTTCGGGTGGTAGCGGAAGTCGTGGTAGACCGAGATGTTCGGGTAGCCGGTGAGCTCGGTGCCCTTCGCGCCGAGCTTCTGGTAGGTCCACAGGTCCTCGGCCGGCAGCGTGTCGTCGGCGCGATGCGAGTAGGGCCGCAGCAGCACGCCGCTGTAGGTGTGGAACAGCACGGCGCCGGTGATGTTGGGGTGCGTGGTGACGAACTGCACCGCGGTGCGCACCTCGGGCTCCGAGGTCGGGAACGGACCGGCGCCGAACTGCTCGTGCTCCTGGCGCCAGCCGCCGGGAAAGTTGCGGTTGAGGTCGAGCCCTTCCTTTCTCGGCTGCAGCCGGTAGGTGACGCCGTCCCAGTTCTCGATCGTGCCCTCCGGCAGCAGACGGTAGTACGCGCCGCCGGTTTCCGCCGGGTCGCGGCGCACCATCAGGCGCGCGTCGCGGTCGGAGACCTTCCACGGTCCGTTGGGATCGGGAATGCGCATGGTGAGCACGCGCCCATCGGCGTCGACGTCCTCGCGTTTCAGGCCCGCGATCGGCTCCTCGTCGTACGGGTACGGCCGCGTGCTGGAGCGGATGATTTTCGGCACGTCGGCGAGCGCGAGCTCGGCGCCGTCGGGATTCAGCCGCGGGCAGACGTAGAAAGCGCGCGTGTCGAGGCAGCGGGTGACGTCGGCGTCGTCGCCGTAGCGCGTCACCAGGTGGCGGATGAAATACAGGCACGCCATCGAGCCGGCGACCTCGGTGGCGTGGATGTTGCCGTCCACCCACAGCGCGGGCTTGTCGCGGTCGGCGCCGGTGTCGAAGCGCGTGACGATGGCGAGCCAGATGTCGCGGCCCTCGTAGCTCTCGCCGATCGACTCCACGCGCAGGAGCTGCGGATGCTCGGCGGCGAGGGCGTGCAACGCCCGCGTCATATCCTCGTAACGGAGATAGGAGTCGAAGCGCACGGCGGGAAGAAAGCGGAAGAAGGAAACGCCCCGATTATAGCGGCTCGCCCGCGGCGGATTCGACGGGTCGGCATGCCGGCGGCGTTCGGGTATGCTGGAGGCCTCACCCACCGGGAGGATCCCATGCGCCACCTGCTTTCCCTGCTGGCGGCGGCCGCCGCCGTCGCCCTTCTGTCCGCGCCCGCCGCGGTCGAAGCGAAGTCGCCCACGCTGGAGCGGATCAAGTCGACCAAGACCTTCACCATCGGCTACCGCAAGGACGCGGTGCCGTTTTCGTTCGAGCTCGACGGCAAGATCGTCGGCTATTCCATCGACCTCTGCCAGCGCATCGCCGCCGGGCTGCAGCAGCAGCTCAAGCTCGACAAGCTGGAGGTCAAGTTCGTGCCGGTGACGGTGCAGAACCGGCTCGACATGGTAGCGAGCGGAAAGGTGGACATCGAGTGCGGCTCGACCACCGCGTCGCTCTCGCGCATGGAGCAGGTGGACTTCAGCCTGATGACCTTCGTCGACGGCTCCGGCCTGCTGGTCAAGTTCGACGGCGGCGTCGTCAAGATCACCGACCTCACCGACAAGAAGGTCGCGGTGATTCCCGGCACCACCACCGAGCGCGTGCTCAAGGACACGCTCCAGCGCGCCTTCATCAAGGCCGAGATCGTGCCGGTAAAGGAGCACCTGGACGGGCTCAAGGCCGTGGAATCCGGCGCGGCGGCCGCCTACGCTTCCGACCGCGGCCTGCTGGCCGGGCTCATCATCCAGTCGAAGAATCCGCAGGGTCTGGCGATGACGGAGGACGTGCTCTCGTTCGAGCCGTACGCTTTCGGCGTGCTGCGCAACGACGCGGACTTCCGCTTGGCGGTGAACCGCGTGCTCGCCAACCTGTATCGCACCGGCGAGGTGGGCGGCGCCTACAAGCGCTGGTTCGGCCCGCTCGGCGATCCGTCGCCGGGCCTGCTGTTCATGTACCGGCTGCAGGGGCTGCCGGAGTAACGGCGGCCGCGGCCTCGCCGCGCGGCGGCGTCAGCGTGATGGCCTTCACGCTGCAGAACTCCGCGCAGACGCCGCAGGCGGTGCAAAGCGAGGCGACGAACACGGGTCGCGGCGGATCGCTGCGGCTCGTGGCGATGGCGCCGGTCGGGCACATGCCGACGCAGCCCATGCAGTTCGTGCACGCGGGGCCGAAGGCCAGGCCCGGAAACAGCCCCGCGTCCGCGGCCCGGCGCTCTGCCGGAGTCAGCGGCGCCAGTTTCTCCAGAAGCAGCCGCCGGCCCGCCGGCAGGTTCTTGCGCTCGCCGAATGGTTGCGGCGGCGGGAGATCGTCGAGGCCCGCCGCGGAAGACGCCGCCTGCGCCGCGCGCTTGCCGGCCAGCGAAAAGAATTCGCGGCGCGACACGCCGCTTTCCTGAAACGCCAGCTGATCGGAGTCCATGGCGAGGCGCACGCGTGCCGGCCCGGCGCCGCCCTGCGCCAGCTGCGCGAGCGCGGCGGCGGCTTCCAGTTTTGCGACGACGGCCGCGTTGACGCAGTCCTTGCAGCGCGTGAGGTTCAGCGTCGCGCCCGCGGGCAGCGCGAGGCCGAGCGCCATCAGCGCCTCGGCGTCGAGAAAGCCGAGGCAGCCCGTGTGAACGTTGGCCTGCACGCCCGGAACGCGGCAGCCGAGGACGGGGTTCGGCGTTTTCGCCAGTTCGTCGGCCAGCGCGGCGAGGCTCCGGTCATCGCCGTGGATTGCCCCGGTCGGGCAGGCAGCCTCGCACAGGCGGCACGCGGTGCAGCGGCCGGCATCGAGTCGGGGCAGCGGCCCGTAAGCGATCGCGCTTTCGGGACAGGCCTCCGCGCACGCGCTGC
>DATIUV010000079.1:0-20915 GCA_035466595.1 Pelomicrobium sp.
GGGCATGATCCTGGACATGCTGGCGCGCTCGGACTTCGACCCCGGCGCCCAGGCGCCCAATGAACTGGAGGCACTGCGCAAGACCGACTGGCGGGCGCTGTCGCGGATCATCACGGCCCTGGAGAACGGCAGTCTCGACCCCGGACTGAGCGGGCAGATCCGCGCGGCCGCCGGCGAACTCAAGGGCGTGGTGCCGGTACTGGGCATCACCGGCACCGGCGGTTCGGGCAAGAGCTCGCTGACCGACGAGCTGATCCGGCGCTTCCGCCTGGATCAGGACGATCGCCTCAATATCGCCGTCGTCGCCGCCGATCCGTCGCGGCGCAAGACCGGCGGGGCGCTGCTGGGCGATCGCATCCGCATGAACGCGATCGGCAGCCCGCGCATCTACATGCGCTCGCTCGCCACCCGCTCGGGCGGCGCCGAGATCCCGGCCACCCTGCCCGCGATCGTCGGCGCCTGCAGGGCGGCCGGTTTCGACCTCATCGTCGTCGAGACGTCCGGCATCGGCCAGGGCGACGCCGCGATCGTGCCGCACGCCGATGTGAGCCTGTATGTGATGACGCCCGAGTTCGGCGCCGCCAGCCAGCTCGAGAAGATCGACATGCTGGACTTCGCCGACCTGGTAGCCATCAACAAATTCGACCGCAAGGGCGCGCAGGACGCGCTGCGCGACGTCACCAAGCAGGTCCAGCGCAACCGCGGCGAGTTCTCGAAATCGCCTGACGAGATGCCTGTTTTCGGCACGATCGCCGCGCGTTTCAACGACGACGGCGTGAACGCGCTCTACCAGAGGCTGGCGGTGGTGCTGCGCGAGCGGGGCTTCGCCCTGCCGGCAGGAACGCTGCCCTCGCCGGGCGTACGTCATTCGACCGGCGTGACGTCCATCGTGCCGCCGGCGCGCACGCGCTACCTGGCGGATATCGCCGATGCGGTGCGCGCCTATCACGCGACCGCCACGGCGCAGGCGCGCCTCGCCCGCGAGCGCCAGCAGCTGGCGGCGACGAAGCGGATGCTGCTCGAGTCGCCGACATCGACGCAAACGCCGGGATCCGGCAAGGCGGACGCGCCTCGGGACGCCGGCGTCGCGTTTGCCAAGCTCGACGAGTTGATCGCCTCGCGCGAGCGTGCCCTCGACGCGCGCTCGCGCAAGCTGCTCGAGATGTGGCCGCAGACGCGGGCGACCTACGCCGCCGACGAGTACGTGGTGAAGATCCGCGACCGCGAGGTCCGCACCGCGCTCAAGCACACGACGCTCTCCGGCAACAGGCTCCGCAAGATCGCGCTGCCCGCGTATGAGGACGACGGCGAGACCCTCAAGTGGCTGCTGAAGGAGAACGTGCCGGGATCGTTTCCGTTCACGGCCGGAGTGTTCGCGTTCAAGCGCGAGAACGAGGATCCGACGCGGATGTTCGCCGGGGAGGGCGATCCATTCCGCACCAACCGCCGCTTCCATTACCTGTCGAAGGACTCGGATGCGAAACGGCTGTCGACCGCGTTCGACTCGGTGACGCTGTACGGCTTCGATCCCGACCCGCGGCCGGACATCTACGGCAAGGTCGGCAACTCGGGCGTCTCGATCGCCACGCTCGACGACATGAAGGTGCTCTACGGCGGCTTCGATCTCTGCCATCCGATGACCTCGGTGTCGATGACCATCAACGGCCCGGCGCCGACGATACTGGCGATGTTCCTGAACACGGCGATCGACCAGCAGCTCGACAAGTTCGAGCACGACAACGGCCGCGCGCCGACCGAGGACGAGGCCGAGAAGATCCGCGAATGGGTCTTGTGCACGGTGCGCGGCACCGTGCAGGCCGACATCCTCAAGGAGGACCAGGGCCAGAACACCTGCATCTTCTCCACCGAGTTCGCGCTGAAAATGATGGCGGACATGCAGGAATGGTTCGTTCACCACAACGTGCGCAACTTCTACTCGGTGTCGATCTCGGGCTACCACATCGCGGAAGCCGGTGCGAACCCGATCTCGCAGCTCGCCTTCACGCTCGCCAACGGCTTTACCTACGTCGAGGCGTACCTTGCGCGCGGCATGCACATCGACGACTTCGCGCCGAACCTGTCGTTCTTCTTCTCCAACGGCATGGACCCGGAGTACTCGGTGCTGGGGCGCGTTGCGCGGCGCATCTGGGCGGTGGCGATGCGCAACCGGTACGGCGCCAACGAGCGCTCGCAGAAGCTCAAGTACCACATCCAGACGTCGGGCCGCTCGCTGCACGCGCAGGAGATCGACTTCAACGACATCCGCACCACGCTGCAGGCGCTGATCGCCGTCTACGACAACTGCAATTCGCTCCACACCAACGCCTTCGACGAGGCCATCACGACGCCCACCGAGGAGTCGGTGCGGCGCGCGATGGCGATCCAGCTCATCATCAACCGCGAGTGGGGCCTGGCGAAGTGCGAGAATCCCAATCAGGGGGCGTTCATCATCGACGAGCTCACGGACCTAGTGGAGGAAGCGGTGCTCGCCGAGTTCGAACGCATCGCCGAGCGCGGCGGCGTGCTGGGGGCCATGGAAACGGGCTATCAGCGCGGCAAGATCCAGGAGGAGTCGCTGCACTACGAGACGCTCAAGCACGACGGGCGGTTGCCCATCGTCGGCGTCAACACCTTCCTCAATCCGAAACCGCAGCCCACCGCCGACACGCTGCAGCTGGCGCGCTCGACCGAGGAGGAGAAGCGCTCCCAGCTCGCGCGGCTGGAGGATTTTCACGCCCGGCATCGCGCCGAGGCCGCGCCGATGCTCCAGCGGCTGCAGCAGGCCGCGATGCGCAACGAAAACGTGTTCGCGGTGCTGATGGAAGCCGCGCGCTGCTGCTCGCTCGGCCAGATTACGCAGGCGCTGTTCGAGGTCGGCGGGCAGTATCGCCGCAACATGTAGCGGCGTCGCTGACGGCATCCGCGCTCGCGCGAAGGCGGGCGCCGTTTTTTTTGAGGGGGATGAGCGGTGCGGATTGCAGGTAGTTCCTATCTGATTCCGGGCGGCGCGTCGGGCCTCGGCGCCGCCACCGCGCGGATGCTGACCGCGGCGGGCGGACGGGTCGTGCTGCTCGACCTCAACGCCGACCAGGGCGCAGCGATGGCCCGCGAGCTGGGAGCCGACGTCCGCTTCGTGCAGGGCAGCGTCACCGAGGCGGCGCCCGTCGCGGAAGCCATCGCGCAGGCGCAACAGCTGGCGCCGCTGCGCGGCGTAGTGAACTGCGCCGGCGTTGCGCCGGGGGAGCGCGTGGTGGGCAAGCAGGGGCCCCACGCGCTGGATTCGTTCCGGCGCGCCGTGGACATCAACCTCGTGGGTACCTTCAACGTGCTGCGGCTTGCCGCCGACGTCATGTCGAAGGGTGATCCGCTGGAAACCGGGGAGCGCGGGGTCATCGTCAACACCGCGTCCGTGGCGGCGTTCGACGGCCAGATCGGGCAGGCGGCGTACTCGGCTTCCAAGGCCGGCGTCGTCGGCATGGCGCTGCCGATCGCGCGCGAGCTGGCGCGCTTTGGCATCCGCGTGATGACGATCGCCCCCGGCATCTTCGAGACGCCGATGCTGATGGGCATGACCGAGGAGCTGCGCGCGTCGCTCGGCAGCAAGGTGCCGTTTCCTTCCCGCCTCGGCCGGCCCGACGAGTACGCGGCGCTGGTGCGCCACATTGTCGAGAACCCGATGCTCAATGGCGAGGTGATCCGCCTCGACGGCGCGATCCGCATGGCGCCCAAGTAACTTTTCCCAACCACCACGACGCCGCTCCCGACCATGACCTACCAGAACCTGCTCGTCGACACCGTCGAGCCCGGCATCAACCGCATCACCATCAACCGGCCGAAGGCGCTCAACGCGCTCGATCCCGAAACGATCGGCGAGCTCGGCTGCGCAATCGCCGGCGTCGCGGGCGACGCCGAGGCGCGCGTGCTGCTGCTGACCGGCGCGGGCGACAAGGCCTTCGTCGCCGGTGCTGACATCTCGCGCATGGTGGACATGTCCGGCGTCGACGGCCAGCGCTTTGCCCTTGAGGCGCTCAAGGTGTTCCGCTCGCTCGAACTGCTGCCGATCCCGGTAATCGCGCTGGTCAACGGCTACGCCCTCGGCGGCGGCTGCGAGCTGGCGTTGGCGTGCGACTTCATTCTCGCCGCGGAGACCGCCGTGTTCGGCCAGCCCGAAGTGAACCTTGGTATCAATCCGGGGTTCGGCGGCACCCAGCGGCTGCCGCGCCGGGTCGGGACGGGCATGGCCCTCGAACTCCTGCTGTCGGGACGGTTCGTCAAGGCGGACGAGGCCAAGGCGATCGGCCTGGCCAATCACGTCTACGTCAGGGACGACCTGCTGCCCAAGGCGCTTGAGCTGGCGCGCCTGATCGCCGCCAAAGGGCCGCTGGCGGTGCGCTACACCAAACAGCTGGTGCAGCGCGGGCAGGACATGGATCTCGACGGCGCCTGCACCATGGAAAGCGACGTGTTCGGGCTGCTGTGCTCGACCGAGGACAAGCGCGAAGGCATGCAGGCGTTCCTGGAAAAGAGACCCCCCCACTTCCGGGGTCGCTGAGAATCGGGTAAAAAGGCGTTCGCGGGGTACGCCGACACGACGCGCCCGATAATCAGGCGGCCGCCAGAGCCGCCGCCCCGCCACCAGAGGAAGGAGAGAGATGTCCACGCATCCCGGGGAAGGGGCGAGCGCGTCCGGCGCCGACACCGACACCTTCCCGAAGCTGCTCCTCCATCACGCCCGGGTCCGCGGCGCGCGTCCGGCGATCCGTGAGAAGGACCTCGGCATCTGGCAGGCCTGGACCTGGGCCGAGGTGGCCGACGAAGTGCGTGCGCTCGCCTGCGGCCTCGCGGCCCAAGGTTTCCGGCGCGGCATGAACCTGGCGATCATCGGCGAGAACCGGCCGCGGCTCTACTGGGCCGTGGTGGCGGCCCAGGCCCTGGGCGGCGTGCCGGTGCCGCTCTACCAGGACGCCGTGGCCCAGGAAATGGCGTTCGTGTTCGAGAACGCGGAGATCGCGTTCGCCATCGTCGAGGATCAGGAGCAGGTGGACAAGCTGCTGGAGATCATGCCCAGCTGCCCGCAGCTCAAGCACATCGTCTTCGACGATCCGCGCGGGCTGCGGCACTATCCGCAAACGGAGCTGATGAGCTTCGAGAACCTGCAGGCGCTGGGCCGCGAGTTCGATCACCGCAATCCGGAGTTCTTTGCCGCCGAGATCGCCAGGGGGCGCGCCGAGGACACGGCCGCGATGTTCTACACCTCCGGCACGACCGGCCACCCGAAGGGCGTGATTCTCACGCACCACAACCTGATCAGCGCGGGCCGCGCCGGCGCCGCGATGGAGGGCCTCACGCCCGAGGAGGAAGTGCTGGCCTACCTGCCGATGGCGTGGATCGGGCAGAACATCTTTTCCTACACCCAGCCCTATGTCGTCGGCTTCTGCGTGAGCTGTCCGGAGTCGGCGGAGACGGTGATGACCGACATGCGCGAGATCGGCCCGACGTATTACTTCGCGCCGCCGCGGGTGCTGGAGGCCCTTCTGACCCAGGTCACGATTCGCATGGAAGATGCCGGTCGGGTCAAGCGATGGCTGTACGCATATTTCATGGATGTTGCGCGGCGGGTCGGGGCCCGCATTCTCGCCGGTGAGCGCGACGTCGGCCTGGCGGACCGCCTGCTCTACGCGACGGGAAAATTCCTGGTCTACGGTCCCTTGCGCAACGTGCTGGGCATGAGCCGAATCAAGGTGGCGTACACCGCGGGCGAGGCCATCGGGCCCGACCTGTTCGTTTTCTTTCGATCCATCGGCGTCAACCTGAAGCAGCTCTACGGTTCCACCGAGACATCCGTGTTCGTGTGCGTGCAGCCCAATGGCCAGGTGAAGCCGGACACCGTCGGCCCGCCGGTGGACGGTGTCGAGGTGAAGGTGGCGGAGAACGGCGAGATCCTGATCCGCAGCCCGGGCCTGTTCCACGCCTACTACAAGAACGCCGACGCCACGACCGAGGCAAAGAGCGCCGACGGCTGGTTCCGTACCGGCGACGCCGGCTACTTCGACGCCGACGGCCACCTGAAGATCATCGACCGCGCCAAGGATGTCGGCAAACTCAGCGACGGCACGCTGTTTGCCCCGAAGTACATCGAGAACAAGCTCAAGTTCTTCCCATACGTGAAGGAAGCGGTGGCGTTCGGCCACCAGCGCGACACGGTCGGCGCCTTCATCAACATCGACATGGAGGCTGTCGGCAACTGGGCCGAGCGGCGCAACCTGGCGTATTCGGGCTACACCGACCTGGCGAGCCAGCCGCAGGTCTACGAACTGATCCGCGGCTGCGTCGAGCACGTCAACCGGGACCTGTCGGCCGATCCCAAGCTGGCCGGCTCCCAGATCCACCGCTTCCTGATCCTGCACAAGGAACTGGACCCGGACGACGGCGAGATCACGCGCACGCGGAAGGTTCGGCGCGGCTTCGTCGCCGAGAAGTACGCGGTGCTGATCGACGCGCTCTATGCTGGCAAGGCCGAGTGCTTCATCGAAACCCAGGTCAAGTTCGAGGACGGCCGCAGCGGAACCATCAGCGCGGACCTGCGCATCGCGGACGCCCAGACCTACAGCGTCGACCTGGCCCGGAGGGCGTCTTGACGGGCTCGCCGCGCGCGTTCGGCGACGCGATCCTCACGGTCGAGGGCATCTCGCTTTCGTTCGGCGGCGTGAAGGCCCTGCAGGACGTTTCCTTCGCGGTGCGCGAGCACGAGATTCTGGCCATCATCGGCCCCAACGGCGCCGGCAAGAGCTCGATGCTGAACGTGGTCAACGGCGTCTACCATCCACAGCAGGGGAGCGTCACCTTTCTCGGCCGGGCCCGCAAGCGGGTGCGCCCGCACGAGGCGGCCGCGCAGGGCATTGCCCGCACGTTCCAGAACATCGCTTTGTTCAAGGGCATGAGCGTGCTCGACAACATCATGACCGGGCGCAACCTGCGCATGCGCACGAGCTTCCTCGAGCACGCGATCTACTGGGGACGGGCCCGCACCGAGGAGATCGTTCACCGCCGCAAGGTGGAGGACATCATCGACTTCCTCGAGATCCAGCACGTCCGCAAGACGCCGGTGGGCCGGCTGCCCTACGGACTGCAGAAGCGCGTCGAGCTGGGCCGGGCGCTGGCCGCCGAGCCGAAGCTCCTGCTGCTGGACGAGCCGATGGCGGGTATGAACGTGGAGGAGAAGCAGGACATGTGCCGCTTCGTGCTGGACGTAAACGACGAATTCGGCACCACCATCGTTCTGATCGAGCACGACATGGGGGTGGTCATGGACATTTCCGACCGGGTGGTGGTGCTGGATTACGGGCGCAAGATCGCCGAGGGCACGCCCGACGAGGTCCGCAACAACCAGACCGTAATCGACGCCTACCTCGGCGCCGCCCACTGAACCGCCCGGGGAACGCGAGATGGCATTCTTCTTCGAGGTCCTGATCGGCGGGCTGCTCGCGGGCGTGATGTACTCGCTGGTGGCGCTGGGCTTCGTGCTGATCTACAAGGCCTCCGGCGTATTCAACTTCGCCCAGGGCGCGATGGTGTTCTTCGCCGCGCTGACCTTCGTCAGCCTGCTCAATTACGGCTGGAATTTCTGGCTCGCCATGCTGGCGACGCTGGCCATCATGGTGCTGGTCGGCATCCTGACCGAGCGGATCGTGCTGCGCCCGCTGGTGAACCAGCCGGAGATCACGCTCTTCATGGCCACGCTGGGACTCACCTTCGTGATCGAGGGGGTGGCGCAGCTGATGTGGGGCGCCTCGGTGCACGGCCTCGATCTCGGCATCGCCGACGTGCCGTTGGAAATCGAGGGCGTGCTGATCAGCCAGTTCGACCTATTCGCGGCGGCCACCGCCGCCGTCATGGTGACGGCGCTGGCCCTGTTCTTCAGCAAGACGCGCATCGGGCGCGCGCTGCGCGCGGTGGCCGACGATCACCAGGCGGCGCAGTCGGTCGGCATCCCGTTGCAGCAGATCTGGGCCATCGTCTGGGCGGTGGCGGGACTGGTGGCGCTGGTAACGGGGTTGCTTTGGGGCGCCCGCGTCGGCGTGCAGTTCGCGCTCACGTTCCTCGCGCTCAAGGCCCTGCCGGTCTTGATCCTGGGCGGCTTCACGTCGGTCCCCGGCGCCATCGTCGGCGGACTCATCATCGGCGCCACGGAGAAGCTGGCGGAGGTCTATATCGGCCCCTTTGTCGGCGGCGGCATCGAGAACTGGTTCCCCTACGTTTTTGCCATGCTTTTCCTGCTGGTGCGGCCGGAGGGGCTTTTCGGCGAGAGGCGGATCGAGCGCGTATGACGGTCCTGCGACAGACGAGAAACCGCGGGTCGCGCCGGTGCACGCGCGCGGCGCGGATTTCCCGTCGCCCGGCGCCGCTCACTTTTGACGGGGTCTAGGGATGTTCTACCGCGAAGCCGGCCAGTTCAAGACCAGCTACACCGCCGATGCGCAGATCTTCCCGATCCGCCAGGACCGGATCGGATTTTTCATCATCTTGGTGCTGGCGTATCTCGTGGTCCCCTGGATGGGGTCGGACTACCTGTTCACCGGCATCCTGATCCCGTTCCTGGTGCTGTCGCTGGCGGCGCTGGGCCTCAACATCCTGACCGGCTACGCCGGCCAGGTTTCACTGGGCACGGCCGGCTTCATGGCGGTGGGCGCGTTTGCCACCTACAACCTGATCCTGCGCCTCGACATGCCGTTCCTGCTCGCCTTCTTCGGCGCCGGGCTGATCGCCGCCGCGGTGGGCATCGTCTTCGGCCTGCCCAGCCTGCGCATCAAGGGCTTCTACCTGTCGGTGGCGACGCTGGCGGCGCAGTTCTTCATCGAGTGGGCGCTGACCAAGTTCGGCTGGTTCACCAATTACAGCCCCTCGGGCGTGATAACCGCCCAGCCGATGACGATGTTCGGCGTCGCGTTCGACACGCCGCTGGAGAAATACCTCCTCACCCTGACCATCGTCGCCGTGATGGCGCTGCTGGCGAAAAACCTGATGCGGTCCAAGACCGGCCGCGCTTTCATGGCCATCCGAGACATGGACGTGGCCGCCGAGGTGATCGGCATCCCGATGCTGAAGACCAAGCTGCTCGCCTTCGCCATCAGCTCGTTCTACTGCGGCGTCGCGGGCGCGCTCTACGCCTACGCCTACCTCGGCTCCGTGGAGCCCCAGGCGTTCGATCTGAACCGCTCGTTCCAGATCCTGTTCATGATCATCATCGGCGGCCTCGGCACCATCGTCGGCGCGTTCCTCGGCTCGGCGTTCATCATCCTGCTGCCGATATTTCTGAACCTTGTCGCCCACGGCCTCTTCGGCGGCGCCGTGCCGACGTCGGTGCTGTCCAACACCGAGCTCATCATCTTCGGCGGGCTCATCATCTTTTTCCTGGCGGTCGAGCCTAACGGCCTCGCGCGGCTGTGGCAGATCGGCAAGGAGAAGTTGCGGCTGTGGCCTTTCCCGCATTGACGATGCATCCCTGCCGCCAGTGGGAGTATATTGACCAGTCCGAAACGCAATAAAGCGATCCCCAAGCAGGCTCGCGTTCGACACCACCGTGACAAGGAGGATGTGCAAATGAAGACGAAACCCGGAATCCGCCGCGGCCTCGTGGCCGCCCTGGCCGCCGCCGGCATCGCAGGTGCAGCATTGATCGCTCCACCCGCAATGGCGCAGGCAAAGGAACAGTTCGTTCCGATACTCTCGTACCGCGTCGGGCCCTACGCGGCCGCCGGCATCAGCTACTTCGGCGGCTACATCGACTACATGAACATGCTGAACGTGCGCGACGGCGGCATCAACGGCGTCAAGCTCACCTGGGAGGAGTGCGAGACCGAATACAAGAACGACCGCGGCGTGGAGTGCTACGAACGCCTAAAGGCCAAGGGCCCCACTGGCGCCACCGTGTTCGCGGTTCTTTCCACGGGCGTGACCTATTCGATCATCGATCGCGCCACCGCCGACAAGATCCCCGTCATCTCGATGGGCTTCGGCCGCACCGACGCTTCCGACGGCCGCGTGTTCCCCTACATCTTCCCGCTGGGGACCAACTACTGGAGCCAGAGCACCGCCAAGATCAAGTTCATCGGCGAGCGCGAAGGTGGCATGGACAAGCTCAAGGGCAAGAAGATCGTCAACCTGTACCACGGCTCCGCCTACGGCAAGGAGACGATCCCCGTGCTCGACGCCCAGGCCAAGAAGTACGGCTTCGAGGTGAAACACCTGGAGGTGCCGCACCCCGGTAATGAGCAACAGTCGCAGTGGCTCGAGGTTCGCCGCACCAAGCCCGATTGGGTGATCCTGCGCGGCTGGGGCGTGATGAATCCCACGGCGCTGCGGACCGCCCAGAAAGTCGGTTACCCGGCCGACCGGATCGTCGGCGTGTGGTGGAGCGGCGCGGAAGAGGACGTAATCCCGGCCGGTGACGCGGCGAAAGGCCTGATCGCGTCGGGCTTCCATCCCTCGGGCAAGGACTTCCCGGTGATCGAGGACATCATCAAGCACCTCTACACCGGCGACAAGAAGGGCAACCTCGCCGACCCGAGCCGCATCGGCACCATCTATTACAACCGCGGCGTGATTCAGGGCATCGTCACGGCCGAAGCCGTGCGCGTCGCCCAGGAGAAGTTCGGCAAGGGCAAGCCGCTCACCGGCGAGCAGGTGCGCTGGGGCATCGAGAATCTCAACATCGACGACAAGCGCCTCAGGCAGCTGGGGGCGTACAACCTGATGGCGCCGCTCAAGGTCTCCTGCCTCGACCACGAGGGCGGCGGCGCGGTCAAGTTCCAGCAGTGGAACGGCGATCGCTGGGTCGTGATCTCCGACTGGATTTCCACCGACCAGAGCATCGTGCGGCCCATGATCGAGGCTTCCGCCGCCAAGTACGCGGCCGAGAAGAAGATCACGCTGCGCGACTGCTCGAAGGAAAAGTAGCGAGCGCCAGGCCAAGCCGCTCCCGCCGCGGGGGCGGCTTCCCCGGGCGCTTTCACCTCAACGGCACGCCATGGCACAGGCAGAACCCGCCGCCGCAGCAGCGGCCAATCCCTTCCTGCTCTCGGTCAACAACGTCGAGGTCATCTACGACCACGTCATCCTGGTGCTGAAGGGAGTCTCCCTGGCGGTGCCGGAAGGGCGCATCGTGGCGCTGCTCGGCGCCAACGGGGCCGGCAAGAGCACGACGCTGAAGGCGATCTCCAACCTGCTGCGCGCCGAGCGCGGCGAGGTGACCAAGGGGTCGGTGGAGTTTCGCGGCCAGCGCGTGGACAACCTGACGCCGCCTGACCTCGTCAAGCGAGGCGTCATTCAGGTGATGGAGGGCCGCCACGTCTTCGGCCACCTGTCCGTGGAGGAGAACCTCCTAACCGGGGCCTTCACCCGAGGCGCCAGCCGGGCCGAGATCCGCGCCGACCTGGAGCGGGTCTACAGCTACTTCCCGCGGCTGAAGGAGCGCCGCAACGCGATGGCGGGGTTCACCTCCGGCGGCGAGCAGCAGATGACCGCCGTGGGGCGCGCGCTGATGGCGCGGCCGACGATGATCCTGCTCGACGAGCCGTCCATGGGCCTCGCGCCCCAGATCGTCGCCGAGATCTTCGGCATCGTGAAGAGCCTGAACGAGAAGGAGGGCGTGAGCTTCCTGCTCGCCGAGCAGAACACCATGGTGGCGCTGCGCTATGCCCACTACGGCTACATCCTGGAGAACGGCCGCGTGGTGATGGACGGCGAGGCGCAGGCCCTCGCCACGAACGAGGACGTCAAGGAATTCTACCTGGGCCTGTCGAAGAGCGGGCGCAGGAGCTTTCGCGACGTCAAGCACTACCGCCGCCGCAAGCGCTGGCTTGCCTGACCCGCGCGGCGCGGCGCGCGGAGCCTCCATGCCGGAATACTTCGACGCCCTCGAGACCCGCGACCCGCAGGCCCGCGAGGAAGCGCTGATCGCGGCGCTCTCGGCGCAGGTGGACCACGCCAAGCGCGTTGCGCCGGCCTGCCGGCGATTGCTGGCCGACGTGGGCGGCGGGGACATCCGCTCGCGCGCCGATCTCGCGCGGTTGCCGCTCACCCGCAAGGCCCGGCTCACCGAATTGCAGCAGGCCGAGCCGCCATTCGGCGGATTGGTGAGCACCGAGCCCGGCGCGATCGGCCGCGTGTTCGCCTCGCCTGGCCCGATCTTCGACCTCGAGGGCCACGGCACCGACTGGTGGCGCTTCGCGCGCGCCCTGTTCGCCGCCGGCTTCCGTCGCGGCGACCTGGTGCACAACACCTTCTCCTACCACTTCACGCCGGCCGGGTTCATGGTCGACGGCGGCGCCCGCGCGCTCGGCTGCCGGGTCTTTCCGGCCGGTGTCGGCCAGACCGAGCTGCAGGTGCAGGCGATCGCGGCGCTGCGGCCCGACGGCTACGGCGGCACGCCCTCGTTTCTGAAGATCCTCTGCGAAAAGGCGGACGAGATGGGCGCCGACATCTCGAGCCTCGGCAAGGCGCTGGTCTCGGGCGAAGCCCTGCCGGCGAGCCTGCGCAACGTCCTCCGCGAGCGCGGCGTCGTCACGCGGCAATGCTATGCGTCGGCCGACCTCGGACTGATCGCCTACGAATCGACCGCCCAGGAAGGCCTCATCGTCGACGAGGGCGTGGTCGTCGAGATCGTGCGCCCCGGCACCGGCGACCCGGTCGCGGACGGCGAGGTGGGGGAGGTGGTGGTGACCGCGCTCAACCCTGATTACCCGCTGATCCGCTTTGCGACCGGCGACCTCTCCGCCGTGCTTCCCGGCGCGAGCCCCTGCGGCCGCACCAACATGCGCATCCGCGGCTGGATGGGGCGGGCCGATCAGACCGCCAAGGTGCGCGGCATGTTCGTTCATCCGGGCCAGGTGGCGGAGATCGCGCGCCGCCATCCCGAAGTGAAGCGCGCGCGATTGGTCATCGAATTCGACGATGCCAGGAACGACCGCATGGTGCTGCGCTGCGAAACGTCCGCGGCCGGCGGGCCGCTTGCGCAAGCGCTCGAGGGCAGCATCCGCGACGTGACCCGGCTGCGCGCAGAGGTGGAATTCGTTCCACCCGGCACGCTGCCCAACGACGGCAAGGCGATCGAGGACGCCCGACCCGTGGACTGATTTCGGCGCCGAGGCGTGCCGGACCGCGCGGGCGCCGCGCCTCGGCTCAGCAGGCCGAAGTCCGGCGCAGCAGCATCAGGAATGTCCCCACCCACACCCCGCCGATGCCCAGCAATGCGGCAGCGTCGAGCCAGTGGAGGTTCGCCGCCGCGCCGGCGAACGACGGCTTCACCAGCCACCAAGCGTCGATCAGTCGGCCCGCCACCACGATGGCCGCCGCCGCTGCCAGCCAGCGCCACGCGCGCTTGATCCGCCGCGAGGCGAGCAGGGCGAACGGAATGAGGAAATGTGTCGCGACCAGCAGCCACGCGGCGACGCCCCAAACGCCGCGCCGGCGTTCCAGGTACCACCCGATCTCGTGCGGCAGATTGCCGGACCAGATGATGAGGTATTGCATGAAGACGATGTAAATCCAGAACATCACCGCGGCCAGCAGCAGGTTGCCCAGATCCTGGAGCCCCTCGCCGATGCGATCCGTCGCGCTGCGGCGATGGGCGACGGCGGCCAACAGCACGGCCAGTGCCAGTGCGCCCGAGATCTGGCTCGCCGCGGCGACTAAACCGATGGCGGTGCTGTACCAGGCCGGATCCAGGGCCATGATCCAGTCGACGGCGAAAAAGGTGACGCTGAATCCGTAGAGGATGAGGCCGGCGGCGCTGCGGCCCGCGGCGGCGGGGCCGGCCGCCGTTGTCCATGGCTGTAGCGCCAGAGCCATGGCGAGCCACAACGCAAGAAAAACAGCCGTGCGGGCAGTGAGAAAAGGCGCGTTCAGGTAGGCGGATTTCGCCGGCGGCGGCGCCTCCAACCACACGAACACGTGCTCCAGGCCTAGCAGCAGCGGCAGGAACAGCGCGATCGCCACCGGAAGCGTGCCGGCGGCCGCGCCCGCGGCGGGACGGATCAGCTGGCCCCAGCGCCCCCCCGTGAGTGCGTGGATCATGAGCAGCACGACCGAACCCAGCGACAGGCCGAGCCAGAACAGGCTGGCCGGCAGCCAGGCGCGGAAAAACTCGCCGGGGTCGGCGATCGCGCCGGCGGCGGCCGACGACAGTGCCGCGGCGCCGCCGATCCAGGCGCCTCGCTCGAGGCGTCCGGGCAGCGTCCAATCCGCGCCCGTCATCGCCCGGCCTCCGCGGGAAGCGAGCGCGGCCGCAACGTTGCGCCGCGCGGGCGACGCTCGGCGCGCATCACGGCGGCAGCTCCTCGATAGCCCGCGGGCGTTGCCGCTCGAGCAGGGCGCGGGCACCGCTCGCGTCATAGAGCGGATCGCCTGCTTCGATCAGCAGGAAGAAGCGGTCGCGCGTCGCCAGCTCGAAGCAGCGCGCCTCGAACACGGGATGGTGCAGGCGCGGCAGGCCGTTCAGCGCCAGCATGCCGAAGAATCCTGCCACCGCCCCGCCGAGGACGGCGAGCTCGAAGGTGATCAGCATGAAAGCCGGCCAGCTGTGAGGCGGGCGTCCTCCGACGTTGAGGGGGTAGTCGATCACGGCGGAGTACCACTGCACCCCGTAGCCGATCGCTCCGCCCACCAGCGTGCCGATCAGGATCAGCCAGGGCATGCGTCCGTCGTGCGCGCCGAGGGTCTCGGCCAGTCCCTCTACCGGGAACGGCGTGAACGCGTCGATGTGCCGGTAGCCGGCTTCCCGGCAGGCGCGCGCCGCGGCGAGCAGCGCCTGGGCGCTGTCGAACATGGCGATCGTTCCCCGCTGGCCCGTCATCGTCAGTCTCCGCCGCCCTTTTCCCGGACCAGCTGGCGCATCTCGAAGATGGAAATGGCCGGCAGAAAGCGGATGAACGCCAGCATGAGGAAGAAGAACAGCCCCAGCGAGCCGAACAGGATTGCCCAGTCCCATCCGGTGGCGTGGCTCACGTCCCAGATCGCGGGCACGAAATCGCGCTGAATGCTGGTGATCACGATCACATAGCGCTCCAGCCACATGCCGACATTGAGCACCAGCGCCACCGCAAACAGCAGCACGGGTTGCGTGCGCACGGACTTCAGCCACAGCAGCTGGGTGACGAGCACGTTGGCCCCCAGCATGGACCAGAACGCAGAGGCATATGGCCCGAGCGCGCGGTTGATGATGACGGCGCGCTCGAACTCGCTGCCGCCGTACCAGGCAATGAAGACCTCGACCAGATAGCCGTAGATCACCATCCACCCGGCGGCCAGCATGATCCGGCCCATCATGTCGAAGTGCCGCAGCGTGATGAAATCCTGCAGTCCGAAGACGCGGCGCAGCGGCACGGCGATCGTCACGACCATGCAGAAGCCCGAGAACAGGGCGCCGGCGACGAAATACGGGGGAAAGACCGTGGAGTGATAGCCGGGCACGATGCTCACCGCGAAATCGAGCGAGATCACGCTGTGCACCGAGATCACCAGGGGCGTGGCGAACGCGGCCAGCAGCAGATACGCGGTCTCCATCCGATGCCAGTGGGCGGCGGAGCCGCGCCAGCCGAGAGAGAAGAGGCCATAGAGCACCTGCTGGATCCGGCTGCGTGCGCGGTCGCGCAGCGTCGCCAGGTCAGGGAGCAGGCCCATGTACCAGAACAGGATCGACACGATGAGATACGTGCCGATCGCGAAGATGTCCCATACCAGCGGACTGCGCCACTGCGGCCACAGTGCCATGGTGTCGGGATAGGGCAGCAGCCAGTAGAAGAACCAGGGGCGACCGAGGTGAATCAGCGGAAAAAGGGCGGCAATGCCGGCGGCGAAGATCGTCATCGCCTCCGCGAAGCGGTTGATCGAAGTGCGCCAAGGCTGGCGGAACAGCAGCAGGATCGCTGAAATCAGCGTGCCGGCGTGGCCGATGCCGATCCACCAGACCACGTTGATGATCGGGAAGCCCCACGCTACCGGAACGTTGATCCCCAGGAGCCCGACGCCCACGGTGAATACGAACGTCACGGCGTACAGGAACCCAAGGCTCAGACCGGCGAACAGCAGAAACAGCAGCACCCAGCCGCGTCGCGTGGGCTGCCGCAGGACCATGGCGCTGATCTGGTCGGTGATCGAAGCGTAGGTATGCCCGGGCTTGAGGACGGGCACACGGTCGGTCATCTGGGCGTCTCCTGGCTGCGTGCCCCCATGGTCGGGTCGGCAAACCCCAGCGCGGCCGCCCGCGCCGGCGCATTGCCAGCCGCCGCCGCAGATGTTGAGCCGTGGGTTGGGCGACGCGGGGGCCTAAAAAGCTAGAAAGGGCTGGATGCGAAAGATTCCGCCGGATGGTGTGCTGCAATGCAGCGCGACCGCGGCCGGCGCGCCGGCGTCGACCGGGTTGCCCTGGCGCGGTCGACGCGCGCCGAGCCGCTGTGGCGTCGCATTCACACGGACCGTCGGGCCGGGGGGTTTGGACGCCTCCGCTATAATCGCGGCTTTTGGCCGAGCACCATGAGTGCCACCCTGCTCGACGGGCGCGCGATCGCCGAGGAGATCCGCGCCGCGCTGAAAGTCCGCGCCGCGCGCCTCCATGATCGCGGCGTGCGTCCCACCCTGGCCGCCCTCATGGTGGGGGAGAACCCGGCCTCCCAGGTCTATGTGCGCAGCAAGGCCCAGGCGTGCGAGGGGATCGGCATCCGCTCGACGCTGGCACGCTTTCCCGCCGACGCGCGCGAGGAGACGCTGCTCGAGCACATCGCCGCGCTCAACGCCGATCCGTCGGTGCATGGCGTCCTGATCCAGCTGCCGCTGCCGCGGCACCTCGACATGCGCGACATGCTGGAGGCTGTGGCCCCGGAGAAGGACGTGGACGGCTTCCGCTTCCAGCATCTCGGCGCGCTGCTGATCGGCACCGAGACCTATCCGCCGTGCACGCCGTACGCGGTCGTGCGCATGCTCGAGCATGAGAACATCCCGATCGCGCGGCGGCACGCGGTGGTGGTCGGGCGCAGCACCATCGTCGGCAAGCCGCTGGCGCTGATGCTGCTGGCGCGCGACGCCACCGTCACGGTCTGCCATTCGCGCACGCCCGACCTCGCCGGCTTCACGCGCCAAGCGGATATCCTCGCGGTGGCGGCCGGCAAGCCGCGGCTGATCACCGCCGACATGGTGAAGCCCGGCGCCGTGGTGGTGGACGTCGGCATCAACCGGCCCGCCGGCGGACGGATCGTCGGCGACGTCGATTTCGACGGCGTGCGCGAAGTCGCCTCGCGCATCACGCCGGTACCGGGCGGGATCGGTCCGATGACGATCACGATGCTGCTGGAGAACACCCTGCGCGCCGCCGAGCGCGCGCTCGTGCCGGTGCAAGCCGGGCCCTGACGGCCGCCGCGGCGGCCCGTGCGTGGATAATTGCCGGCGCCTCCGCTATCATGACTCATCCCTCCGAGTCCCCGTCACGGCGCCGTCCGGGGCGGGAACTCGCCCCAGCTTTAGGAGCGTCGAAAGTTTTGGTTTCGACGACACGAAAACGAGGTTGAGCCATGGCAGCGTTGCCCGACACCGATCCCCAGGAAACCCGTGAATGGCTGGACGCGCTGGAGGCGATCCTCGAGCAGGAGGGCGTCGACCGCGCGTACTACATCCTGGAGGCGCTGATGGAGCGCGCGCGCCGCGTCGGCGGCGCGTTTCCGTACTGCACCAATACGCCCTACGTCAACACCATCCCGCCGCACAAGGAGGCGCGCTCGCCCGGCGACCACGAGATCGAGCACACCATCCGGTCCTACGCCCGCTGGAACGCGATGGCGATGGTGCTGCGCGCCAACAAGGACACCAACGTCGGCGGCCACATCGCCAGCTTCGCCTCGGCGGCGACGCTCTACGACGTCGGCTACAACCATTTCTGGCGCGCGGAAACGCCGCAGCTCGGCGGCGACATGGTCTTCATCCAGGGCCACTCGGCGACGGGCGTCTACGCCCGCGCGTTCATGCTCGGGCGGCTCACGGAAGCGCAGATGGACAACTTCCGCCAGGAGGTCGACGGCAAGGGCCTGTCGTCCTACCCGCATCCGTGGCTGATGCCGGATTTCTGGCGCTTCCCGACCGTATCGATGGGCCTGGGCCCGTTGATGGCGATCTACCAGGCGCGCTTCATGAAGTACCTGAACGATCGCGGCATCGTCAACACCGAGGGGCGCAAGGTGTGGTGCTTCTGCGGCGACGGCGAGATGGACGAGCCCGAGTCGCAGGGCGCCATCGCGCTGGCTTCGCGCGAGAGGCTCGACAACCTGATCTTCGTCATCAATTGCAACCTGCAGCGCCTCGACGGACCGGTTCGCGGCAACGGCAAGATCATCCAGGAGCTCGAGGGCAATTTCCGCGGCGCCGGCTGGAACGTCATCAAGCTGATCTGGGGCTCGTACTGGGATCCGCTGCTGGCGCGCGACAGGAACGACCTCCTCATGAAGCGCATGGAGGAGTGCGTCGACGGCGAGTATCAGACCTTCAAGTCCCGCGACGGCGCTTACGTGCGCGAGCATTTCTTCGGCAAGTACCCCGAGCTGAAGGCGATGGTCGCCAACATGACCGACGACGACATCTGGCGCCTGAACCGCGGCGGCCACGATCCGCACAAGATCTACGCCGCTTATCACGCCGCGGTGAACCACGTCGGGCAGCCGACCGTGATCCTGGCCAAGACCATCAAGGGCTACGGCATGGGCGAGGCCGGCGAGGGGCAGAACATCACCCACCAGCAGAAGAAGATGGGCACGACCTCGCTGAAGTCGTTCCGCGACCGCTTCAAGCTGCCCATCCCGGACGAGAAGCTGGACGAGGTGCCCTATCTCAAGTTCGATGAGGGTTCGAAGGAACTGGAGTACATGCGCCAGCGGCGCATGGATCTCGGCGGCTACCTGCCGGCGCGGCGCGTGAACGCGGACAAGGCGCTGGAAGTCCCGGAGCTTGCGGCGTTCGAGCCGCTGCTGAAGAGCTCCGAGGATCGCGAGCTCAGCACGACGATGGCGTTCGTGCGCCTGCTCAACATCCTGGTCAAGGACAAGAAGATCGGCAAGTACGTGGTGCCGATCGTGCCGGACGAGTCGCGCACCTTCGGCATGGAGGGAATGTTCCGCCAGCTCGGCATCTGGTCGTCGGTCGGCCAGCTCTACGTGCCCGAGGACAAGGACCAGCTCATGTTCTACCGCGAGGACAAGAGCGGGCAGATCCTGCAGGAGGGCATCAACGAAGCCGGCGCCATGGCGTCCTGGATGGCGGCGGCCTCGGCCTACAGCAACCACAACCAGATCATGATCCCGTTCTACATCTTCTACTCGATGTTCGGGTTCCAGCGGGTCGGCGATCTGGCGTGGGCGGCGGGCGACATGCGCTGCCGCGGCTTCCTGCTGGGCGGCACGGCGGGCCGCACGACGCTGAACGGCGAGGGCCTGCAGCACGAGGACGGCCACAGCCACGTGCTGGCCTCGACCATCCCGAACTGTATTTCGTGGGATCCCACCTTCGCCTACGAGGTGGCGGTCATCATCCAGGACGGCCTGCGGCGCATGATGCAGGAGCAGGAGGACGTGTTCTATTACCTGACGGTGATGAACGAGAACTACCCGCACCCGGCCATGCCGGAAGGCGCCCGCGACGGCATCCTGAAGGGCATGTACCTGTTCCGCAAGGGCAAGGCGAAGGGCAAGAACACGCCGCGGGTTCAGCTCCTGGGCAGCGGCACGATCCTGCGCGAGGCGATCGCGGCAGCCGACATCCTGGAGTCGGACTACGGCGTCGCCGCCGACATCTGGAGCGTCACCAGCTTCAACGAACTGCGCCGCGAAGGCCTCGAGGTCGCGCGCTGGAACCTGCTGCACCCGACGGACAAGCCGCGCCTGACCTACGTCGAGCAGTGCCTGCAGGATCATCCCGGCCCGGTGGTGGCGGCGACCGACTACATGAAGATCTTCGCCGACCAGATCCGCGAGTACGTGCCGCGCCGCTACACGGTTCTAGGCACCGACGGCTTCGGCCGCTCGGACACGCGCGAGAAGCTGCGGCGCCACTTCGAGGTGGACCGGCACTACGTGACGCTGGCGGCGCTGAAGTCACTCGCCGACGAAGGCCAGGTGTCGGTGGAAAAAGTAGCCGAGGCGATCGACCGCTTCAAGATCGACACCGAGCGGCCGAACCCGGCGCGGGTCTGATCCGGGGAGGACGCGGGCCCGCGTGACGCGAACCCAGAACAAGGCGAAACAACCGTGAGCGACGCAAAACAGGTGACGGTTCCCGACATCGGGGACTTCAAGGACGTGCCGGTGATCGAGGTGCTGGTGAAGCCCGGCGACACGGTCAAGGCCGAGGATCCCCTCATCACGCTGGAATCCGACAAGGCCACGATGGACGTGCCGGCGCCGTTCGCAGGCACCGTGCGGACCGTCGAGGTGCAGGTCGGCAGCAAGGTTGCGCAGGGCTCGCTGATCGCCACCGTGGAGGCCGCCGCCGAGGAAGCGCCGGCCGCGAAGGAAGCGGCGCCGCCGCCCGCGGCCCCCAAGGCCGAGCCGTCGGCGTCGGCACCCGCTGCCGGCGGCGGGGCGCGGGAAGTGAGCGTGCCGGACATCGGCGACTTCAAGGACGTGCCGGTGATCGAGGTGCTGGTCAAGGCCGGCGACACGGTCAAGGCCGAGGACCCCCTGATCACGCTGGAATCCGACAAGGCCACCATGGACGTGCCGGCGCCTGCCGCGGGGACCGTCAAGGAAGTCCGGGTCAAGGTCGGCGACAAGGTCTCGCAGGGCAGCCCGATCCTGCTGCTGGAAGCGGGCGGTGCCGCCCCGACGGCGGCGAAGCCGGCGCCGGCCGCCGCGCCCGCTGCGGCGCCGGCAAAGCCGGAGCCC
>DATIUV010000080.1:0-4262 GCA_035466595.1 Pelomicrobium sp.
CGCGAAGGCTACTTCTGCCTCGACAGCGAGGACAGCACGCCCGAACGCCTGGTGTTCAATCGTATCGTTTCGCTGCGCGATTCGTGGGGCAAGAACACGGACGACTAGGCTGGCGCTGTCGACGCGCAATGCCGAGGGCGCCGCCTACGAGCTCATCGGCCGCTGGCCGCTCGCGCCGGCGGCGGCGGCATCGTGAACGCGGCGCCGCGCGCGGTCAGAGGAAGATGCAGGACTCGAGGTGCCCGTGCAGCTCCTTCTGCGGCACCTTGGTGTAGTCCTTCTCGAAGCTGTCGCTGACCAGATTCAGCGTGCGGGCGTCGAGATGGCTGCGCAGCTCGCCCATGAACGCCGGCGGCGCCACCAGGATCAGCCGCTGGAACTCGTTGGTGCTGCGGGCGTGCCCGAGAACGCGCGAGAGCTCGATCGCGAAATGCTCGACCTCGTGCTCCTTGGGTGCGGTCTGCGAGACGTAGCTGCCGTGACCGTTGCCGCGGCTCTTGTTGTGGCCGGGGCGGTCCGAGACCAGCTGCGAGCCCTTTTCCCGGCTCGCGGCGTGGTCGAATTCCTTCAGTTTTTTCAGTCCTTTCTTGGGTCCGTCGTTGAGGTAGAGGTGGGCTTTGCTGGCATTGGCGACCAGGATCCAGGTGTTTCCCATTCGACGCGCTCTCTCTGGGTATTGATTGGAGAAGAAATCGGCGGGCGGATTCAGTGTAACCAAATCGCAACGGCGGGAGTAGCTTCCCCCGCCTGACGGTTCGGACTAAGATCGAATCTTTACCGGGAGGCGGTGCCCGCGAGCGGCAGCGTGCCCCGTCCCCCGGAGAACCCGCGGCCGCGCCGAGTCAGGGCGGCCGCCTCCTCGGATTCTCCTGCTAACGGTGCGCGCCGTTGATCGCCTTGTGCCAGCAGTACACGCGCATCGGCGGCACGTTCAGCAGCTCCAGCTCGACCCGCGGCTTGCCGAACACCGTGCGGCCGAGGGTGCCGACGCGGTCGCGCAGCTGATAGGCGACGAAACGCCCGCCCGGCGCCAGGCAGTCCTTCACGGCGCGGATGATGTCGATGCCGATCCGCGGCGGGATGGTGGAGAACGGAATGCCCGATACGACGACGTCGGGCGCGGCGAGGCCGTGCGAAGCGAGCGCGCCGGCGATGTCCTGGGCGTGGCCGTGGTGCACCGCGAGCCGGCGGTCCGGGATCGCACCGAGGATGGCGACGAAATGGCGGTCGAGCTCGATCGACAGCAGGCGCGCGTCGGGCGACATCGCGGCGAGCAGCGCGCGCGTCGTGCCGCCCGTTCCCGGGCCGAGCTCGACGACCGTGCGCGCCGTGGCGACGCCGGCGATCTTCACCAGCCGGCGCTCGAGAAAGCGCGAGCTCGGGATGACGGAGCCGACCTGTCCCGGATGGCGCAGAAAGCCCTGGAAGAAAGCGACACGCGGGTCGCGGGCCGGTTCACGAAGATCCCGTTTTTGCATGGAAACGCTCCCTTCTTGGCGGGGTGGGTGGCACGCAATGTAACAAATTTAACATAGGCTGCGCTCAGGACGCCGGACCCCGGTCCGGGGCAAAGAACGGCACCGTATCCGGCGCGCTGGCACCGCTGGTGACGGTGAAGCGCATGGCTTCCTCGACGGTCCAGTCCAGGGGCGTGAGCCGCGCCAGCGGCACGATCTCGACGTAGCCCGAGGTCGGGTTGGGCGCGGTCGGCACGTACACCACGGCCAGATCGGCGCCGGTGGCGGCGTCCTTCATCGTGCGGGTCACCAGCGCGACGACCCGCAGCTCGGACGACGGAAACGCCAGCAGCGCCACGCGCTGCGCGTTGCCGGGTTTCTGCTGCAGCACCCGCACCAGCGTCTTGGTGCTGCCGTAGATCGCCTTCACCAGCGGGATGCGGTCCAGCAGCGACTCGAACCAGGAGAGCAGCCGCCGCCCCACCACGCGGCTGGTGCCCCAGCCGAGCAGGTACAGCACGGCGAGCGTGAGAAAGGCGGCCACGACCGACTCGAACCACGGCGCGCGCAGCCACTCGGCCGCCGACGGCGCGTAGGGATCGACGAACCGCGCCAGCGCGTAGACGCCCGGCCGCCCGGTTTGCGAGAGCAGGCCGAGGATGAAATCGAATACCAGGTAAGTGACCCACAGCGGGGCCACCACCAGCATGCCCGCGACCAGGTAGCGGCCGGTATGCCCGAACGGGCGCGGAGGGGATATTTCTGCCATGGCGTTGTGCTCCCTTTCGCGAGTTCCGAAAACCGGCGGCCGGACGCGGCCGACGCCCATGAGATAATCGCCGCATGACTGCGTTGGCGACCTCCCGGCAGGCCCCGTCGCATCGGCTGTGCACCGCGCCGATGATGGACTGGTCCGACCGGCACTGCCGCTACTTCTTCCGCCAGCTCACGCGCCACGCGCTGCTCTACACCGAGATGGTGACGACGGGCGCGCTGATCCACGGCGACGCCGCGCGGCACCTGGAGTTCGACCCCGCCGAGCACCCGGTTGCGCTGCAGCTCGGCGGCAGCGAGCCGGCCGAGCTGGCCGCCGCGGCGCGCCTCGGCGCGCGTCGCGGCTACGACGAGATCAACCTGAACTGCGGCTGCCCGTCGGAGCGGGTCCAGCACGGCGCATTCGGCGCCTGCCTCATGCGCGAGCCGGAGCTGGTGGCCGACTGCGTGAAGGCGATGCAGGACGCCGCCGGCGTGCCGGTGACCGTCAAGCATCGGCTCGGCGTCGACGATATCACCGACTTCGACTTCGTGCGCCGGTTCGTCGAGATCCTCGCCGGCCGCGCCGGCTGCCGCACGTTCATCGTCCATGCGCGCAACGCGGTGCTCCGGGGGCTCTCGCCCAAGGAGAACCGCGAGGTGCCGCCGCTGCGCTACGACGCCGTCTTCCGGCTCAAGCGCGAGTTTCCGCAGCTCACCATCGTCCTCAACGGCGGTTTGCATTCGTGGCCGGAGATCGACGCCGCCCTGGACCGTGTCGACGGGGTGATGCTGGGGCGGGCCGCGTATCACGACCCTTATCTGTTGACCGCCGCGGACCGTCGGGTGTTCGGCGCCGTGGCCGAGCCGCCGTCGCGGCGCGAGGTCGCGCGGGCCATGATGGTGTACGCGCGGCGGGAAGCTGAACGCGGCACGCCGTTGCGAGCCATCACGCGCCACATGCTGGGCCTCTACCACGGCCGGCCCCGGGCGCGCGTCTGGCGGCGGCTGCTCTCTGACTCCGCCGGACTTGCCGAAGGACGGCCGGAGCTGCTGCTCGATGCGTTGGACGCCGTCGAGCGCAACGTGCAGCCGGCGGCCGAGCCGGCCTGATCCCGCTTTGCGCGCCGCGTCAGGCGGCAGTCAGGAATCCTCCCTTACCCTGCAATCGGAGCGGGCGCGATCGTCGTGTCTGGCCGCGCAGCAGACGCAAGTTGAGCTTGCGGCGCGCGAGGCGGATGCCGGCCACCGCCAGGAAATTCTGAACCAGCTCGAGTGCGCGGCGCGCCGTACCGGACGGCTTGCCAACCAGCTGCTGGCCCTGGCGCGGGCCGAGCCTGCGGGGGCAGTGACGGGGGCGGGCGAACCGATCGTTTCTCTGGCGGGTCTTGCCGGCGAGTTGGCACCCGGCTGGGTGCAGCGCGCGGCAGCGGCCCGAATCGACCTCGGCTTCGAGCTGGAGCCGGCCGAGGTCGGGGGGATCGGACTTTGCTCGGCGAGCTGATGGGGAATCTGGTGGACAACGCCTTGCGCTGCGCGCCGGCGGGCGCCGTCGTGACGGTGCGTACGGCCACCGATGCCGCGACGGCCCGCTTCGAGGTCCAGGATAGCGGACCCGGGATCCCGGCGCCGGAGCGCGTGCGGGTGTTCGAGCGCTTCTACCGCGTCAAGGGCACCCCGGGCGACGGGGTCGGGCTGGGGCTCGCCATCGTGCGGGAGATCGCCCAGCGCCATGGCGGGACGATCGCCTTCGAGGGCGGCGCCGGAGACTTCCGGGTGCGCGTCGATTTTCCGGCTGCGGTCTGCGGCGGGAGCCCGGTTGCCGTTTGACCGCCGCGCGGGGGTGTCGCCGATTCGCCGCGGCTGTCGGTGCGGCTTCGTCGGGGGCCTCGGGGAGCGACGGCTAGGGGCCCGCTTTCCGGCGCCCAAGGCTGGCCCGGCGACTTTGCATCCCTGCATCGCCACCATCTTATTGATTTTATTATCAATACATAAGAGGCACTCAGCTTGGTCACTTTTTAGTCAAAGAACGTGTCCTGAGGAGTGCCTTTG
>DATIUV010000081.1:0-1846 GCA_035466595.1 Pelomicrobium sp.
CAGCATGCCGAACTCGGCGCGCCGCGCGAGCACGCGCGCGCCCGCGGCCGCGCTGATGCCGAACAGCCCGATCAGCACCGCCACCGCCTCCAGCGCGTAGGTGACGGCGAAGGTGCGGTCGAAGATCGACAGCGACACCGCGCGGATCTCGGCCGGTTGCGCCAGGTCGAACGTTGCTTCCGCAGGCAGGCGCGCGCGCAGCCGCTGCGCGACCGCGTCGGGCGATGCGCCGGCATCGAGCCACACCGACGCCGAGCCGGCGTCGCGATCGCCGGTGAGCTCGCGGTAGCGCGCGAGGTCGATCACCACCGCGCCGCTCTGGCGCGCATAGTCGCGCCACACGCCGAGCACCTCAAAGGCGTGACGGCGCCCGCCGAAGGGCAGCTCGATGCGGCTGCCGGGCTGCCAGCCGTAGAGGTCGGCGGCGGCCTCCGACACCCACGCCGGCGGCAGGTCGGTGGCCGCGCTCGTGCGCGCCTGCAGCCAGAGCACGTCGGGCGCCGTGGCGGGCGCGACCGGCTTCGCGATCAGCGTCACCGCCGGCGCATCGGGCGCGAGCAGCAGCTCGCGATAGCGCGTGAATTCGGCGCGGGCGACGCCCGGCGTGCCGGCGATCGCGTCCTGCACGGCAGGGGAGAAATAGCCGGCGTCGCCGGTGCCGGCGCGCAGGTAGAGGTCGGCGGGCAGCACGCGCTCGAGCCAGGCGTCGAGCGAGTCGCGGAACGACACCGTCATGATGGCCATCGCCACCATCAGACTGAAGCTCACCAGCACGCCGGCGATGGCGACCGTCGCCTGGCCCGCAGTGCCCCGCAGGTGTGCCGCGGCGACCTGGTACCAGGCCGCGCGCCCGGCGGGCAGCCGGCCGAACACGAAGCGCACGAACGACGGCATCCACGCCACGGCGCCGACGAGAAAGGCGGCGATCGCAAAGTAGCCGGGCAGCGGCAGGCCGGCCACCGGCGGCACCAGCAGCGCCGCGCCGGCGAGCGCCATCAGCACCGTGCCGGCAAGCCGGCCGCGCACGCGCTTGAACGGCCGCTCCTCGTCGCCGGCCTTGAGCGCCTGCGCCGGCTGCACGCGCGCGGCCTCCAGCGCCGGCAGCGCCGTGCCGGCCACGGCCACCGCGACGCCGAGGCCGAAGAATAATGCCCATTCGCCGGGCGCCACCGCGAGGCGGGGCTCGAGGCCGGGAAAGTAGCCGGCGCCGAGGTCGGCGCCGAGCGCCTCCACGGCGAGGGCCGCCAGCGCATAGCCCAGCGCGACACCGGCGGCGGCGCCGAGCGCGCCGATCGCGGCGCCTTCGCCGAGCATCGCCGCCAGCTGGCCGCGGCCGGTCATGCCGAGCGCGCGCAGCAGCGCCACCTGCCGGCGCCGGCGCACCATCGCCAGCGCCTGCGTCGAGAGCACCAGGAACGCGCCGGTGAACAGCGCCACCAGCGCCAGCGCGGTGAGGTTGGCGCGGTACGAGCGCGACAGGCTGATCGCCTCCTGCGCCTCCAGCGCCGGGGTCGTCACCTGCACGTCGGGCGGCAGGTCCGCGGCGATCGCTGCCTTCACGCGCCCGGCATGGGCGCCGGCGGCGAGCCGCAGGTCCACGCGCGTGAGCCGTCCCAGCGCGTTGAGCTTCCATTGCGCCGTGCCGATGTCCATCACGGCGATGCGCTGCGGGTAGGCGCTGCCGGAGAGCAGGCCCTTCACGGTCAGCGCGACGGGCTCGATGCCCACCTGCAGCGCGATGCGGTCGCCGGCCGCGAGGCCGAGGTGGCGCGCCGCGGCGGGGCTCAGATAGATCGCGTCCTCGCCGAACAGGTCGAACTCGCCGCCGCTGCCGGGCAGCGCCAGG
>DATIUV010000082.1:0-13451 GCA_035466595.1 Pelomicrobium sp.
CCGCCGAGCGCGAAGCGCACGTTGGGCGGGTTCTGCGCGCGCAGATTCGCTTCGTGGGCGGCCGTGTCCACCTCGTAGCCGGTGATCGACAGCGTCGGCTCGCGCGCCGCCAGCGCGCGCGTCTTCTCCGCGCCGCCGCAGCCCAGCTCCAGCGCGCGCGCGCCGGCAAGCGGCAGCGTGCGCGCGATCAGCTCGACCTCGTTCTCGACCGGGCCGAAATCCCGCGGGATGAGTTGCATCGGGGCGAGTGCACTGGCTGACATGGATGTCCTCGTCGTTCAGGAGCCTAGAAAACGCTCGATTGCCTGCGCCAGGCGCAGCGGCTGGTCATGGTGCAGCATGTGGCCGGCGTCCGCCAGCACTTCCTCCCTCAGGCGCGCGAAGCAGGCCGTGCGCTCGGCGTAGGCTTCCGGCGCGGCCTCGATCAGGCGCGAGGCGGGCGACTCGGCGCCGCGCACGAACAGCACCGGCGCCGCGATCCGGCGCCAGCACGCCATGGCCTCCTCGAGCCGGTACAGCACGGGATTCGGGCGCTTGTGGCGCGGGTCGCTGCGCAGCTCCGCCCCGTCCGCAGCGACCTGCGCCCAATGGCGGGCGAGAAACGCGGCCTGCTCGTCGCGCAGGCGCGGATTGTTCTTCTGCAGGCGCCGCTTCACGGCGTCGGGCGAAGGGTAATGCGAGAATTCGGGCACGGTCTTCAGCTCGTCGAGCCAGCGTGCGTAGCGCCCGGGCGCCTCGTCGGGGCGGGTGGGCGCGAGGCCGAATCCTTCGAGCGAGACCACGTGGCTCACCCGCGCAGGCCGCACGCCGGCGTAGAGGCAGGCGATGTTGCCGCCCATGCTGTGGCCTACCAGCGGGACCGGCGCCGCGCGGGCGAGCGCGTCCAACAGCGCCTCGAGGTCGGCGAGGTAGTCGGGAAACCAGTAGCCGTCGGCTGCCCAGCCGCTCAAGCCGAAGCCGCGCCAGTCCGGCGCCAGGCAGTGCCAGCGCCCGGCGAGCGCGTCGACCAGGAACTGGAAGGATGCCGACACGTCCATCCAGCCGTGCAGCAGCACGAGCGGCGGCGCGTCGGCGTCGCCCCAGCTGCGCACGTGGTAGGGCAGCCCGCGAATCTCGACCAGATGGGAGCGGCTGGGAGTCATGCGATCGCGGCGCGCGCGCCGTCAGCGCAGGTCGGCGAGCTCGCGCTGCTTGGCTTCCAGCCGCTCGCGCGCCACCACCACCTGGTCTGCCAGCGCCTTCTGCCGCTCCACGTAGGCCGCGGACGGCCGCACGCCGCCGCCGACGTTGGCCACCATCTCGCCCGGCAGGGGCGTGCGGCCGGCCTCCACGGCGCGCTCGGCGTCCTCGAGCAGCTGGCGCGCCTTCGCCACCGCTTCCTCGGCCTTCTGGCGCCGCGCTTCGCGCTCGCGCAGCCGGACGTCGACCTGCTTGGCGCGCTCCAGCAGCTCCCGGCGACGCTCCTCGACGGCGCCGGGGTCGTTCGCCGCCGGCGCCGGCCCCAGATCCACCGGGCGCGAGCTGCGCGCGCCGGGCACGGGCTCGTCGGAATAGATCACGCGCCCGTCCGGCATCACCGACTTGTACAGCGTCTGCGCGGCGGCGGGGCCGGGCAGCAGGAGAACGAGCAGCGATACCAGCGCGAAACGGGCTTGCATGCGGCGATTATAGCGACCGGCTAGAAGGAGCCGCGGCGCGCGACGTAAATGCCCAGCAGGACTGCGGCGGCGCCGAGCGCCTGCACCGGCCCTACCGCCTCGGCGAGCAGCGCCCACGCCAGCAGCGCGGCGACGACCGGCTGCAGCAGCAGGCTGACGGCCGAGAACGACGCCGGCAGGTGGCGCATCGACCAGGTGATCAGGCTCTGCCCGATCAGCTGCACGACCACGGCCAGCGCGATCACGACGGCCCAGCCGCGCGCGGTGGCGGGGATCACGGTCTCGCCCAGCAGCAGCATGGCGGGCGCCAGCCCCAGGCAGGTGAACACGCCCGAAAGCGCCAGGATGGTGCCCGTGCCCAGCGTGCCGCGCAGCTCCTTGATCGCGAGGATGTAGCCGGCGTAGGCGACGGCGGCGAGCAGCGCGAGCGCGTCGCCCGCGAGATGCTCCGGGGAGAAGCGCGCGCTGGAGAGCGCCAGCAGCGCGGCGCCGATCACGCCCACCGCCATGCCCAGCAGAAAGGTGCGCGTCACGCGGATGCCGAAAACCGCCCACGCGCCGAGCGTGACGAAGATCGGCGCCATGTTCACGAGCAGCGTGGAGTTGGCCACCGACGTCAACGACAGCGACAGGTGCCAGATGCCGAGATCGGCGGCGAAGAACAGGCCGCACAGCGCCAGCGGCCGCCACCGCAGCGGCGGGGTCGGCGCGTCCGGCTGCGCCCGCCGCTCGCGCATCATCCAGGCGAGCGCGACGGGCAGCGACAGAAGAATGCGCCAGAAGCCGGTCGCGACCGGCCCGACCTCCGAAAAACGCACCAGGATCGGCGCAAGCGCGATGGTGCAGGCGCCGGCGAGCAGGCCCGCCAGCGCCAGCGGATGGGCGACGGGGGTCGGCACCGCGTTCATGACGAGAATGTTGACGTTTCCGTGAGCCCGGCGGGCGAGCGCCGGGTGTTAGAATCCCTCGGGCAAGCTGAGCATTCTAGTCGATGTCCGATCCCGCATTCGTCCATCTGCGCCTCCACAGCGAGTATTCGGTCGTGGACGGCATCGTGCGCATCGACGACGCGGTCAAGGCGGCGGCCGCCGACGGCATGCCGGCGCTGGCGCTCACCGACCTCGCCAACCTCTTCGGCATGGTCAAGTTCTACGAGGCGGCGCGCAAGGCCGGCATCAAGCCGGTGGTCGGCTGCGAGGTCTGGCTCAGCAACGACGCGGAACGGGGCAGCCCCGCGCGCCTGCTGCTGCTGTGCCAGAACCGCGACGGCTACCTGCGCTTGTCGCGGCTGCTGTCGCGCGCCTACGTCGAGAACCAGCACCGCGGCCGGGCCGAGCTGCGCGCGGAGTGGTTCGACGCCGAGGGCACCGGCGGGCTGATCGCGCTTTCCGGCGCGCAGCTGGGGGACGTCGGCGCGGCGCTGCTGCAGGGCAACGAGGCCCGCGCGCGCGAGCTGGCGAGCGCCTGGCGGGGCCGTTTCGGCGACCGCTACTACCTCGAGCTGCAGCGCGACGGCAGCCCCGCCGCCGAGGCGTGCACGGCCGGCTCCGCGCGCCTCGCCGCGGAGCTCGGCATCGCTGCGGTCGCGACCCACCCGGTGCAGTTCCTCGCGCCCGACGAGTTCCGCGCCCACGAGGCGCGGGTGTGCATCTCGGAAGGCTACCTGCTGTCCGATCAGCGGCGGCCGAAGAACTTCACCGCGGGGCAGTATTTCAAGACGCAGGCCGAGATGCGCGAGCTGTTCGCCGACCTGCCGGCGGCGCTGGAGAACAGCGTCGAGATCGCCAAGCGCTGCACGCTGGAGATCGAGCTCGGCAAGGCGCGGCTGCCGGTGTTTCCGACGCCCGATGGCGTGTCGCTCGATGATTTCCTCGCCAGCCAGGCGCGCGAGGGCCTCGCGCGGCGCCTCGAGCGGCTGTATCCGGACAAGGCCGCCCGTGCCGAGGCGGCGCCGCGCTACGGCGAGCGGCTCGAGTTCGAGATCCGCACCATCCAGCAGATGGGCTTCGCCGGCTACTTCCTCATCGTCGCCGACTTCATCAACTGGGCCCGCTCGCACCGCGAGGACAAGTTCCCGAACGGCGTGCCGGTGGGGCCGGGCCGCGGCTCCGGCGCCGGCTCGCTGGTGGCCTACTCGCTCGGCATCACCGACCTCGACCCGATCCGCTACGGCCTGCTGTTCGAGCGCTTCCTGAACCCGGAGCGCGTGTCGATGCCGGACTTCGACATCGACTTCTGCCAGGACGGCCGCGACCGCGTCATCGAGTACGTGCGCGGCAAGTACGGCGCCGAGAGCGTGTCGCAGATCGCCACCTTCGGCACCATGGCGGCGCGCGCGGTCGTGCGCGACGTCGGCCGCGTGCTCGACCTCGGCTACAACTTCTGCGACCAGCTCGCCAAGCTGATCCCGTTCCAGCCCGGCAAGCACATCACGCTGGCGGAAGCGCGCGCGATGGAGCCGCAGCTCGCCGAGCGCGAGCGCAACGAGGAAGAGGTGCAGGAGCTGCTCGCGCTGGCCGGGCGGCTAGAGGGCCTGACGCGCAACGTCGGCATGCACGCCGGCGGCGTGCTGATCGCGCCGGGCCGCATCACCGACTTCTGCCCGCTCTACGCGGCCGAGGGCTCGGCGAGCGTGGTGTCCCAGCTCGACAAGGACGACGTCGAGAAGATCGGCCTGGTGAAGTTCGACTTCCTCGGCCTCACCACGCTCACGATCCTCGACTGGACGCTGCGCTTCGTGCGCCTGCTCGACCCGCAGTCGGCATTGGCGCTGGAGACGCTGCCGCTCGACGATCCCGCCGCCTACCGCATCTTCGCGACGGCCAACACCACGGCGGTGTTCCAGTTCGAATCGCGCGGCATGCGCGACCTGCTCAAGCGCGCGCGGCCCGACCGCTTCGAGGACATCATCGCGCTGGTGGCGCTGTACCGGCCGGGGCCGATGGACCTGATCCCGGACTTCTGCGAGCGCAAGCACGGCAAGCGCTTCGCCTATCCGGACCCGCGCGTGGAGAAGGTGCTGGCCGAGACCTACGGCATCATGGTCTACCAGGAGCAGGTCATGCAGATGGCGCAGATCATCGGCGGCTACACGCTGGGCGGCGCCGACCTGCTGCGCCGGGCGATGGGCAAGAAGAAGCCCGAGGAGATGGCCAAGCACCGCGACGTCTTCCGCGACGGCGCCGGGAAGAACGGCCTCACGCCGGCCAAGGCCGGCGAGCTGTTCGACCTGATGGAGAAATTCGCCGGCTACGGTTTCAACAAGTCGCACGCCGCGGCCTACGCGCTGGTCGCCTACCAGACGGCGTACATGAAGGCGCATCACCCGGCGGCGTTCATGGCGGCCAACCTTTCGGCGGTGATGGACGACACGGACAAGGTGCAGCAGTTCTTCGAGGACGCGCGCGCCAACGGTCTCGAGGTCACGCTGCCGGACGTCAATGCCTCCGACTACCGCTTCGTGCCGGTGGACGCCAAGACGATCCGCTACGGTCTCGGCGCCATCAAGGGCACCGGCGAGGCCGCGATCGCGGCCATCGTCGCCGCGCGCAGCGAGGGCGGGCCGTTCACGAGCCTGTTCGACTTCTGCCGCCGCGTCGACAAGCGGCTGGTCAACCGCCGCGTCGTCGAATCGCTGGTGCGCGCCGGCGCGTTCGACGGCATCGATGTCCATCGCGCGCGGCTGCTGGCCTCGGTCGGCGTCGCGCTGGACGACGCCGAGCGGCGCGCGGCCGCGGCCTCGCAGGTGAGCCTGTTCGGCGCCGAGGAGTCGGCGGCGCCCGTCGCGCTCATCGAGGCGCCGGCCTGGGACGAGCGCGAGCGGCTGCAGAACGAGAAGCTGGCGCTGGGCTTCTACCTGTCCGGCCATCCGTTCAGCACCTATCGCGACGAGGTCGGCGCGTTCGCCAAGACGCGGCTCGCCGACGTGCAGCCGTCCAGCGGCACGTTGCTGGTGGCCGGCGTCATCCACAGCCTGCGCTCGCAGCAGACGCGCCGCGGCCGCATGGCCGTCATCACGCTCGACGACGGCAGCGCGCGCGTCGAACTGGTGGCGTTCAGCGAGCTCTACGACCAGAACCGCGACTGGCTCAAGGAAGACCAGCTCGCCGTGGTGGAGGCGAAGGCGGTCCACGACGAGTTCAGCGGCGGTGTGCGCCTGACCGCGGAGAGGCTGCTCAGCCTCGCGGCGGCGCGCAACGCCTACGCGCGCGCGGTGCGCATCACCTGCAACGGCGGCTCGAGCGGCTCGCGGCTGAAGGAGATGCTGGAGCCGTACCGCAACGGCTCGTGCCCGGTGGTGGTGCACTACGTGAACGGCACGGCGGAGTGCGACCTTCCGCTCGGCGAGGCCTGGCGGGTGCGGCTCGACGACGCGCTGATCGCGGGGCTGCGCGACTGGCTCGCGCCGGAGAACGTGCAGGTGGTCTATTGACCTGCGCGGCGAGGTCGCCGCGCCTCAGGGTTCGCGCAGTGCTTTTCACCGCGGAGGACGCAGCGGACGCGGAGCAAGGCAAAGAAGCACTGAAACGCAAAGGGCGCAAAGGGCGCAAAGAGATTCGAGGAGTCGTTTTTTCTTTGCGCCCTTCGCGTCCTTTGCGTTGAAATTGGTTCTCCTCCGCGCCCTCTGCATCCTCTGCGTCAAGCTGCCGCGAAGGACGCAATGAGAGGGAATGAACCCGAAAGGCAGGCTGCTCGAATGGCTTTCTTTGCGCCCTTCGCGCCCTCTGCGTTGAAAACGGTTTTACTCCGTGTCCTCTGCGTCCTCTGCGTCCTCTGCGGTTAAACTGTCGCTCGCGGCCGCCCCGACCGGCCGGATTGGGAAAAGGAACGTACAGTGGACAACGTCCGCTACATCGACACGCAGCTGCTGGACGAGGTGAGCGCCGAGGCGCAGTCGGGCGCGCGCCGGCGCCGGAACCGCAACTTCCATCCGGACGACGAGTTTCCCTGCCACCGGCTGCTGAACGCCATCGAGCCGGACTCGTACATCCCGCCGCACCGCCACCTCGATCCGAACAAGGCCGAGACGATCATCGTCCTGCGCGGCCGGCTGGGGCTGGTGGTGTTCGACGCCGAGGGCAACGTCGCCCAGACGCGCGAGTTGAGCGCGGACGGCGAGTGCCGGGGCTGCGACCTGCCCGCCGGGACCATCCACACGGTATTGGCACTGATGCCGGGGACGGTCTGCTTCGAGGCCAAGGCCGGCCCGTATCGGCCGCTGGCGCTGGTCGAGCGGCCCGCCTGGGCGCCGGCGGAGGACGCGCCGGAAGCTCGCCGCTACCTGCACCACCTGCGCCAGTACTTCGACTGAGGACCGCGACGTGGCCGCCGTATCCCCCGTGCAGGCGGGGCCCGCTGCACCGTTCCGACCGCTGACCGCGCGTGCCTGCCACGCCGTCACCGTATCCCTGTGGCTGCTGGTTCTCGGGGTCGCGCTGCTGATCCCGAACTATCCGCAGCCGGCGAGCTACCACCTGTTCGCGGACGCGCGCGCCTGTCTCGGCGTCCCCAATTTCGCCAACGTCGCCTCCAACGTCGCGTTTCTGCTGGTCGGCATCCTCGGTCTCGCCTTCGTCCTCGGACGCCACGGTGCGCGGGCCATGGGCGCGCGCGGACGCTGGCCGTACGCGGTGCTGTTCCTGGGCGCGGTGCTGACGGCGTTCGGGTCGGCCTACTACCACTGGGACCCGAGCGACGAGACGCTGGTCTGGGACCGCGCGGGCATGGCGGTGGCGTTTTGCGCGCTGGTGCCGGCGATGCTCTCGGACCGCACCGACGTGCGCGCGGTCCTTGTCTCGCTCGCGGCGCTGGTGACGCTCGGGATCGGCACGCTGGTCTATTGGCGCCTGAGCGAGGCCCTCGGTTTCGAGGACGTCGCACCCTACCTGGTGCTGCAGGCGGCGGCGCTGGCTTACGCCGTCGGCATCAGCCTGCTGCCGTCGCGCTTCACGCGGCGCGGTGACGTCTTCGTCGCGTTCCTGCTCTACGCCGCGGCGCTGGTGGCGCAGGCGCTCGACGAGGAAATCTTCCTGCTGGCCGGCAGCTGGATGAGCGGGCACACCCTCAAGCACCTGCTCGCGGCGGTGGCGATTTTCTGGATCCTGCGCATGCTGATGCGGCGCCGGCTCGTTCACCGCTAGGCGGCGGGAAGGGGAAAGCGGCGCGCGGCGATCGCCGTTTTACCTCGGGGCCGGTCGTGGCGCGGCGGGTTCCGGCGACGGCGCCGCGCTGGCCGCTCGGCCGGTCAGTGGTCAGCTGCGCCCCGTGCGGCGGAGCACGGCCGGAGCGGTCGGCGATTGCGGCGGCGTCGACACGTCGCGGGGCCTGCGCGCGGCGCGGGAAGCTTCCCGCGCGCCGAAAACCTCGCGCCAACGCAGCGCATCCTCCGGTCTTCGGTAAGGACCGATAAAGCGGGCCTCTTCGTTGAACTTCCGCTCGGTGACGCCGGGCGCCCAGCCCACGAGATACCATCCAGTCTCGAGCGGCTTGCCGTCGCGCCGCCAGTAGATGCGCTCGTAAGAATCCTCGTCGAGCAGGCGAAACTCGCTGATGATGTGCACGATTTCCAGATCGTCGCGGTTGGCATTCATTGCGTGTACCTCGTTGCCTTTTTATTCAGGTTGCCGTTGGCGGGCTTTCGCCGCCCTGGCCTCCGGTCTCTCGTTGTTCGACACTCGGATGCCCGGCCGCGTCGGCGTCAGTCGGCCGGAAAGCCGCTCAGCAAACCGAGTCACCACCGGTCCCATTTTCGGTTCCCGTTCCCGGGCTCCGCAGCAGATCGCGGTACCGCCTGCGGCATGGACCTGCCACTTGGTGTCCGGCTTGATGCGCCGTTCATCATCACAAACCGCTAATCCGACAAGAAATTCCAGCCGTTGCGCGGCACCGGTCGGTGCTGCGCCGCAGAACTCGATTCCCACTTTAAGCCCCCGAAGCGAGAATGGATATTTGCTTGGGCGCGTAAGTAATTTCACTTATTGGCGCCGTACCTGGTGCTGCAGTCGGCGGCGCTGGCGTATGTCGCCCGCATCAGCCTGCTGCCTCGCGCTTCACGCGCCTTCCTGCTCTACGCGGCGGCGGGGATTTTCTGGGTCCTGCGCATGCTGATGCGGCGCCGGCCGCTGTCGAAGGCGAGCCTCACCTAGGGCGGCGTTCAACCACGCGTTGCGCTCGCGGTGCGCCCATGCCGCGCGCGCGGCGTTCATGCTATCGTGAATGCCTGTAGGCTTTTCCTGAATCCGATTCCATGCCCGCTACCGACGAGACCGGCCGCCCGCCCTTCGGCGTCCCCGGCCTGGACGAGGTCTTCCACGACGGCATTCCGCCGGATTCGCTGGTGCTGGTGGAGGGCCCGCCCGGCAGCGGCAAGACGACCCTCGGCCTGCAGTTTCTGCTGCAGGGCGTGCGCGACGGCGAGACCTGCCTGCTGCTGACGAACGCGGAGTCGCCCGGCCAGCTCGAGCGCATTGCGGCCTCGCACGGCTGGAGCCTCGAGGGTCTTCATGTGGTGGACTGGAACGAGCCGGCCGACCACCGGCCCGGTAACGGCGGTGCGGAATACACGCTGTTTCCGGAGGCGGAAGTGGAGGTCGGCGAGACGCTGCGCGTCCTCTTCGCCGAGATCGAGCGGCTGCGGCCGACGCGCCTCGTGATCGACACGATTTCCTTGCTGCGGCTGCTGGCGCCGAGCCCGGCGTTTCACCGCCGTCAGCTGCGGCGCATTCGCGAGGCGGTGGCCGGGCGCTCCTGCGCGACGCTGGTCATCGACGACGCGCAACCCACCGAGAAGGGGCTGCGCGGCCAGACTCTCGTCGATGGCGTGGTCGAGCTGACCCGCGCGGAATTCCTCTACGGCGGCGACCGGCGCCAGCTGCGCGTGCGCAAGCTGCGCGGCGCGACATACATCGGCGGCGCCCACGACATGAAATTGATCAAGGGGGGGCTGGTCGTCTACCCGCGCCTCGTCGCCGCCGAGCATGCCACGGTGGACGGCTTGCCGCCGGCCGTGGCCGGCCTGGAAGCGCTCGACCGGCTGGCGGGCGCCGGTCTGCCGCGCGGCAGCAGCACCCTGGTTGCCGGGCCGGCGGGGACCGGCAAGTCCACGCTGTGCGCCGCTTACGCATCCGCAGCGGCGCGCCGGGGGGAGCGGTGCGCGGTGTACCTTTTCGACGAGACGCCGGAATCCTTTCTCGCGCGCGCCGAAAAGCTCGGGCTCGGCCTGGCTTCCGCGGCTGAGTCCGGGCGGTTGTTTCTCCGTAACCTCGACCCGGCCGAGCTGACGCCGGGAGAGATCGCGCATCGCATCGTTCACCAGGTCAAGGAAGACGGCGTGCGGCTGGTGGTCATCGACACCGTCAACGGCTATTTGCAGTCGGCGGCCGAGGAGCCGATGGTGATGCTGCACCTGCGCGAGCTGCTCTCGTTCCTGGGGCGGAGCGGCGTCGTCACGCTGCTGGTGTTGACGCAGCATGGCCTGCTTGCGCCCGAGTCGGCGATGCCGGTCGACCTCAGCTACATGGCCGACAACATTTTCCTGCTGCGCTTCTTCGAAATGGAGGGGGGCGTGCGCAAGGCCCTGTCCGTGGTGAAGCGGCGTTCCGGGCCGCACGAGACGACCATCCGCGAGCTGTGCATGACCGAGCGGGGCATCACGCTGAGTCCGCCGTTGAAGGAGTTCAGCCGCGTCCTCGGCGAGCGGCCGCGCTACCACGTTCCGGCCGGCCCCGACGCGAGCTGACCCGGGGCGCTCCGGCATGCCGAACGTCGCCGCCGACAATCGAGAGGAAAAGATCCTGATCCTGGCGCCGACGGGCCGCGACGCGCGCCTGGCGCAAGATACGCTGGCGCGTGCCGGGCTCGCGTGCGACGTGTGTGCCGGGCTCGGGGAGCTGCAAGCGGCGATGGGGGCTGGCGCGGGCGCGGCGCTGGTGGCGGAGGAGGCCCTGCCGGGCGGGGGCGAGTCGGCCGACGCCTGGATCCCCGCCGAGCCCTGCTGGTCGCAGCTGCCGCTCGTGGTACTGACGTCGCCGAGGGTCACCGCCCGTCGGCTCGGCGCATTGCGTGCGCTGGAGAACCGTCCGAACACCCATTTCCTGCAGCGTCCCGTGCCGAAGCTGACGCTGGTCAGCGCGCTGCGCGCCGCGCTCGAGAGCCGGCGCCAACAGTACGAGACGCGCGAGCTGCTGCGGCAGCTGGAAGCGGCCGTGCGTCAGCGCGATGCTTTTATCGCCACCCTCGCGCACGAGCTGCGCAATCCGCTGGCGCCGATCCAATCCGGGGTCGAGCTGCTGCGGCTGACGGGCGGAGCGGCGCCCGCCGCCGGCCGCACGCTGCGCATCATCGAGCGGCAGGTGAACCACCTGGCGCAGCTCATCGACGATCTGGTGCAGGTCTCCCGTGCCAGGCTCGGCAAGATTTCGCTGGATAAGCGCCCGCTGGACCTACGCGAGGCGATTCGCAACACGACCGATGTGCTCGGGACGTCGGGCCGGGGCAGCAGCCGTCTGCTGTCGATCAGTGTGCCGACCGAACCGCTGATGGTGGAGGCGGATCCCGTGCGCCTGGTGCAGATCGTAACCAACCTGGTGGAGAACGCGTTCAAGTACACGGATCCGGGGGGGCGCATCCAGGTCACGGCGGGGCGGGACGGCGGCTGGGCGGTCCTGTCGGTGGCCGACAACGGCATCGGCATGACTCCCGAGGTTCGGGCGCGGGTGTTCGAGCTATTCGAGCAGTGCGACCCTGAGCGCGCCGAAGGACTCGGGATCGGGCTCACGCTCGCGCGCGCGCTGGTGGAATTGCATGCAGGCACCATCGAGGCGCGCAGCGTGGGGCCCGGCCAGGGCAGCGAGTTCGTCGTGCGCCTGCCGCTGGCGAAGCGGCTGCGGCGGCCGGCGACTCCGCCCGCAGCGCAACCGGGCACCCTGCGCGGCCACCGCGTGCTCGTCGTCGACGACAATGCGGACGTCGCCGCCAGCATGGCCGCCCTGCTCGACGTTCTTGGCGCCGAAACGCAGGTCGCCGACGACGGTCCGGCGGCGCTGGAGGCGCTCGAGCACTTCCGCCCCACGGCCGTTCTGCTCGACATCGGCCTGCCGGGCATGGACGGGCTGGAAGTGGCGAGACGCATCCGCTGGGGCGAGCACGCCCGCAACATCCGCATCATCGCGCTCTCGGGCGGGGCGGCGGGCGCTAGCGAACTCGGCCCGGCGTTCGACCTGTACCTTGCCAAGCCGGTGCGGCTGGCCGAGTTGCAGCGCGCGCTGGAAGGCGACAGGACGGGCGGCGGGGGGGCCGGGCGCTAGTCGGCGCGGGCCGCCCTGGCTGCCTGGCGCGGCGTTTCCGCCGGCGTGAAGACCGAGACAGCCGGTCCGCGCCCGGAATAGCGACGGTGCGCTGATATCAGCGGGGCGAGCGCTCGCTCGCCGTCGGATCGGTCGGCGTCTGCAAGACGCAGGGTCGATGCGGGTTTTGCGGGCTGTGCGGTCCGGGTCAGAGGCGGCACGAACGGTCTGGCCGGAACGGGCGCGTCCGGAGACGTTCGGATGCTGAGGTAAACACCCACGGCCGCGGCGACGGCGATCAGCGCGAGATCGACGCCTGTCCCGCTGCCGTTTGCCGGCGTCCGCCAGCGCAGCCCGTTCACACTCCCCCTCGCGGCCCCGTCCGACTCAGGAGGCGCGGCGATCCAAGGCAGGCAGGCGGGCCGGTGCAGGGGTCGCTTCCATGTCATCGTCGACCGTGATCTCGAAGTAGCGGCGCAATCCGATGGCGTCGACGGTCCTCATGACGCGCGGCGCGCAGTGGATGAAGCGCAGCGAGCAGCGGCCGGCACGGTCGTGGAAATAGAGCAGCAGCTCGATGCCGCGGCCATCGAGGAACTGCAGGTCGCGCAGCACCACCACCAGGTCGCGCCACCAGACATGGTGGATGCGGTCGAACACCACCAGGCTTTCCTGCTCGGATCGGCTGTCGATGTGGCCGGTGTACTCGATGACCACCGGCTTGTTCGGATTGTCGTGCACGCTCATGCGCACAGTCATGTCGTTCTCCTTGTTCGGATCCTTGCGGGAAATTCCGCCGCGGAAGGGAATCGAGCGCCGGAAACCGCTGCCTCGGGGCGCGGGTGGTCAGGGGCACGCGCCTGGGCCTCTCGTCGCGGCGGCGCGAGCAAGGCGGGCAGCTCCGCGTTTGCCCGGGTGCGGGCGCGGTCGAGAAGCTGCTCGCGCGCCGCGCGCGCCTGCTCGATGTCACGATAGGGGCCGCGAAAGCGCGCGTCCTCGTTGAAGCGCCGCCGGCTGATCCCGCCCGGCCAGCTGACGAGGTACCAGCCGAGCGCGAGGGGTTTGCCGTCGCGACGCCAATAGACCCGCTCGTAGGAGTCGGTGTCGAGGAGTCGGAAGGCGCTGATCACGCGCACGATCTCCAGATCGTCGGACCGGCTGCTCATGCGCTACTCCTGCCGGGTTGCGGTTCCAGGGGACGCCCCGCCGATCGACTTCACGCCTTGTGACCGCGCTGGTTGCGTCGCCGACTCCACCGTACGCGGCCGCCGCAATACGCGGAGCCGTCGCGTTCGTTCAATCGTCATCGTCGAGCCGGTCCAGGAACGCGGCGTCGTCGCCGTCATCCAGGCTGGTCGGGTCAAACGCCCGCGTGCGCTGCCGGAGCACGCCGGCGGGCTCCTCGCTCGGCTCCCTCTCGGGCTCCCTCCGGAGCTGGGAAGTCCGCGGGCGGCGGCGGTACGGACTGCGCGATTTCGGTTCGGATCTCATCTCGAAGGCCTCCTGTCGA
>DATIUV010000083.1:0-2782 GCA_035466595.1 Pelomicrobium sp.
CCCTCGCCCTGAAGGAGGCGACGAAGCTTGCCAAGGAGCAGGGCGCGACGCTGGTGCTGGCGCACGCCGTCGAGCCGCTGTATCACCTGGCGGCGGAAGCCTACGGCGACTTCGACCGCGTGGTGCAGCGCGAGGCGCAGAGGCTCGTCGACGACGCGGTCGCGCGCGCGCGCAAGGCCGGTGTCGAAGTGACCGGCGCGGTGGTGCAGACCGGCGGCCGGCGCGCCGCCGCGGCCATCGCCGAGGAAGCGCAGAAGGCGGGCGCGGACCTGATCGTGATGGGCACCCACGGGCACCGCGGATTCGAGCACCTGGTGCTGGGCAGCGTTGCGGAAGGGGTCGTGCGGCGCGCCACCATGCCGGTATTGCTGATCCGGGGCGAGTAAGGCTCCGGCTGTTCTCATCGATACGCGACGAGGGAGAACCATGAGCCAGGGCAACCCAGCACGTTCAGCCGCGCCGCGCTGCTATCGCGTGATCGTCAAGCTCAAGTCGCGCGGCGGCGAGATTCCGGATCGCAGCATGACGTTCGAGACGCTCGCCGCGAGCAGCGTGGAGGCGGAAGAGAAGGTGATGGCCGAGCGCCATCGCGAGTGGGAGACCCACTACCTGTTCGACGGCATCCAGGCGGCGTTCCCCTGCGAGGACGAGCCGGCCTGACGGGCGCGGGTCCGGCAGGCCTGCGCCCGGATTGACGAAATCACCGTCACCCCGGCGGATGCCGGGGTCCAGGAATGTTCGCCGGATCGGCAGGAGGACATTAAAAACCCTGGATTCCGGCCTGCGCCGGAATGACGGCCTACGGCCTGCGCCGGAATGACGGCCTACGGCCTGCGCCGGAATGACGGCTTACGGGCTGAGCCGGAATGACGAAATCACCGTCACCCCGGCGGATGCCGGGGTCCAGGCTGTAAACGTCTCTGGATTCCCGCCCCCGTACCGCGATACCGGGGCCGGGGTTCGGGAAACCATGCAGCGAGCCCGGCCGATGGGCGGCTGAACGCCCGAGCGCCGCGAATGCCGGCGCCATGCCCGGGGCGCACAACGTCGTTCCATCGCGCACCCGCGTGCGCGGAGGCGTATAGTGCGTGTCGCGCGAGGCGCGGGCACTGCGCCTTCCCGGTCGCAGCTGCGCCGGCGCGCGGAAGGAGATGTCCGTGAGCTACTACATGCGCTTCTTCGTCGAAGGCGACGAGGCGCCGTCCGATGAAGATCTGGCGGCGCTGTTCGAGGAGGCCGGCAACGGCTTCCGTTTCGCCGACGGCGTGCTCTATCGCGACGACGAGGACTTCGCCGTGATCGAGGTGAACCGGCGCGGCGAGGAGCTGTTCGACGAAGAGATCGAGGAGTTCCGCGCCTTCCTCGCCGAGCTCGAGGACAGCCCCGGCAAGGAGCGCGTGCTGCGCTGCCTTGACGTCGCCAGCGCCGTGGTGGCGGTGCAGGTGCTGTTCGGCGGCCGCGATGCGGACGAGACGCTGGAGGCGCTGGATCCGCTGTGGGACGCGCTGTTCGAGGATTACGGCGGTCTGCTGCAGGCGGACGAGGAGGGCTTCTATGACGCCGAAGACCAGGTGCTGGAGCTGGAGTGACGGCGGGTGCCTGGTCGCGTGGGGGTGAACGAGATGCAGGATGCGGACCGGCCCGCGCTGCGCCGGCTGTATCTGGAAGCGCGGCGCGCGTCTTCGCTCTGGGGCGATGCCGCAGCGCTCGCGCTCGAGGACTTCGATGCCGCCACCGCTGGCGAGCTGGTGCTGGCGGCCCACCGCGAGGGCCGCATCGTGGGCTTCGTCTCCGCCTGGCTGCCGGACAACTTCGTGCATCTGTTGTTCGTCGCGCCGGCGGCAGTGCGCAGCGGCGTCGGCAGCGCGTTGCTGTCCGTCTGCCTCGAGCGGATCGGCCGGCCGGCGACGCTCAAGTGCCTGCAGGCAAACGCCGACGCGCTGGCGTTCTATCGTCGTTACGGCTGGGAGATCGTCGCGCCGGGCCGTGCCGAGGACGGCGCCTACTTCCTCATGAAGCTGGAGAGCTGATGCCGGCGCCGCTTGCGGGATGCCGCGCATGACGCTGTGGCAGGCGCTCGGCGTCGTCGTGGGGCTGTACACGCTCTACGCGGCAGTCCAGGGCAAGGTGTTCGCCAAGCATGGCCCCTGGGGCCGCACCATCGAGCGCGCCGAATCGCCCGGCTACTTCTGGACCGTGATCGCCATTTACGCGGGGCTCAGCGTCGCGCTCTTCACGGTGTTCTGACGCGCGCTTCTTCCACCGCTCCCCGCCGGGCGTATGATGAAAGGTCCTTTCCCGGCCCAACCGAACGGAGGCCCGCCATGACGCTTTGTCCCGTCGCTATCGCCGTCGGCTGCAAGAAATGCCCGATCTTCAGCGTGTGCCCCGCCAAGAGCATCATCGGCGACTACAAGCCGGGCAAGCCGGACGCAGAGAAGAAATCGGCTTCGTCGAAATCCAAGCGCTGATTGCAGCGACGAATCTGGCGGCCCGGGGCGCTGTCCAACCGCTTTTCTCGGCACTCGGAGGGCGTGTGGGCATGCGTAGGATGGCGGCTGCCGTGACAGCCGCGATGGTTCTGACGGGGTGCACGGTGTTGTCGCTGGAGAAACCCGATTACGCAGTCGTCGAGCAGCGCGAGGCGCTCGAGCTGCGCCGCTACGAGCCGTACGTCGTCGCCGAGGTCACGCTCGCCGGCGATTTCGAATCGGTCGGCAACGAGGCGTTCCCGATCCTGGCGGGCTACATCGGCGGCAAGAACCGCGGCGAGCAGAAGATC
>DATIUV010000084.1:0-8179 GCA_035466595.1 Pelomicrobium sp.
GGATCAGGCAGGCACCTCGGCCGGGCCGATGCGGTCCGGACCAGGCGTGCCTGGGCCCGGGCGCAACGGATGGCATCGGCCCCGCGCTCGCGGCGGGAGGCCACGGCCTCAGTCCGCCTGCCGGCGCAGGAACGCCGGGATGTCGAGGACGTCTTCGTCGCTCATGTCGCGCAGCCCGTCACCAACCGCACGCTGCCGGTGACGCGACGCGGCCGGCGCATCGAAGCGGCTGTAGTCCGGCGTCGCGGCTGCGGTGCTGCGACCCGGGACCACGGCGACGTCGGGACGCCGGCGGCTCACCGGCGGCAGCGCGCTGATCGTCGGCGAGGCGGCCCGCGAGTCGGCGCGGTTCAGGCCCGTGGCCACCACGGTCACGCGCAGTTCGCCGTCCATCTCCGGGTCGATGACCGTACCGACCACCACCGTTGCGTCCTCCGCGGCGAACTGCTTCACCGTGGTGCCGACTTCCTCGAACTCGCCGATCGCGAGGTCGAGTCCGGCCGTCACGTTGACCAGGATGCCCTGCGCGCCGGCGAGGTTGATGTCCTCGAGCAACGGGCTGGACACGGCCATCTCGGCGGCCACGCGCGCACGGCTCTCGCCGGTGCCGAAGCCGGTGCCCATCATCGCCACGCCGGTCTCGGCCATCACCGTGCGCACGTCGGCGAAGTCCACGTTGATCAGGCCCGGCCGGGTGATCAGCTCGGCGATGCCCTGCACCGCGCCCTGCAGGACCTCGTTGGCCTGGCGGAACGCGTCGAGCAGCGTGGTCGAGCCGCCGAGCACCGACAGCAGCTTCTGGTTGGGGATCGTGATCAGCGAGTCCACGTACTTGGACAGCTCGACGATGCCCTGGTCGGCGATGGATCCGCGCTTGGAGCCCTCCATCGCGAACGGCTTGGTCACCACCGCGACGGTGAGGATGCCGAGTTCCTTCGCCACCTGGGCGACGACCGGCGCCGCGCCGGTGCCCGTGCCGCCGCCCATGCCGGCGGTCACGAACAGCATGTCGCATCCCTCGATCAGCTCGATGATGCGGTCACGGTCCTCCATCGCGGCCTGCCGGCCGACCTCCGGGTTGGCGCCCGCGCCGAGCCCCTTGGTGATGTTGCAGCCGATCTGCAGCGACGTCTTCACCTTGGAGTGCTTGAGCGCCTGCGCGTCCGTGTTCACGCAGATGAAATCGACGCCCTCGATCCCGCTCTGCGACATGTGGGAGACGGCGTTGCCGCCGCCGCCGCCTACCCCGAGCACCTTGATCACCGCGCTCTGGCTGTACGTATCCATCAGTTCAAACATTGGGTCTTCTCCTCCGCTGTCGACCTTCATTCCACCTGCGGCCTGCGCCGCCGATGCCTTCCCGATCAGAAATAGCCCTGGAACCAGGACTTCATCCTGTCCATCACCGTCTTCACGCCCTCTCCCACCACGCGCGGCGCCGGGCGGCTCGCGTTGGCCCGCCCGTAGAGCAGCAGCCCCGTGCCGGTCGCGTGGATGGGGTTTCTCACCACGTCCGTCAGCCCCGTGACGCCCGACGGCACGCCGAGCCGCACGGGCATGTGGAAGATCTCCTCGGCCAGCTCGACCGCGCCCTCCATCTTGGCGCTGCCGCCGGTGAGCACGACGCCGGCCGCGATGGCCTCCTCGAAGCCCGAGCGGCGCAGCTCGTCGCGGATCAGCGTGAACAGCTCCTCGTAGCGCGGCTCGACGATCTCGGCCAGCGTCTGGCGCGCGAGGCGCCGCGGCGGGCGGTCGCCCACGCTCGGCACCTCGATGGTCTCGTCCGGGTTCGCCAGCTGCGACAGCGCGCAGGCGTAGCGGATCTTGATCTCCTCCGCGTACGGCGTCGGCGTGCGCATGGACACCGCGATGTCGTTGGTCACCTGGTCGCCGGCGATCGGGATCACCGCGGTGTGGCGGATCGCGCCGCCGGAGAACACCGCGATGTCGGTGGTGCCGCCGCCGATGTCCACGATGCAGGCGCCGAGCTCCTTCTCGTCGTCGGTGAGCACGGCGAAGCTGGAGGCGAGCTGCTCGAGCACGATGTCCTCGACCTCGAGCCCGCAGCGCTGCACGCACTTGACGATGTTCTGCGCGGCGCTGTCGGCGCCGGTGACGATGTGCACGCGCGCCTCGAGGCGCACGCCGGACATGCCGATGGGCTCGCGGATGCCCTCCTGCCCGTCGATGATGAATTCCTGCGGCAGCACGTGGAGGATCTTCTGGTCCGCCGGGATGGCCACCGCCTGCGCCGCGTCCATGACGCGCGCCACGTCGCCGGCGGTGACCTCCTTGTCCTTGATCGCGACGATGCCGTGCGAGTTGAGGCTGCGCACGTGACTGCCGGCGATGCCGGTGAACACCGAGCGGATCTCCACGTCCGCCATCAGCTCGGCCTCCTCCACCGCGCGCTGGATCGACTGCACGGTCGAGTCGATGTTGACCACCACGCCCTTCTTCAGCCCCCGCGACGGGTGCGAGCCGAGGCCGATGACCTCCAGGCTCCCGTCCGGGTGCAGCTCGCCCACCAGGGCGACGACCTTCGAGGTGCCGATGTCGAGCCCGACGATCAGGCTGCGATCCGTGCGCTTAGGCATCTGTGTCTGCTTCCTCAGGGCTGGGCGTGGCGGCGGCGCGCTCCTGCGCGGGATCCGCCCCCTCGCGCCAGCCGATCGAGAATCCGTTGGAGTACCGCATGTCCAGGTAGGCGATGTCGGCGGCGCGGCCGGCGATCACCTGCGCGGCGACGCGCAGGAAGCGGTCGGTGCGCGAGTCCACCTGGTTGCGCCCGAGCCGCACGGTCACGCCGTTGGTCAGGTCCATCTCCCAGGCGCCGCGCGGGTCGAGGCGCAGCGCGCTGAGCCTGAGCCCCTGCTCGAGCAGCCGCTCCTGCACCGCGAGGTAGCGCTCCGCAACCATCGCCTCGGTCCCGGGCGGGCCGTCCAGGCGCGGCAGCTCCGGCGGCAGGTAGCGAGCGCCGCTGACGAACAGCTCGCCGCGGGTGTTGAGCAGCCCGTCGTCGCCCCAGCGGGCGGCAGGCTGCTGCTCCACCACCTCGATGACCACCGCATCCGGCCAGCGGCGCTGCACCCGCGCGCGGTCCACCCAGGCCATGCCCTCGATGGCGGCGCGCAGGCGGTCGAGCCGGGCGGTGACGAACCCGCCGCGCAGCGAACCGCGCACCACCTGCTCCACCTCCACCGCCGACACGCGCTGGAAGCTGCCCTCCAGCACCACGCGCCGCACCGGCTGGTCGAGGCCGCGCGAGACCAGGAACGCGAGCCCGGCGATGGCCACCACGGCCGCCAGCGCCGCGCCGGCGCGCCGCCAGTCGAGCGCAGGCAAGGCCAGCCGGCTCTTCGCCGGGGCCTTGCGTCGGTTGCGCTTGCGAAGCAGGCTCATCCGCGTCCTTCCCTCACGCCGTCTCGCGCGCGAAGCTCGTCTCGAGCACGCGCCACACCAGCTCGTCGAAATCGATGCCCACGGCCCGCGCCGCCATCGGCACCAGGCTGTGGCCGGTCATGCCGGGCACCGTGTTGATCTCCAGCAGCATCGGCACGCCGTCGGCGCCGAGCATGAAGTCCGCCCTGCCCCAGCCCTGCGCGCCCGCCGCGCGGAACGCCGCCAGCGCCGCCGCCTGCAGCGCCTGCTCGGCGCCGGCGTCGAGCCCGCTGGGGACGTGGTAGCGGGTGTCCTCGGCGAAGTACTTCGCCTGGTAGTCGTAGAAGGTGCGCGGCGTCTCGATGCGGATCGACGGCAGCGCCTCGCCCTGCAGGATCGCCACGGTCAGCTCCTGGCCCATGATCCACGGCTCCGCGATGACCACCGGGTCGAGCGTCGAGGCGCTGCGCCAGGCGGCGACGATGTCCTCCGCGCGCTCCACGCGCGACATGCCGACGCTCGATCCCTGGGTGGCCGGCTTTACCGCCAGCGGCAGCCCCAGTTCCTCGACGGCCCGCTTGCAGTCGTCCGCGCTGCGCAGCACCAGGAAGGGCGGCGTGGCCACGCCATTGGCCATCGCCAGCTGCTTGGTGCGCAGCTTGTCCATGCCGATGGCCGAGCCGAGCACGCCGCTGCCCGTGTAGGGCAGGCCGATCCACTCCAGCGCGCCCTGCACCGCGCCGTCCTCGCCGCCCGGGCCGTGCAGCGCGATCCAGACGCGGTCGAAGCTGTCGGCGAGCAGGTTGCCGAGCCGCTGCTGCGACGGGTCGAAGGCGTGCGCGTCGACGCCGCGGCGCTGCAGCGCCTCCAGCACGGCGTTGCCGCTCATCAGCGAAACCTCGCGCTCGCTCGAGCGCCCGCCGAGCATGACGGCCACCTTGCCGAACTCGCCGGCCTCGGCGATGCGGCGGAACTCGACTCCGGACGGCCTCAACCGGCTCATGCTGGTTCCCCTACCACCCGGACTTCCGGGTGCAGGCGCACGCCGTGGACGCGCTCGACCGTCTCCTGGACGTGGCGGATGACCGCCTCCAGGTCGGCGGCGCTGGCATGGCCCTTGTTGACGATGAAGTTGGCGTGCTTGGTGGACACCGCGGCGTCCCCCAGGCGGTAACCCTTGAGGCCGGCCGCCTCGATGAGGCGCGCGGCGTGGTCGCCCGGCGGGTTGGTGAACACCGACCCGCAGCTCCACTCGCCGATCGGCTGGCTGGCCAGGCGGCGCTCGAGCAGCTGCCGGATCGAATCCGTGCTCGCCCCGGGCCGCAGCTCGAAGCCGAGCCTCGCGCCGATGAACCACTCGCCGGGCACCGGCGGCACCACGCTGCGGTAGCCGACCCGGTACTCCGACGCTGCGCGGCGGCGCACGATGCCCTCGCGGTCGATGGTCTCGACCGTCAGCACGCGCGGCCAGGTCTCGCCGCCCCAGGCGCCGGCGTTCATGGCCAGCGCCCCGCCGATCGTCCCCGGGATGCCGGCGAAGAACTCCGCCGGGCCGAGGCCCCACTTCACGGCCTGGCGCCCGAGGCGCGCGCAGGGAACGCCCGCCTGGACGTGCACGCGCGTCTCGTCGACGCGCGTCAGGCCGCTCAGCGCGCCGTGCGGGCAGATCACCGCGCCGCGGATGCCCGCGTCGCGCACCAGCAGGTTGCTGCCGAGCCCGACCCAGGTGACCGGCACCCCGCCGGGCAGCGCCCTGAGGAAGGCGGACAGGTCCTCGACGTTGCGCGGCACGAACCACAGGTCGGCGGGTCCACCGACGTGCCAGGAGGTGTGCCGCGACATCGGCTCGTCGCGCTTCACGCGGTCCTCGAACCCGGCGGGCACGGCAGCAGCAGTCATGCCGCGTCCTCCGTGAGCCGCGCCGGCAGCTCGTGCGCCACCGCGCCGATGCTCCCCGCGCCCATGGTCACGACGAGGTCGCCGTCCTCGAGCAGCCCGTACAGTGCACTGGCGAGCTGCTGCACGTCCTCGACGAACACGGGTTCGACCCGCCCGCGCGAGCGCACCGCGCGGCACACGGCGCGCCCGTCGGCGTTGGCGATCGGCGCCTCGCCCGCCGGGTACACCTCGGTGACCAGCAGCACGTCGGCCTCCGACAGCACCTGCCCGAAGTCGTCGATCAGGTCGTGGGTGCGCGTGTAGCGGTGCGGCTGGAACGCCAGCACCAGGCGCCGCCCCGGCCAGCCCTGGCGGACCGCCTCGAGCGTCGCCGCGATCTCCGTCGGGTGGTGGCCGTAGTCGTCCACGATCTCGATGCGGCCGGCCTCGATGGCCACCTCGCCGATGCGCTCCAGGCGCCGGCCGATGCCCTGGAACCCGGACAGCGCGGACTGGATCGCCTCGTCGGGCACGCCGAGCTCGCTGGCCACGGCGATCGCGGCGAGCGTGTTGAGCACGTTGTGGGCGCCCGGCAGGTTGAGCGTCACCGGCAGCGGCGGGCGGCCCTCGCGCAGGACGTCGAAGGCGGTGCGGAAGCCCTCGCGGCGCACGTTCGCCGCGCGCAGGTCGGCGTCCTCCGACAGGCCGTAGCTCACCACCGGGCGGGACACCTCGCCCAGGATGCCGCGCACGTTGTCGTCGTCGATGCACAGCACGGCCAGGCCCCAGAACGGCAGGTTGTGCAGGAACTCGACGAACGCCTGCCTGAGGCGCGCAAAGTCGCCGCCGTAGGTGGCCATGTGGTCGAGGTCGGTGTTGGTGACGATCGCGATCACCGGCTGCAGGTGCAGGAACGACGCGTCGCTCTCGTCGGCCTCGGCGACCAGGTAGCGGCTCGCGCCGAGGCGCGCGTTGGTGCCGGCGCTCTTGAGCTGCCCGCCGATCACGAACGTCGGGTCCAGCCCGCCGGCGGCGAGCACGCTCGCCAGCAGGCTGGTGGTGGTGGTCTTGCCGTGCGTACCCGCCACCGCGATGCCCTGGCGGAAGCGCATCAGCTCGGCCAGCATCTCGGCGCGCTGCACCACCGGGAGGCGCGCCTCGCGCGCGGCGGCCAGCTCGGGGTTGGCGGCCGGCACTGCGGTCGAGGCGACGACCACGTCGGCCCCGGCGATGTGCGCCGCGTCGTGCCCGAAGTGGACGGTGGCGCCGAGGCGCTCGAGGTGGTGGGTCACGGCATTGGGCCTCAGGTCCGAGCCCTGCACCTGGTAGCCGAGGTTCAGCAGCACCTCGGCGATGCCGCCCATGCCGGCACCGCCGATGCCGACGAAGTGGATGCGATGGATGCGGCGCATGCGGTCGGTCATGCCCTGCCTCCCGCCGCCGCGACGCACAGTCCCGCCAGGCGCTCCGCCGCGTCGGTCACCGCCACCGCACGCGCGGCACGCGCCATCGCCAGCGGCCGGTCGCGGCCGTCCTCCAGCAGCTCCAGCAGCACCGCGCCAAGGCGCTCCTCGTCGAGCGCCGACTCGCGCAGCATCAATGCGCCGCCCGCCTCGACCAGGAAGGCGGCGTTCTTCGCCTGGTGGTCGTCCACCGCGGCGGGGAACGGCACCAGCAGCGCGCCGAGTCCCGCGGCGGCCAGTTCCGAGACCGTCAGCGCGCCGGCGCGGGTGACGGCGAAGTCGGCGTCGCGGTACGCGCCGGCCATGTCGTCCACGAACGCACGGACGTCGGCCTCGACGCCGAGCTGGCGATACGCCGCCCGCGTCTCCTCCAGCTGCGCGTTGCCGGTCTGGTGCAGGACCTGCGGCCGCAGTGCGTCGGGCAGCCTCGCGATCGCGCGCGGCAGCAGCCGGGTGAGCGCCGCAGCACCCTGGCTGCCGCCGAACACCAGCAGCTTGAGGCGGCCTCCGCGGCCCGCGAAGCGCTCCGCGGGCGGGGGCAGCGAGGTGATCTCGCGCCGCACCGGGTTGCCAGTGGTCAGCACGTCGCTGCGGCCCGGGAAGCTGCCGGGGAACGCCTGGGCGACCGTGCCGGCGAAGCGCGCCAGCCAGCGGTTGGTGAGCCCGGCGACGGCGTTCTGCTCGTGGATCACCAGCGGCGTGCGCGTCAGCCACGCGGCCAGCCCGCCTGGCCCGGAGGCAAAGCCGCCACCGCCGAACACGACGGCGGGACGCACCCGGCGCAGCACGCCGAGCGCCTGCGACACCGCGCGCAGCAGCTTGAACGGCGCGGCCAGCCAGCCGGCGGCGCCGCGTCCGCGCAGGCCCTCGATGTCGATCCACTCGATCGGGATGCCCTCCGCCGGGACGAGGCGCGCCTCGATGCGCTGCCGCGTACCCAGCCACACCACGTCGTGGCCGAGTCCGCGCAGCGCGCGGGCCACGGCGATCGCCGGGAACACGTGGCCACCGGTGCCGCCTGCCATGATCAGCACCGGGCCGTTCATGCGCCGTCCCTCCCGGTGCCGGCGCGGCCGGAGGCCATCACCTCGTGGTGGATGCGCAGCAGGACGCCGATCCAGGCCAGCGTCACCAGCAAGCTCGAGCGCCCGTAGGACAGCAGCGGCAGCGTCAGCCCCTTGGTCGGCAGGATTCCCATCGTCACGCCGATGTTGATGAAGGCCTGCACGCCGAGCCAGATGCCGAAAGCCGCGGCCATGCAGGCGTGGAAGGGCATGCCGGCGTCCGCGGCGAGCCTCGACAGCCTGAGGCTGCGCAGCACCAGCACCAGGAACAGCAGGAGCACGCCGACGACGCCGACCAGCCCGAACTCCTCCGCGAACACCGCGAACACGAAGTCGGTGTGCGCCTCGGGCAGGTAGGACAGCTTCTGGATGCTCGAGCCGAGGCCCACGCCG
>DATIUV010000085.1:0-7966 GCA_035466595.1 Pelomicrobium sp.
CCATGAACCACGGCTTGAACGGCCCGGCCAGCGCGCCGATGCCCTCGCGCGCCGCCCAGTCGAACGACTCCGGGCTGACCGCCGCCGTCCACAGCGGTGGCCCGGGCTGCTGCACGGGTTTCGGCAGGACGTCGAGCGCGTCGAAGCGCCAGCGCTCGCCGTGATGCGTGAGCGGATCCGGGCCGAAGCTCGCGCGCAGGACCTGCAGCGCCTCGGTTACCAGCTCGCGGCTGTCGGCCATCGAGGCGCCGAACACTGCGAACTCCTCCGGCGAGAAGCCGCGGCCGATGCCCGCCTCCAGCCGGCCGTCGGACAGGATATCCAGCGTCGCGATGCGCTCGGCGACGTGCACCGGATGGTGATAGGGCAGCGGCACGATGCCGAGCCCGAGCCGCAGCCGCCGGGTGCGTTGTGCAGCCGCGGCCAGGAACATTTCCGGCTTGGACGAGTGGGAGTACCCGCGCATGAAGTGGTGCTCCACGAGCCAGACGGCGCGGAAGCCGAGGCGGTCCGCGAGCTCCAGCTCGGCCAGCGCGTCGCGGTAGGTATCGGCTTCCGAGCGGTCCAGGTGGGGCGGAACGGCCAGCTCGTAGAACAGGTCAAAGTGCATGCGCCGGGGAGAGGGGATCGGGCCCGGCTATAATGCCAGCCTATGTCCAGGAGTCCAACGTACCGGGTTCACGTCGGCGCCGTCGGCTGGGAGCACGAGCACTGGCGCGGCAGCTTCTATCCCGAGGATCTGCCGCCGGAGTGGCGGCTTACCTATTACAACCAGTGGTTCGACACGGTGCTGCTGCCGCGCAGCCGCTGGGAGCAGGCCGCGCCCGAGGAGATGCGCCGCTGGTCGGAGGAAACGCTGGAGCGCTTCCGCTTCGTCCTCGACCTCGGCGAGAAGCCGGCCACCGACGCCGACCGGCAAAGGGTGGCCGCGCTGGAGCCCAAGCTCGGCATGTGGTATCCGTGCGCCGGGCCTGCAGACCGCGGCGCGACGCTGGTCTGGATCGAGCCGGGCGAGAAGCTCAAGGCGCTGGGCAATCGCGTGCGCGAGCTGGCCGCCCGTGAGCCCGAGGTCTACCTGATCGGCCGCCGGCCCGACGCCGCCTTCCTCAACCAGGTGGTCACGCTGCTGGAACTGCTCCAGCTCTGATGCCGCCACGCGGTTTGTCCGCCCCCGGATGACCCGCTAGAATCCCGATTTTTCTGCGATTTTCCGTGCCCTCCGAGCATCTGGTCGAAATCCGCGACCTCCAGTTCAGCTACCGGCAGAGCCCGATCTTCCGCGGCCTGTCGCTGAACCTTCCGCGCGGCAAGGTGGTGGCGATCATGGGCGGCTCGGGCTCGGGCAAGACCACGCTGCTGCGGCTGATCGGCGGTCAGCTGCGCCCCACCGCCGGCGACGTGCAGGTCGACGGCCAATCGGTGCCGAAGCTCGCGCAGGCCGAGCTCTACCGCCTGCGCCGGCGCATGGGCATGCTGTTCCAGTTCGGCGCGCTGTTCACGGACCTGTCGGTGTTCGACAACGTCGCGTTCCCGCTGCGCGAGCACACCGACCTGCCGGAATCGTTGATCCACGACCTCGTGCTCCTGAAACTGCATGCCGTGGGCTTGCGCGGGGCGCGCCACCTGATGCCGGCCGAGCTTTCCGGCGGCATGGCGCGACGCGTGGCGCTGGCGCGCGCCATCGCGCTCGACCCGATGCTGGTGATGTACGACGAGCCGTTCACCGGCCTCGACCCGATCTCGCTCGGCATCATCGGCGACCTGATCCGTCGGCTGAACGACGCCCTCGGCGCGACGTCGGTGGTGGTGACGCACGACATCCAGGAGACGCTGCAGATCGTCGACTATCTCTACCTGCTCTCGGGCGGGCGGGTCGTCGCGCAGGGCACGCCGGACGAGATCCGCCACTCGGATGACCCGTTCGTCGACCAGTTCATCCACGCCAGGAAGGACGGCCCGGTGCCGTTCCACTATCCGGCGCGCGAGTACGAGCAGGACCTGATGCGGGGCGGCCATGGCTGACGGGGCGGCGAACAGCGTTGCGCTGCTGGGCCGGCGCGGGGTCGGGTCGGTGATCCGGCTCGGCTACGGCACGCGCTTCTTCCTCAACATCCTGGCCAACTCCGGCACGAGCTTCCGCCGCTTCCACCTGGTGCTGAAGGAGATGTTCGCCGCCGGCGTGCTGTCGCTGGTGATCATCGTCGTCTCGGGCCTCTTCGTCGGCCTGGTGCTGGGGCTGCAGGGCTACGAAACGCTGGTGGACTACGCCTCCGAGCAGAAGCTCGGCACGCTGGTGGCGCTGTCGCTGCTGCGCGAGCTGGGGCCGGTGGTGACGGCGCTGCTCTTCGCCGGCCGCGCCGGGACGTCGATCACGGCCGAGATCGGCCTCATGAAGGCGACCGAGCAGCTGACCGCGATGGACATGATGGCGGTGAATCCGATGGGGCGCGTGGTGGCGCCCAAGTTCTGGGGCGGCTTCTTCGCCATGCCGCTGCTGGCCGCGATCTTCAGCGCCGTGGGCGTGTTCGGCGGCTACCTGATCGGCGTGGTGTTCCTCGGCGTCGACGACGGCGCGTTCTGGTCGCAGATGCAGGCCGGCGTCGACCTGCGCGACGACGTGCTGAATGGCGTGATCAAGAGCATCGTCTTCGGCGCCGCGGTGACCGCCATCGCCGTGTTCGAGGGCTACGACTGCGAGCCCACCGCCGAGGGCGTGGCGCGCGCCACCACCCGCACGGTGGTGATCTCCTCGCTGACGGTGCTGGGGCTCGACTACATTCTGACTTCGTTCATGTTCAAGGGGCTGTGACGCCATGGAACGACGCACGATCGACATCTGGGTAGGCCTGTTCGTGGTGGCCGGCATCGCGGCGCTCCTGGTGCTGGCGCTCAAGGTCGGCAACGCCAGCACGTTCTTCGCCGGCGACACCTACCGCGTGACGGCCGAGTTCGACAACATCGGCGGGCTCAAGGTGCGCGCGCCGGTGCGCAGCGCCGGGGTGCTGGTGGGACGGGTCGAGTCGATCGCCTTCGACCCGCAGCGCTTCGTCGCGCGGGTCACGCTGGCGGTCGAGAAGCGCTACCGCTTCCCGAAGGACACCGGCGCCTCGATCCTGACCTCGGGGCTGCTGGGCGAGCAGTACGTCGGCCTTGACGCCGGCGGCGACGAGCAGATGCTGGCGGAAGGCGACACCATCAAGCTGACCCAGTCGGCGGTGGTGCTGGAGAAGATCATCGGTCAGTTCCTCTACGGCAAGGCGGCCGAGGGCGGGAAGTGACCCCACTGCAGGAGACCGGGACGATGAAGAGGCTGGCAATGAATAGGCTTGGCGCGGCGCTGGCGGGCCTGCTGCTGACGGCGAGCGCCATCGCGGCGACCGAGTTGCCGCCGGACGCCCTCGTGCGCAGTACCGCCGAAGAGGTGCTGGCGATCGTGCGGCAGGATCAGGCGATCCAGTCCGGCGACAAGGAGAAGGTGATCCAGCTGGTGGAAGCCAAGGTGCTGCCGCATTTCGACTTCACGCGCATGACCCGGCTCGCCGCCGGCAAGAACTGGCGCGATGCGACACCGGAGCAGCAGAAGCGCCTGACGCAGGCGTTCCGCGAGCTGCTGGTGCGTACCTACGCGGCGGCGTTCACGTCCTACAAGAACCAGACGGTGGACTTCAAGCCGTTCAGCATGGAGCCCGCCGCCACCGACGTCACCGTGCGCACCGCCATTGTCCAGCCCGGCGGCCCGCCGCCGATCCCGGTCGACTACAGCATGTACAAGACCAGCAACAGCTGGAAGGTCTACGACGTCACCATCGAGGGCGTGAGCCTGGTGACGACCTATCGCGGCACCTTCAACGACGAGATCCGCCGCGCCGGCATCGACGGCCTCATCGGCAGCCTGGAGCAGAAAAACAAGTCGCTGGCGCAGCCGGCGCCGGGGGTTACCCGGCAATGATCCGCGGGGACGGCGGCACGCTTCGGCTCGAGGGCGCGGTGACCCATGCCAACGCGCGCCGGCTGCTGGAGGAGGGCCGCCGCCTGCTCGCCAATCGCGACATGGAGATCGACCTCGGTGCGGTGGCCGAGACCGATTCCTGCATCGTCGGCCTGCTGCTGGACTGGCGGCGCGCGTGCGCCGCGCGCGGCCGGCGGCTCGCCGTGGCGAACGCGCCGGCCCCGGTGCAGGCGCTGGCCCGGGTGTACGGAGTCCACGAGCTGCTGGGCCTGGACGGCTGACGCCGCCCGCGCCTGCGAAGCATGACCGACGTCATCGAGGTCCGCGGGGTCCGCAAGTCCTACGGCTCCCTCCGGGCGCTGGACGGCGTCGACCTGACGGTGGAGCGCGGCGAGTTCTTCGCCCTGCTGGGGCCGAACGGCGCCGGCAAGACCACCCTCATCAACATCATTGCCGGGCTCACCCGCGCGACAGCCGGCAGCGTGCGCGTGATGGGCCACGACGTGGTCACCGATTACCGCGCCGCGCGCCGGGCGCTGGGTGTGGTGCCGCAGGAACTCGTGTTCGATCCCTTCTTCACCGTGCGCGAGGCGCTGCGCATCCAGTCCGGCTACTTCGGCCTGCGCCGCAACGACGACTGGATCGACGAGGTCATCGAGCGGCTGGACCTCACCGAGAAGGCCGACGTCAACATGCGCGCGCTTTCGGGCGGCATGAAGCGCCGCGTGCTGGTGGCGCAGGCGCTCGTGCACAAGCCGCCCGTGATCGTGCTCGACGAGCCCACCGCCGGCGTCGACGTCGAGCTGCGCCAGGGGCTGTGGAGCTTCGTGCGCCAGCTGAACCGCGATGGCCACACCATCGTCCTGACCACGCACTACCTCGAGGAGGCCGAGATGCTGTGCAGCCGCGTGGCCATGCTCAAGCAGGGCCGCGTCGTCGCGCTCGACAGCACGCCCAACCTGCTCGCCGGGTTCGCCCAGCGCTATCTCAAGCTCAAGCTCGCGCCCGACCAGCTGCCGGCGAGCCTGCACCCGCTGCTGTGCGGCGAGGAGCAGGGCCGTTTCGTGCTCACGCTGTCCGACTACGCCACGCTGGAGCAGGTGATGTGCACGCTGCGCGAGACCGGCACGCATGTGCTGGACCTGGAGCTCAAGCAGCCGGACCTGGAAGAGGTGTTCGTCCAGATCATGAGCCGGAGCTGACATGGCGGGCTTCGCCACCCTGTTCTACAAGGAAGTGCTGCGGTTCTGGAAGGTGTCGTTCCAGACGGTCGCCGCGCCGCTGCTGACCACGCTGCTCTACCTGCTGATCTTCTCCCACGTGCTGGAGCGGCACGTGCAGGTCTTCGACGGCGTTTCCTACACGGCATTCCTGATCCCCGGCCTGGCCATGATGGCGGTGCTGCAGAATGCCTTCGCCAACAGCTCGTCGAGCCTGATCCAGTCCAAGATCACCGGCAACATCGTGTTCGTGCTGCTGCCGCCGCTGTCGTACTGGGACATGTTCCTCGCCTACGTGCTGGCCGCGGTGGTGCGCGGCGTGGTGGTGGGGCTCGGCGTCGTCATCCTGTCGGTATTCTTCATCAAGCTGCCGCTGCTGCACCCGTTCTGGGCGCTGGCGTTCGCGTTCATGGGCAGCGCGCTGGCCGGCAGCTTCGGCGTCATCGCCGGCATCTGGGCCGAGAAGTTCGACCAGCTGGCCGCGTTCCAGAACTTCGTCATCATGCCGCTGACCTTCCTCTCCGGCGTGTTCTACTCGATCCACTCACTGCCGCCGTTCTGGCAGGCGGTGTCGCACCTGAACCCGTTCTTCTACATGATCGACGGCTTCCGTTACGGCTTCTTCGGCGCCGCCGACGTGCCGCCGCTCGCCAGCCTCGGAATTGTGGGGGCGTGTTTCCTGGCGGTATCATTCCTCACCCTTTGGCTCCTGAAGACTGGCTACAAGCTGCGGCAGTAGCCGGCGAGACGGCAACGACCATGGTGTTTCCCGAAGACGTCAAGAACTACATCGAGAACGGCCTCGCCTGCGACCACGTCGCGGTGGAGGGCGACGGCCAGCATTTCGAGGCGATCATTGTCAGCCCCGAGTTCCGCGGCAAGACCATGGTGCAGCAGCACCAGCTGGTCTATCGAGCGCTGGGCGAGCGCATGCGTGAGCAGATCCATGCGCTGTCGATGAAGACCTATACTCCCGAGCAGTGGGCCGAGAAGGGCTGACGCCCGCGGCCTCCGACCCATGCAGAAGCTGAAGATCCACGGCGGCGCGGCGCTGGCCGGCGAGATCCGCGTTTCCGGCGCCAAGAACGCCGCGCTGCCGATCTTGTGCGCCGCGCTGCTGACGCCGGAGACGCTCTTCGTCGAGAACATCCCGCACCTGCGCGATGTCACCACCAAGCTCGGCCTGCTGGCGCAGATGGGCGTCGATGTGTCGCTGGACGAGAAGCTCGGCGTCGAGCTCTGCGCCCGCGACCTCTTCAACCTCGTCGCGCCTTACGACCTGGTCAAGACCATGCGCGCGTCGATCCTCGTGCTGGGGCCGATGCTGGCGCGAGCCGGCGAGGCGCGGGTGTCGCTGCCGGGCGGCTGCGCCATCGGCCTGCGGCCGGTTGACCAGCACATCAAGGGGCTGGAGGCGATGGGCGCGGAGATCCGCATCGAGCACGGCTACATCGAAGCACGGGCGGCGCGGCTGGAGGGGGCGCGCATCGTCATGGACATGGTGACGGTCACGGGCACCGAGAACCTGATGATGGCGGCGACGCTGGCGAGGGGAACCACGGTGCTCGAGAACGCGGCGCGGGAGCCGGAGGTGGTGGATCTCGCCGAGTGCCTCAACGCGATGGGGGCGCGGGTCGCGGGCGCCGGCACCGACGTGATCACGATCGAGGGCGTCGAGCGCCTGCACGGCGCCCGCCACCGCGTGATGCCGGACCGCATCGAGACCGGGACCTACCTCGTGGCGGGCGCGGCCACGCGCGGCGACGTCATGCTGAAGAACACGCGCGGCGACATCCTCGACGCCGTGTTGCAGAAGCTGCGCGAGGCCGGCGCCGAGATCGACACCGGCGCCGACTGGATCCGGCTGCGCATGAAGGACAAGCCGCGCGCGGTGAGCCTGCGCACCGCGCCGTACCCCGCCTTCCCCACGGACATGCAGGCGCAGTTCATGCTGCTCGACGCCGTCGCCGAGGGCACCGCGGTCGTCACGGAAACGGTGTTCGAGAACCGCTTCATGCACGTGCAGGAGCTGCAGCGCATGGGCGCCGAGATCGACGTCGAGGGCAACACCGCGGTGGTGCACGGCGTCGACACGCTGTCCGGCGCCACCGTCATGGCGACCGACCTGCGCGCGTCGGCATGCCTGGTGCTGGCGGGGCTGGTGGCGAACGGCGAGACCGTGGTCGACCGCATCTACCACATCGACCGCGGCTACGAGTGTATCGAGGAGAAGCTCACCCAGCTCGGCGGGCGGATCCAGCGGGTGAACTGAGCGGTTTTGATTTGCCGCAGAGACGCGGAGAAGGGTAAGGATTAGTCACCGCAGAGACGCTGAGGCGCAGAGAAAAAATGATTCCCCTTGGGTCTTCCTCGGCGTCCTTTGCGTCCTTTGCGTTGAAAAAGTCTTTTGCTCTTCTCGGTGTTTAGGTGCCTCTGTGGTGAATTCTGAAAAAGGGAGCGCGTGATGTCCGACCGCAAGTACGGCTTCGGCACCCTCTGCCTGCACGCCGGCCAGATTCCCGACCCCGCCACCGGCGCGCGCGCGGTGCCGATCTACCAGACCACGTCGTACGTCTTCGACAGCGCCGACCACGCGGCGTCGCTGTTCAACCTGCAGACGTTCGGTAACGTCTACACCCGCATCATGAACCCGACCACCGCGGTGTTCGAGGAGCGGGTCGCGGCGCTCGAGGGCGGCCGCGCGGCAGTGGCGACCTCGACCGGCCAGTCGGCGGAGCTGACCGCGCTGCTCACGCTGTGCAACGCCGGCGACGAGATCGTCTCGGCGTCCACGCTC
>DATIUV010000086.1:0-21002 GCA_035466595.1 Pelomicrobium sp.
CCCGGTGCCGGAAGGTTAAGTGATGGGGTGCAAGCTCTTGATCGAAGCCCCGGTAAACGGCGGCCGTAACTATAACGGTCCTAAGGTAGCGAAATTCCTTGTCGGGTAAGTTCCGACCTGCACGAATGGCGTAACGATGGCCACACTGTCTCCTCCTGAGACTCAGCGAAGTTGACATGGTTGTGATGATGCAATCTACCCGCGGCTAGACGGAAAGACCCCGTGCACCTTTACTGCAGCTTTGCATTGGACTGTGATGGGATCTGTGTAGGATAGGTGGGAGGCTTTGAAGCGGCGACGCTAGTTGCCGTGGAGCCAACCTTGAAATACCACCCTGATGTCATTGCGGTTCTAACCTTGGCCCCTGAAGCGGGGCTGGGGACAGTGCATGGTGGGCAGTTTGACTGGGGCGGTCTCCTCCTAAAGGGTAACGGAGGAGCCCGAAGGTTCGCTTGGCACGGTCGGAAATCGTGCTGAATGTGCAATGGCATAAGCGAGCTTGACTGCGAGACACACACGTCGAGCAGGTGCGAAAGCAGGGCATAGTGATCCGGTGGTTCTGTATGGAAGGGCCATCGCTCAACGGATAAAAGGTACGCCGGGGATAACAGGCTGATGCCTCCCAAGAGTTCATATCGACGGGGGCGTTTGGCACCTCGATGTCGGCTCATCACATCCTGGGGCTGTAGCCGGTCCCAAGGGTATGGCTGTTCGCCATTTAAAGTGGTACGTGAGCTGGGTTTAGAACGTCGTGAGACAGTTTGGTCCCTATCTACCGTGGGCGTAGGACGTTTGAGGGGGGCTGCTCCTAGTACGAGAGGACCGGAGTGGACGTACCTCTGGTGGACCGGTTGTGACGCCAGTCGCATCGCCGGGTAGCTATGTACGGAAGCGATAACCGCTGAAAGCATCTAAGCGGGAAGCGCGCCTCGAGATGAGACGTCCCGCAGGGTAACCTGCCTGAAGGGTCGCGGAAGACCACCGCGTTGATAGGCCGGGTGTGGAAGGGGGGCAACCCCTTAAGCTAACCGGTACTAATGGCCCGTGCGGCTTGATCCTATACCTCTGGAAGACCATTCTCTTCCGACCCGAGCACCTTCTTCCCCGGGCGTTGGCGCGCAAGCGCCGGCCCCACCCCGGTTATGCTTGGCGGCCATAGCGCGTTGGACCCACCCCTTCCCATCCCGAACAGGACCGTGAAACGACGCCGCGCCGATGATAGTGCGGGCCTGCCCGCGCGAAAGTAGGTCACCGCCAGGCTCCCCATCCACCAAGGCCCACCCCAACTGCGGGGTGGGCCTTCGTGTTTGCAGCGTGATTCGATTGGCAGCGCCCGGCGCGAAGCTTTTCGTGCCGCCCGCTAGCCGATGCCTGCCTTTACAGGGCCATGGCAGCCCCCTAACCTAGCGGCCGATGGCCGAACCTCTCGAATATCGCGTCCTGCGTCTGCTGTCCGATCGGGAATTCCGCTCGGGCGAGGCCTTGGCACGCATCCTCGGCGTCACCCGCGCGACCGTCTGGAACGCGATCAGGAAAGCCGAGGCGATGGGTGTGGCCGTCGACCGAACGCGCGGGTCGGGATATCGTCTGGCCGCCCCGATCGGCTGGCTCGACGCCGCCGAGATCCGCCGCGGCCTTGGCGAACGCCAGCGCGCATTCGTCCTGCAGATCGAGGACGAAGTCGACTCGACCAGCAGCCGGTTGCTGGAAACGAGCGAAACCCTTCCTGACCGCTACGTGCTGGCTACCGAGCGGCAGCTCGCCGGCCGTGGTCGTGCCGGTCGCGTCTGGCATTCCACGATCGGCGGCGGACTTACCTTTTCGATGCTGTGGCGGTTCGCCGGCGGCGCCTCCGCGCTGGGCGGTGCCAGCCTGGCGGTCGCCGTGGCGCTGGTTCGCGCGCTGCGCGGTCTTGGCATCGCCGACGTTCACGTCAAGTGGCCGAACGACATCGTCCACAGCGGCTGCAAGCTGGCCGGCATCCTGATCGAGTTGCGCGGAGACGCTCTCGGCCCGACCGACGCCGTCATCGGGGTCGGCGTCAATGTGTCGCTGCCGGCGAATGCCCGCCAGGGAATCGACCAGCCCGTGATCGATCTGCAGACGATTGCCGGGCGGGTCGACCGCAATCGGCTGCTGGCGGCTATTCTGACGGCGCTGGACGCCGTCCTCGTCCAGTTCGAGACCAGCGGTTTTACCGCCTTGCGCGACGAGTGGACCGGGTACCACGCCTACCATGAGCGCGACGTGGAGGTCACCCTTGCCGGCGGGAAGCGGGCCATCGGCCGGGTCAGGGGCGTCGGCAACGCCGGCGAACTGCTCGTGGAGATGGATGGCTTGCAGCGGCATTACGTGTCTGGAGAAATTCGCCTGCGCTCCGGCGCAGGTCGGGCCGCGACCGCATGATGCTCGTCCTGGATATCGGCAATACCCGGGTCAAATGGGGAGTACGCGAGGGCGGACGCTGGCGCGCCAGGGGAACGACGGCGAGCCGGCCGCTCGAGACCTTGCCGGCGCGCCTGGCGGCATTGCCGGGCGCATCCGTCGTCGCCTACTCGAATGTCGCTGGCAGCGCCGCTGACCGGGCGGTTGCCGCTCTTGCCGCGGCGACCGGCGCGCGGCGGGTACGGATCGTTTCGCAGGCGGCAGGGTGCGGCGTGCGCAACGGATACGCCGATCCCCGGCAACTCGGCAGCGACCGCTGGGCCGCGCTGGTGGCGGCCTGGTCGCTGGTGCGGGGGCCCGCGGTTGTGGTGAACGCGGGCACGGCCGCAACGGTGGACCTGCTCGACGGCAGCGGCAACTTTATCGGCGGGATCATCTGCCCGGGCATCGGCCTGATGCTGGACAGCCTGCAGCGCCGCTCGCGCGTCCTGCGCGCCGGAGCGGGCCGCGTGCGGGAGACGCCGCCGCGCAACACGGCCGACGCGATGCAAACCGGCGCCGTGTTGGCGCTGGCAGGGGCGATCGAGGCGATGGTCCGGCGCCTCGAGGCACGCTGCGGCTCCGAGCCGCGGCTCGTGTTAAGCGGTGGCGACGCGCCGTTGCTCAAAGGGCTCGGCAAGCGGACACGACGAGTCAACGATCTCGTGCTCGAAGGAGTGGCTCTCCTGGCGAACGAGGCGCTGCGACGATGAGAGTGCTCTTATTTGCCCTGCTGCTGGCCAATGCCCTGATGGCGGCGGCGCTCTACCTGCACGTGCCCGAGGGTCCCGAGGCCGGGCTTCTACAGCAGCAGATCGAACCGCAGAAGATCCGCATCGTGCCGTTGGAGGAAGCGCGCACGTCGATGACTTCGCGTGCGCCCACGGCGCCGACGCTCACAGCCTGTCTGGAGTGGAGCGGTTTCGGTCCCGCGGAGGCGGACCGCGTGCGCGCGCGTCTCGAAAGCGATGGCTTGGCGGCGAAGACCTCGGCGCGCACCGGCGAGCATCCGTCGAGCTTCTGGGTGTATCTGCCGCCAGCAGCGAACCGCGAGGAGACCAACCGGCGCATCGAGGCCCTCAAGACCAGGGGACTGACCGATTACTTCGTCGTGCAGGATCAGGGGCGCTGGCGCAATGCGCTCTCGCTTGGGCTGTTCCGCTCCGAAGAGTCGGCGCAGAAATTTCTCGAGGAAGTGCGCGCGAAGGGCTTCGACTACGCCGAGCTGAGGGAGGGCGGGCCGAAAGCCGAGGCGGTGACGCTCGTGATTCGCGATCCCTCGGACGCCGAAGCGGAGCGGGTGGCCGCGCTGCGCGCGGATTTCCCCGGGACCGAGCTGAAGGCGGCGACCTGCGCCCAGCCCTGAGCGGGGTCAGGCGCCGCGGATCCGCGCCACCAGTTCGGTGGTGGAGCGCTCGTGCAGGAACGGGATGGACAGCACGCGACCGCCCCAGCCGAGCACGTCCTGGGCGCCGGCGATGCGCTCCACCGGCCAGTCGCCGCCCTTCACCAGCACGTCCGGCCGGCAACGGCGGATCAGCTCGAGCGGCGTATCGTCTTCGAACCAGGTCACCAGATCGACGGCTTCCAGCGCCGCCACCAGGGCGGCGCGATCGGGCAGCGAGTTGATGGGACGTTCCGGCCCCTTGCCGAGGCGGCGGGCGGACGCATCCGAATTCAGCGCCACCAGCAGCGCGTGACCCTCGCGCCGGGCCTGCGCCAAGTAGGTGGCGTGGCCCCGGTGCAGGATGTCGAACACGCCGTTGGTGAAAACGAGGGGGCGGGGCAGCGCGGCGACCCGGGCCTCGAGCTCCGCGGGCGGGCAGAGCTTGCGCTCGTACTCGGGGCCGCTCATGCGGCCGCCAGCTCCCGGCGGTAGCGGTTGAGCTCCGTGACGGATTTGAATTCGCGGCCGAACAGGCTCGACAGGTTGCGCAGGATGCCGCTCACTACACGGCCCTCCCATTCCCTGGTGAAGCGGATCTGCTCGTCCAGCCAGCGCTCCAGCCAGGCCGGGTCGGGCAGCCGGCTCTGCACGGTGTCGCGCGGGAACAGGCCCTTGTTGACGTGCAGGTTGGTCGGATGCAGCGCCTTGCCGCTGCGGCCGCTGCTCGCCATGAGGACGCCGATCTTGGCAAACGCGGCGCGCGCCTCGTTCCCGCAGCGCTCGATGGCGCGCTTCATGAACTTGAGGTAGGCGCCGCCGTGGCGCGCCTCGTCCTTCGAGATGAGATCGTAGACACGCTTGATGACCGGCTCGGTGTGCCACTCGCTGGCGCAGCGGTACCACTGGGTCAGGCGGACCTCGCCGCAGAAGTGCAGCATCAGCGTTTCCAGCGGCGGTGCCGGATCGAAGTCGAAGCGCACCGCGTGCAGCTCGTCCTCGGTGGGCACCAGGTCCGGGCGGAACCGGGCCAGGTACTCCATCAGCACCAGCGCGTGCTTCTGCTCCTCGTAAAACCAGATCGACATGAAGGCGGAGAAGTCACTGTCGTCGCGGTTGTCGCGCAGGAACATCTCGGTGGCCGGCAGCGCCGACCACTCCGTGATGGCATTCATCTTGATGGTCTGCGCCTGCTCCTCCGTGAGCCGAGTGCCGTCGAACTGCTCCCACGGGACGTCGTCGGCCAGGCTCCAGCGCGCCTTCTCCAGCGATTTGAACAGCTCCGGGTACAGCATGGCTATTCCCCCCCAAAATGCCTGGGCTGGCACTAATCGATGTACTCGAACACCTTCACCACCTTGCGCACGCCACCCGTGGTCCGCGCGATCTCGGTCGCCTGCTCGGCTTCGGCACGGGTCACAAGACCCATCAGATAGACCACGCCATTCTCGGTCACGACCTTGACGTGGTTGGGCGAAAACTTGCCGGCGTCGACGAAGCGCGCCTTGACCTTCGAGGTGATGTAGGTGTCGTTCGAGCGCGAGCCGTAGCTGCTGATGCCGGCCACCGCCACCTCGTTGGTGACGAGGCGCACGTTTTCCACGCCGGAGGCGATCCTTTCCACTTCGGCCCGCAGCGCCTCGCTGGGCGCCTCGCCGGTCAGCAGGACGTTGCGGTTGAAGCTGGTGACATTGATGTGGACCTGGTCGCCCAGCTTGCTGCTGATGGCGTTCGACGCCTTCAGCTCGATGGTCTGGTCCTCGACCTGGATTCCGGTGGTGCGCCGGTCCGTGGCGGACATCGCGACGACGCCGGCGCCGGTGGCGACAACCACCGGCGCGCAGCCCTGCAACGCCAGCAGCGCCGCCAGCGGAACGAAATAGATTGCCTTCATCTCATTCGACTCCCAAGAGCAGACAGTCAATGGCGTCGCACAGGCAGTGCAACGCCAGGATGTGGACTTCCTGGATCCGCGCAGTGACGTCGGAGGGCACGCAGATGTGGATGTCCGATTCCGTCAGCAGCGCGCCCATCGCCCCGCCGCCGCGGCCGGTCAGCGCGACGATGCTCATCTGCCGGTCATGGGCGGCGCGGATCGCCTCCACGACATTGGGCGAGTTGCCGCTGGTGGAGATGGCGAGCAGCACGTCGCCAGGATGCCCGAGCGCGCGGACCTGCTTGGAAAACACCTCGTTGTACGAATAGTCGTTGGCGATCGAGGTCAGCGTCGAAGTGTCGGTCGTCAGCGCGATCGCCGCCAGGGGCGGCCGCTCAATCTCGAAACGGTTGAGCAGCTCCGCCGCGAAGTGCTGCGCGTCGGCTGCTGAACCGCCATTGCCGCAAGCCAGGACCTTGCCGTCCTTGAGCAGCGACTGGACCATGCGCTCGGCAGCCTGCGCAAGGGGGGCCGCCAGCTCGGCAGCCGCGCGGCGCTTGACGTCGACGCTGTCCGAGAAATGGCGGCTTACGCGGTTGATCAGGTTCATCCCTTGGCTCCCGGAAGTGGCCCAATAGTATCAAAGCCAAATGGCATCGAGCGCTTCACGCGTCGAAGGCCGCCCGGATCCACTCCGGCCTGCCGGCGGCGTCGAACAGGACGGCGTCGAACCGGCAATCGGGCACGGACGGCAGCGTCGCGAGATAGTGTCGCGCCGCGCGCACCAGACGGGCCTGCTTGGCGGCATCGATGCTGGCTGCCGCCCCGCCGAAACCGGAATGACTGCGGCTGCGGACCTCCACGAACACCAGCGTGTCGCCGTCGCGCATGACGAGGTCGATCTCCCCGAAACGGCAGCGGTAGTTGCGCTGAAGCAGCTGCATGCCGCGCGCCTTGAGCAGGCTGGCGGCGTGATCTTCGGCGTCGCGTCCGCGCAGGCTCAACGGCCCGTATCGCCGAGTGGCCGGGCCGTGCCGCCGAAAAATTCGGCCGGCATCAGATCGCGCTGGAACTGCTGCCGCGGCGTGAGCGTAATGTCCCCGGTGACGCCGTCGACTGCCACGGCTCCGGGCGCCGGCAGCCGGACGACTTCCAGCGCGAGCCGGTAGGCATCGATGCCGAGCGCGTAGAGACGTTCCAGGTCGACGCCGACGCTCGTGTCGGGGCGCGGGTACAGGCTGGCCGGAGGACGCTGGGGCGCGAGCAGCCACGGCATGTCGACGAAGCGCACGCCGTTCAGATCGTGGCTGCCGAAAGCGGCCCCGCCCCCCTGATTGACGAGCGAGGTGGCGTAGACCGGGACGGCCGGATCGATGTACGGTCGGATCAGGCGTGCGCGATCGAATTCCATGGCGAGCAGTGCCACCGCGTCGCTGCCGGCTACCTGCCGCCGCAACTCCGGCCACAACTCGGGCCCGACGGCCATCGGCAGCAACTCGCCCGCGACCGTTCCGCCGAGGGCCTCCCACGCCGCGGTGAACGCGTCGCGGATGCGATTCGCGAGCGGGCTGCCGCTGGAAACGACATAAGCGCGGGTGCGGTCGGGGGCATGAGCGAGGCGCGCGAGCTGCTGTGCCTCGGCCTCGATGCTGAGGCCGAAGAAATAGAGCTCGCTGGGCAGCAGTGCGCCGCGCGCATCGATCATGTTGAGCGCCAGCGTCGGCACCTGCACGAGGCCGCTTGCCGCCAGCGTGGCAACGCCGTCGCGGGTAAGCGGCCCCACCACCACGCTGGCGCCGTTGCGCAGCGCGTCCTGGTAGGCGAGCAGCGTGCCCTCGCTGTCGGCGTCCGTGGCGTAGACACGGGTCGGCAGCGGCCTCTCGGCCGGCATGCCCGCAGCCACCAGAAATCCCTGCCGAACCATCTCCGCCGCGCGGCGGAAATCGGGTGAATTGAGCGGCAGCACGAGGGCGATGTGGGCGGCGCCCTGCCACTGGAACGGGAAACCATCCGACGCCTGCGAGAGGCGCGTCGGGCCGGGTGAGCTGCCGTCGGTAGCGAGCGCGGAAGGGATGCCGTATAGTGCCGCGGCGAGGACCGCCAGGCACAGGATAAGCCGTTGCATTCGGAACAGACAGTGCCCGCAAAAGGCCGATTATATGTGGTGGCCACGCCGATAGGGAATTTGCGGGACGTGACGCTGCGCGCGCTCGACGTATTGGCGGCGGCGGATGTGATCGCTGCCGAGGACACCCGCGTGAGCGAAGTGCTGTTGGCGCAGCACGGCATCCGCAAAAGAATGCTGCCGCTGCACGAGCATAACGAGCGGGCGCAAACGGAGCGCATCCTCGGGTTGCTTGCAGAAGGCGCGCAAGTCGCGTATCTCACCGATGCCGGCACGCCGCTGGTCAGCGATCCCGGCGCGCACCTGGTGCGGGAAGCGCGCCGACACGGTCACGAGGTCGTGCCGCTCCCGGGCCCGAGCGCGGTCGTCACCGCGCTCTCCGCCATCGGGCTCGAAAGCGAGCGGTTCCTTTTCATCGGCTTCCTGCCCGCCAAGCCCGGCGCGCGCCGCGCCGCACTCGAAGCGCTGCGGAGCGTGGAGGGCGCGGTCGTTGCGTACGAGGCGCCCCATCGCTTGCGGGCCTGCCTCGGTGACGTCGAGGCGGTGCTGGGCGCGTCGGTCACGGTGACGTTGGCAAAGGAACTGACCAAGGTGCATGAGGCCGTCGTCACCGGCACGCCGGAAGAGTTGCTGCATTGGCTGGACGCCGAGCCCGGTCGCGGCAAGGGCGAATTTGTGGTGGTGATCCACGAGCGCGTGGAGGAGGGCGGCACCGACCTGCTGGAGGCGCGGCGCGTTCTCGATCTGCTGCTGGCCGAGCTGCCGCCCACGCGCGCGTCGGCGCTGGCAGCGAAAATCACCGGCGTGCCCAGGGCTGCGCTCTACGAGATGGCGACGCGACGCAAGGCGCGCGACTGAGGCGACGGAATCGCACATGACGGATACCTTGACCATTACCAAGCCGGACGACTGGCATCTGCATCTGCGCGACGGCGCCGAGCTGGCGGCCGTGGCGGGCGACACTGCGCGCCGTTTCGCGCGCGCGATCGTGATGCCCAATCTGAAGCCGCCGGTCACGACCACGGCACTGGCGGAGGCCTACCGTGGCCGCATTCTCGCCGCGCTGGGCGACGGCCCGGGGTTCGAGCCGTTGATGACCCTCTACCTCACGGATAACACCGCGGCGGACGAGATCAGGCGCGCGAAGGCATCGGGTTTCGTGCATGGCGTGAAGCTGTACCCGGCCGGCGCGACGACACACTCGGACGCCGGCGTGACCGACCTCGCCCGCTGCGCTTCCGCGCTGGAGGCGATGGCCGAGGTCGGCCTGCCGTTGCTGATCCATGGCGAGGTGACGGACAGTGACGTGGACGTGTTCGATCGGGAGAAGGTGTTCATCGAACGGGTGCTGGCGCCCTTGGTGGAGCGCCACGCCGGGCTGCGGGTCGTGCTCGAGCACATCACCACGCGCGACGCCGCCGAGTACGTGCGCGCCGCTCCGCCTCGGGTGGCGGCGACCATTACCGCGCATCATCTGCTGCTCAATCGCAACGCGCTGTTCGTCGGCGGCGTGCGGCCGCACCATTACTGCCTGCCCGTGCTCAAGCGCGAAACCCACCGCGAGGCGCTCGTGGCGGCAGCGACGAGCGGCAATCCCAGGTTTTTTCTCGGCACCGACAGCGCGCCCCACGCGCGCGGCGCCAAGGAGGCGGCCTGCGGCTGCGCCGGCATCTACAGCGCGTGCGCGGCCATCGAGCTCTACGCCGAGGTGTTCGAGGATGCCGGTGCGCTCGAGCGCCTGGAGGGCTTCGCCAGCCACTTCGGCGCGGACTTCTATCGGCTGCCGCGCAACACCGCGACGATCACGCTGGTGAAACAGCCTTGGCAGGTTCCGGACAGCCTGCCGTTCGGGCCGGACGTCCTCGTGCCCCTGCGGGCCGGCCAGCCTGTTCGTTGGCGCCTGCGCCCTGACTAGGCGGGAAGCGCTGCGGTAGTTCTGGCTTGGCTGCGGCTCGTAGCCGGACGATCGGGTGCTTGGTTGCGTTCCAGTTGCTGCGCTAAAAATCGAGTAATTTAGTCGGGAAAGGCCGCGTGGTAAAATGTCGTGCGAAGTCGGCCAGGCAGTCGCTGCCGGCCCGCCTCCGGGCGGTCGGTGGAGGAAAGTCCGGGCTCCGCAGAGCAGGATGCCGGCTAACGGCCGGAGGCCGCGAGGCCATGGAAAGTGCCACAGAGAACAGACCGCCTAAGTGTGAGCGCTCGCTCACAACGGCAAGGGTGAAACGGTGCGCGCGACCGCAAGGTGCGCGGCGGCCCGCTTCGGCGGGGCGCGGGTAAGAGCCCACCGCGTCCGTGGCGACACGGACGGCACGGCAAACCCCATCCGGAGCAAGGCCAAATAGGGGAGCGACAGCGTGGCTCGCGCTGCTCCCGGGTAGGCTGCTAGAGCGTCGGGGTAACCCGGCGCCCAGAGGAATGGCTGCCGATCGGTCCTCCGGGATCGATTTACAGAACCCGGCTTATCGGCCGGCTTCGCATTTCCTTCAATGTAAACGAAAAATCCTGATAAGTTAAGCGAGGTTTTTTCGTTATCTGTCTAAAATCAAACAGAAAAATTTTCACGCATCGTGACCAAATCGAGAAACGCTCGGTAAGTCTTTGTCAAGAATAAAGAAAAATGGCCCGGTTGCCTTGACCGGGCTTTTTTTTTCTCCTATAGTCCGTTGAGGTGGAGAAAAGTGGCGAATTGTGGGGCAATTTGCCACGGACAAAGGGGACACGATGTTTCGTGGCGTCGCGCAGCTCAGCCTCGACAGCAAGGGGCGACTGGCCATTCCGGCCAGGCATCGCGACGTCCTGCGCGAGCGTTGCGATGGCCGCCTGATCATTACCGCGGACCCCAGCCGGTGCCTGTTGATCTATCCGCTCCCGGACTGGGAGCCGATCGAGGCCAAGCTCAACAGCCTGTCCAGCTTCAATCCCGTCACCCGCAGCCTGCAGCGCCTGCTGGTGGGTAACGCCTGCGACGTGGAACTCGACGGCTCCGGGCGCGTGCTGGTGCCGCCGCCGCTGCGGCAGTTCGCGGCGCTGGATAAGAACGTCGTGCTGGTCGGCCAGGGCAGCAAGCTCGAGTTGTGGGACGCGACGCAGTGGGATCAGCGCGTGGAGGAGGCCCTGGCGTTCCGGGACGGCGGCATTCCGCCGGAGTTGGATGGATTCTCGCTGTGATCGCCGCAGGGGTGCACCAGAGCGTCCTGCTGCAGGAGGCGGTGGACGCGCTGAGCTTGCGGAGGGCCGGAACCTACGTCGATGCGACGTTCGGCCGTGGCGGCCACGGCCGGGCGATCCTGGCGCGCCTCGGGCCGGAGGGTCGGGTCATCGGTCTCGACCGGGATCCGCAGGCGGTGGCCGCCGGAGTCGCCTTGAGCGATGCGCGCCTCACGGTCATTCACGCGGCGTTCTCGCGATTGGCCGAGGTGCTGCAGACGCTGGGCGCGAGCCTGGTGGATGGAATTCTGTTCGATCTCGGCGTCTCCTCGCCGCAGCTCGACGACGCCAGCCGCGGATTCAGCTTTCGCCTGGACGGGCCGCTGGACATGCGGATGGACACAACCCACGGGCCCACCGCGGCCGAGTGGCTGGCAACGGTTTCTGAGCGCGAATTGGGGGAGGTCATCAGGCGCCATGGCGAAGAACGGTTTGCTAAATCGGTTGCAAGAGCGATTGTTGCAGCTCGAGCGCGGGAGCCCATCACGACGACACGCCAGCTCGCGGGCATCGTGGCCCAAGCCGTCCGCACGCGGGAACCCGGTCAGGATCCGGCGACGCGCACCTTCCAAGCTCTACGGATTCACATCAATCAGGAGCTTGAGGAGCTTTCGCTAGCGCTCGCCCAGAGCGTCGACGCTCTCAAGCCCGGAGGCCGCCTGGTGGTGATCAGCTTTCATTCGCTCGAGGACCGCATCGTCAAGCAGTTCCTGCGCAACGCCGCCACTGCCGCCCACGTACCCGCCAAACTCCCGGTGCGCGCCGCGGATCTGCCGCGGCCGCGGCTGCGACTCGTGGGCAAGCCGGTGCGACCTGGCGCCGCGGAGGTGGCGCGCAACCCGCGCGCCCGCAGCGCCGTAATGCGGATCGCCGAGCGCACGGCGGAGGCGGCGTGATGTCCGGCTGGGGCCTGTTTGCGGGAGGTTCCCCGTGACCCGCGCAAACCTGCTGCTCCTGTTTCTGGTGGTGGTCTGCGCGTTGGGTGTTGTGACCTCACAGCACAAGGCGCGCAAGTTGTTTGTGGAGTTCGAAAAGGAGCAGCGCGAGGCGAAGCGGCTCGACGTCGAGTGGGGCCAGCTCCAGCTCGAGCAGAGCACGTGGGCCACCCACGCCCGCATCGAGGGCATCGCGTCGCGGGAGCTGCATATGCGCCTGCCGACGCCCTCGCGGGTGCAGATCGTGCAGCCCGCCGGCGGGACCGGGGGCGGGCAATGAGCGCGATGCTCGCGCGAACGCTCGACCGCCGCATTTCGCCGTGGCGCGCGCGGCTGGTGACCGCGGCCATCCTGCTCGGCTTTGCCGGATTGATCGGGCGAGCCGGCTACCTGCAGGGCGTCAAGAACGACTTTCTGCAGGAGCGCGGCGAATCGCGGTTCTCGCGCGTGGTGGAGATCAGCGCGCACCGCGGCATGATCACCGATCGCCACGGCGAGCCGCTGGCGGTCAGCACGCCGGTGGAATCGGTGTGGGCGAGCCCGGTCGATCTGCAGGCCTCCGACGCGCAGCTCAAGGAGCTGGCGAAGCTGCTGGAGCTGGACGTGCGCGACGTGCGCGAGCGCCTGCGGGAGAACTCCGGCCGCGAGTTCGTCTACTTGAAGCGCCAGCTGTCGCCTGAGATCGGCGCGCGGGTGGCGGCGCTCGAGATCAACGGCGTTTTTCTGAAGCGCGAGTTTCGCCGCTACTACCCGTCCGGCGAGATGACCGCCCACGTGCTCGGCTTCACCAACGTCGACGACCGCGGCCAGGAGGGGCTGGAGCTCGCCCTCGACGAGCGCCTGCGCGGGGTGCCCGGCAGCCGCCGCGTGATCAAGGATCGCCTCGGGCGCATCATCGAGGACGTCGAGAGCATCCGTGCGCCCAAGCCCGGCGCCGAGGTGCGGCTCGCGATCGACCGGCGGATCCAGTATCTCGCCTATCGCGAGCTCAAGCAGGCGGTAACGCAGCATCGCGCCCGCGCCGGCGGCATCGTCGTGCTCGACGCGCGCACGGGCGAGGTCCTGGCGCTGGCGAACCTGCCCAGCTACAACCCAAACGACCGCGCCCAGGCAAAGCCTTCGCGCGTGCGCAACCGCGCCATCACGGATGCGTTCGAGCCCGGCTCCACGCTGAAGCCGTTTACCGCGGCGGCGGCGCTCGAGTCCGGCAAGTTCACGCCGCGCACGGTGCTCGACACCACACCCGGATCGCTCGTCATCGGCCCCGCGACCGTGCGCGACACCCACCAATTCGGTCCGCTTACGGTGGCGCAGGTGATCCAGAAGTCGAGCAACGTCGGCTCGGCCAAGATGGCGCTGGCGCTGCCGGCCGAGCGGCTTTGGCGCGTGCTCCAGGATGCCGGCTTCGGCGCCCAGTCGGGCTCGGGCTTCCCCGGCGAGGTGAGCGGCCGGCTGCGCCCGTACGCGAGCTGGCGGCCGATCGAGCAGGCGACGATGTCGTACGGACACGGTCTCTCGGTCAACCTGCTGCAGCTCGCGCGGGCCTACACGGTATTCGCCGGCGACGGGCGGCTGCTGCCGGTCTCCCTGCAGCCTACCGACCAGGCCCCCGCAGGCGTGCCGGTCGTCTCCGCGCGCACGGCAAGGGAGGTGCGGAGCATGCTGGAGCTCGCCACCGAGTCGGGCGGCACGGCGCCGAAGGCGCAGGTGCCGGGCTACCGCACGGCCGGCAAGACCGGCACCGCCCGCAAGCTGGTGGACGGCCAATACGTGCGCGATCGCTACGTGGCGTCGTTCGTCGGCCTGGCGCCGGCGAGTCGGCCGCGCGTGGTGGTGGCGGTGATGATCGACGAGCCGTCCACGGGCGAGTACTACGGCGGCATTGTGGCGGCGCCGGTCTTCGCGCGCGTGGTGGAAGGCGCGCTGCGAGTGCTCGACGTGGCGCCGGACGCGCCGATCGAGCGCGGCGTCATCAGCGCGGACGGCGTGCCGCTGATCCGGGAGGAAGTATGAGCGCGATCGGCTCCTCCGGAGCGCTCGCCGCGGCGCGCCAGGCGGTCGCCTTTCTCGACGAGCTGGACTTCGGCGTGCGGCGCGTCGCCATCGACAGCCGGCGCGTGCAGCCCGGCGACACCTTCCTCGCGTTTCCCGGTGAATCGCAGGATGGCCGGCGCCATATTCCCGACGCCATCGGCCGCGGCGCGGGGTCGGTGCTGTGGGAAGCGGGCGGCTTCGACTGGAACCCCGAGTGGCGGGTGCCGAACCGCGCCGTGCCGGGACTGCGCGGGCGCGCCGGCTGGCTGGCGAGCCACCTCGCGGGCCACCCGTCCGAGCGCCTGTGGGTGGTCGGCGTGACCGGCACCAACGGCAAGACGTCGTGCACGCAGTGGCTGGCGCAGTCGCTCGCCGCGCGCGGGCGCAAGACGGGGGTCGTCGGCACGCTGGGCATCGGCTTTCCCGGCGCGCTCGCGCCCTCGGGCGCCACGACGCCCGACCCGGTGGCGCTGCAGGAGCTGTTCACCGCGCTCGCGCGCGACGGCGCCGAGGCGGTGGCGATGGAGGTGTCCTCCCACGCGCTGGCGCAGGAGCGCGCGAACGGCGTGTTCTTTGACGTCGCCGTGTTCACCAACCTGTCGCACGACCACCTCGACTACCACGGCACGATGGACGCCTACGCCCGCGCCAAGGCCAGGCTGTTCGCCTGGCCGGGACTGCGGCACGCGGTGGTGAACCTGGACGAGCCGTTCGGCGTCGCCATCGCACGCGAGCTGCACGGCTCGCCGGTGCAGGTGCGCGGCTATGGGCTGGGCCCGAACGCGCGCCGCCGGGCGCAGCGGCTCTCGGTGCCGCTCATAAGGGGCGAGCGGCTGCGCGTCGACGAGAGCGGCATCCGCATGACCGTGCGCGCCGGGGCCGAGCGCGTGCGCCTGTGGAGCCCGATGATCGGGCGCTTCAACGCCGAGAATCTGCTGGCGGTCGTGGCGACGCTGCTCGCAAGCGGCGTGACGTTGGACGATGCCGCCACGGCACTGGGACGTATCGAGCCGGTGCCGGGACGGCTGCAGCAGGTCACCGCTGCGGACGCGCCGCTGGCGGTGGTGGACTACGCGCACACGCCGGATGCGCTGGAGAAAGTTCTCAAGGCGCTGCGCGACGTCATGGGCGGAGAGGGGCGCAAGGACGCGCGGCTCGTGTGCGTGTTCGGCTGCGGCGGCGAGCGCGACCGCGGCAAGCGCTCGCTCATGGGCGAGGTGGCGACCCGGCTCGCCGACGAGGTCATCGTCACCAGCGACAACCCGCGCGGCGAGGACCCGCGCGCGATTATCGACGAGATCGTCGCCGGCGCGCGCGCCAACTACCGGGTGGTGGAGGATCGCGCCTCGGCCATCTACGAGGCGGTTCGCGGCGCCCGGCCCGGCGACGTCGTGCTGATCGCCGGCAAGGGGCACGAGGACTACCAGGAGATCGCCGGGCGCCGGCTGCCGTTCAGCGACGCCGACGTCGCCCGGCGCGTGCTCGACGGGCTCGCGCAGAGGGCAGCCGGGTGATGGATCTGGCCGACGCGGCGCGGGCGGTGAGCGGCGAGGTGCGCGGCGCCAACGTGCGATTCGCCGCCGTCAGCACGGATTCGCGCGCGTTGCACGAAGGCGCGCTGTTCGTCGCGCTGCGGGGCGAACGCTTCGACGGGCACGACTCCGTCGAGGCGGCCGGCGGCGCCGGCGCGGCCGCGGCGCTGGTGGACGCGGACTGGGCGCTCGCCCATCCGGACGTCGCGCTGCCGCTGGTGGTGGCGGATGACGCGCGCATCGCGCTCGGCCAGCTGGCCGCGGCGTGGCGCGCCCGGTTCGCCATCCCGCTCGTGGCGCTCACCGGCAGCAACGGCAAGACCACCGTCAAGGAGATGCTGGCCTCGATCCTGCGCGAGGCGACCGGCAATCCGGAAACGGTACTGGCGACGCAGGGCAACCTCAACAACGACATCGGCGTGCCGCTGATGCTGCTCCGGCTGCGCGGCCACCACCGCTTCGCGGTGATCGAAATGGGCATGAACCACGCCGGCGAGATCGCCTACCTGACCGGCCTCGCGCGCCCGACGGTGGCGCTGGTGACCAACGCCGGGCAGGCCCACATCGAGTTCCTCGGCTCGGTGGAAGCGATCGCCCGCGCCAAGGGCGAGATCTTCGACGGGCTGCGCGCGGACGGCGTCGCCGTGCTTAACGCGGACGACGCCCACGTCAGTCTCTGGCGCGAGCAGGTCGCGAATCATCGCGTCATCGATTTCGGCCTCGACCATCCCGCAGCGGTATCGGCGCAGGTGACCGCCCTCGGCGACGGCGCCGAGCTGGCGCTGCAGCTCCCGCAGGGCGAGTGCCGGGCGCGGCTCTCGGTGCCCGGCGCCCACAACGTGCGCAACGCGCTGGCCGCGGCGGCCGCGGCCAGCGCGCTGGGCATCGCGCCGGAGGCAATCGGTCGCGGGCTCACCCAGTTCCGCGGCATCGCCGGCCGGCTGGCCGTGGTCCCGGGCCGGAGCGGCGCCGTGGTCATCGACGACACCTACAACGCCAATCCGCAGTCGATGCGCGCGGCACTGGCGGTGCTGGCCGGCAAGGCGGGGCGGCGGGTCTTCGTGATGGGCGACATGGGCGAGCTCGGCCAGGACGCGATGGCGATGCACCGCGGCATCGGCGAGGCGGCGCGCGAGCTGGGCGTCGACGCCCTGTTCGCGCTGGGGGAGCAGTCGAAAGCCGCCGCGGAGGCGTTTGGCGGCGCCGGGCGCTCGTACGCGCGCGTCGAGGAGTTGCTGGCCGACCTCGAGAAGGAGCTCGCGCCGGGCGTGACCGTGCTGGTGAAGGGATCGCGGTTCATGCGCATGGAGCGCGTGGTGATCTCGCTGGCGGCAAGCGCGGCGCCGGCCGCGGCGGGGGGCTGAGCCGATGCTGGTGGAACTGGCCCAATGGCTGTCGCAGGAAGTGCGCGCGTTCAACGTCTTCAGCTACATCACGCTGCGCACGGTGCTGGCGGCGCTGACGGCGCTGGCCATCTCGTTCATCGTCGGCCCGGCCATGATCCGCAAGCTCACCGCCTACAAGATCGGGCAGGCGGTGCGCAGCGACGGGCCGCAGACGCACCTGACCAAGGCCGGCACGCCCACCATGGGCGGCGCGCTGATCCTGGTGTCGATCGTCGTGACGACGCTGCTGTGGTCCGACCTCAGCAACCGCTACGTCTGGGTAGTGCTGTTCACGACGCTGGGCTTCGGCCTGGTCGGCTGGGTCGACGACTACCGCAAGGTAGTGCACCGCAACCCGAAAGGGCTTTCGGCGCGCGCCAAGTTCTTCTGGCAATCGGTGATCGCGCTGGTGGTGGCCGTGCATCTCGCCGGCAATGCGACGCTGCCGCAGGAAACGGAGCTGATCGTGCCGTTTTTCAAACTGGTGGCGATTCCGCTGGGAGTGGTCGGGTTCGTGGTGCTGACGTATTTCGTCATCGTCGGCACCAGCAACGCCGTCAACCTCACGGACGGCCTCGACGGACTGGCGATCATGCCCACCGTCATGATCGGCGGCGCGCTGGCGATCTTCGCCTACGCCACCGGCCACGCGGTGTTCTCCAAGTACCTCGGCATTCCGTACATCCCGGGCGCCGGCGAGCTGGCGGTGTTCTGCGGCGCGCTGGCGGGGGCCGGCCTGGCGTTCCTGTGGTTCAACGCCTATCCGGCCGAAGTGTTCATGGGCGACGTCGGCGCGCTGGCGCTGGGCGCGGCGCTGGGCGTCATCGCCGTGATCGTCCGCCAGGAGATCGTGCTGTTCATCATGGGCGGCGTCTTCGTCGTCGAGACGGTGTCGGTGATGCTGCAGGTCGCCTCCTTCAAGCTGACCGGCAGGCGCATCTTCCGCATGGCGCCGCTGCACCACCACTACGAGCTCAAGGGCTGGAAAGAGAACCAAGTCGTCGTGCGGTTCTGGATCATCACGATGATGCTGGTGCTGTTCGGGCTGTCGACGCTGAAGCTGCGATGAGAGAGGCCGGCGCGTGGAATGGACTTTGACGGGCGCAGGGTGCTGGTGCTGGGAGCCGGGCTCACGGGCCTGTCGGCCGCGCGCTGGCTGGCGCGCCGCGGCGCGCGCGTGCGCGTCGCCGATTCGCGCGCCGCACCACCCATGGCCGAGCGGATCGCGGCCGAAGTCCCTGACGCCGAGATCCTCGGCGGCGGCTTCGACGCATTGCACTTTCTGGAGGTCGACCTGATGGTCATCAGCCCCGGCGTCCCGCGTTCCGAGCCCGCGGTGCAGGCCGCGTTGGCGCGCGGTGTGCCGCTGGTCGGGGACGTCGAGCTGTTCGCCCGCGCGCTGGCCGAGAAGCAATCGGGCGCTAAGGTGCTGGCGATCACCGGGTCCAACGGCAAGAGCACGGTGACAGCGCTCACGGGCGCGATGTGCCGCGAGGCGGGGCTTGCCACCACCGTCGCGGGCAACATCGGCCTGCCGGTGCTGGACGCGCTGGACGCCGAGGAGCGTGCGCCCGAGGTCTACGTGCTGGAGCTTTCCAGCTTCCAGCTCGAGAGCACCGACAGCCTGGCGCCCGATGCGGCGGCCATGCTGAACCTCAGCGAAGATCACCTGGACCGCTACCGCGACTTGGACGACTACGCGGCGGCGAAGGCTCGCATCTTCGCCGGCAGCGGCGTGCAGGTGCTCAACCGCGACGACCGGCGCAGCCTGGCGATGGCGCGCCCCGGCCGGACGGTGGTCACGTTCGGGCTCGACCAGCCCTTCCGGGCGACGGACTACGGTGTCGCGCAAGGCGACGGCGACTGGCTGGTGCGCGGCGGCGACCGGCTGCTGCCGGCGCGCGAGCTGCCGCTGGCCGGCGCCCACAACGCCGCCAACGCGCTTGCCGCCTGGGGGCTGGCGGCGGCGGTCGGTGTCGACGACGCGGCGGCGGCCGCCGCCGCGCGCGATTTCGCGGGGCTGCCGCACCGCATGCAGCGGGTCGCGGAGTTCGACGGCGTGGCCTTCTACAACGATTCCAAGGGCACCAACGTCGGCGCCACCGTGGCGGCGCTCGCCGGCATGCCGCGCCCGGTGGTGCTGATCGCCGGCGGCGAGGGCAAGGGGCAGGATTTCTCGCCGCTGGCCGCGCCGGTGTGCGAGCGGGCGCGCGCCGTGGTGCTGCTGGGCCGCGACCGGCGTTTGATCGCGCAGGCGATTCGCGGCTGCAACGTGCCGGTGCATCTGGTGGAGAGCATGGACGAGGCGGTGCGCACCGGCTTCGAGGCCGCGCGGCCGGGCGATGCGGTGCTGCTCTCGCCCGCGTGCGCGAGCTTCGACATGTTCCGCAACTACGGCCACCGCGGCGAGGCGTTCGTCGAGGCGGTGGCGCGGCTGGAGGCGGCGCGATGAGGCTCTATGCCGATTTGCAGGGGGCGCCGACGCCGGCGAGCCACGACCGCGGCCTGCTGTGGAGCGCGCTGCTGCTGGTCGCGTTGGGACTCGTGATGGTGTATTCGGCGTCCATCGCCACGGCGGAAGCCTCGCGCGCGACCGGCTACCAGCCCGCCTACTACCTCCTGCGCCACGCCGTCTATCTCGTGCTGGCGTGCCTGGCCGGTCTGCTCGCGTTCCAAGTGCCGCCGCCCGCGTGGCAGCGCGCCGCGCCGTACCTGTTCCTGGCCGGCGTGGTGTTGCTGGCGCTGGTGCTGGTGCCCGGCATCGGCCGCGAGGTGAACGGCAGCCGGCGTTGGCTCGCCCTGCCGGGCGTCAGCGTGCAGCCCTCCGAGTTCGTCAAGCTGGCGGCCGTGCTCTACGCCGCCGACTACACCATGCGCAAGGCGGCCTACATGGACAGCCTGCGTCGCGGCTTCCTGCCGATGCTGGCCGTGATGCTGCTCACGGGCGCGCTGCTGCTCGCGGAGCCCGATTTCGGCGCCTTCGCCGTGATCACCGGTGTCGCGATGGCGATCCTGTTCTTGGGCGGCATGAACTGGCGTCTGTTCGCCGGCCTGATCGCGCTGCTGATAGCGGGATTCGTGCTGCTGATCTGGAGCTCGCCCTACCGCATGCAGCGGGTGCTCGGCTTCATGGACCCGTGGGCCGATCCCTACGGCAAGGGCTACCAGCTCTCGCACGCGCTGATTGCCTTCGGCCGCGGCGAGTGGTTCGGCGTGGGCCTGGGGGCGAGCGTCGAGAAGCTGTTCTACCTGCCCGAGGCGCACACCGATTTCCTGCTCGCGGTGGTGGCGGAGGAACTCGGCTTCGCCGGCGTCGCCACCGTCATCCTGCTGTTCGCGTGGCTCACGCTGCGTGCGTTCGCGGTGGCGCGGCGCGCGGCGCTCAACGGCAACACGTTCTCGGCGCTGGTGGCGCAGGGCGTCGGCGTCTGGATCGCCCTGCAGGCGCTGATCAACCTGGGCGTCAACATGGGCGTGCTGCCGACCAAGGGGCTCACGCTGCCGCTGATGAGCTACGGCGGCAGCAGCCTGATCGCGATGTTTGCCGCGCTCGGCATCGTGCTGCGCATCGACTGGGACAACCGGCGCCCGGCCGGCGGGAGGGCGACGCCGTGACCCGCACCGCGATGATCATGGCCGGCGGCACGGGCGGACACATCTTCCCGGGCTTGGCCGTCGCCGACGAACTCAAGAGCCGCGGCTGGCGGGTGGTCTGGCTCGGCTCCCGCGGCGGCATGGAAGGGGAGCTGGTGTGCAAGCGCGGCTACCCGATGGAAAGGGTGCGCTTCAGCGGGGTGCGCGGCGGCGGTCCTCTGCGCTGGGCGCTGCTGGCGTTCAAGCTGGTGGTCGCGTCCGTCGAGAGCGCGGTGGCCCTGATTCGCGAGCGGCCGGACGTCGTGCTCGGCATGGGCGGATTCGTGACGTTTCCCGGCGGGCTGATGGCATCGCTGTTCGGCCGGCCGCTGGTGGTCCACGAGCAGAACGCGATCGCCGGACTCGCCAACCGCGTGCTCGCGGCGGTGGCGGAGCGCGTGCTGGGGGGCTTCCCGCGCGCGTTCGAGCCGGGCACGGGCGCGGCCTCGTGGCTCAAGCCCGCGCTTGCG
>DATIUV010000087.1:0-5081 GCA_035466595.1 Pelomicrobium sp.
GCGCGCGACATCAACCGCGTCGACGAAGCCGTCATGGCAGCGCTGGCCGAAGCGCCGCCGCAGCGGCGCAAGTTCCTCGTATTTCACCCGTCGTGGGCCTACTTCGCGCGCGCCTACGGCCTGACCGAGCTCGCCATCGAGGTCGAGGGCAAGGAGCCGGGCCCGCGCCAGCTGGCCGCAGTGATCGACATCGCGCGCAAGGAGGGGATCGGCGTCATCTTCATCCAGCCGCAGTTCTCGCGGCGCTCCGCGGAAACCGTGGCCCAAGCGCTGTCGGCGCGCATCGCCACGCTCGACCCGCTCGCCGAGGACTGGCCCGCCAACCTGCAGCTCGCCGCCGAAGCGCTGCGCGCGGCGCTCACCCCGGGGAGCCGCTGACTTGGCTGCGCTGCCCCACCGCGCTTCAGCGCCGGCGTCCGGGCCGGCCATCGAGCTCGCCGGCGTGGGGTTCCGCTACGACGGCAACACGGTGCTGGAGGGCGTGGACTTGCGCATCGAGCGCGGCGAGTTCATCGCGGTCATCGGCCCCAACGGCGGCGGCAAGACGACCCTGCTCAAGCTGATCCTCGGCGTGCTCAAGCCCCAGAGCGGCCGGCTCGAGGTCCTCGGCGCCGCCCCCGGCGAGCGGCTCGACCGCGTCGGCTACGTGCCCCAGCACAGCAACCTGCAGCCCGGGTTTCCGGCGACGGTGCTCGACGTGGTCCTGATGGGGCTCGATTTCCGCCGCCGCTTCGGCTTCCGCGTCACCGCCGACGAGCGCCGCCGTGCCGAGCGCGCCATGACCGCCACCGGCGTGCTGGCGCTGGCGCGCCGGCGCATCGACGCGCTCTCGGGCGGCCAGCGGCAGCGGGTGCTGGTGGCGCGCGCGCTGATCAACGAGCCGGAGCTGCTGATCCTCGACGAGCCCACCGCCAACATCGATCCCTACGGCAAGCAGTGCCTGGTCGAGATGTTCGCCGAGCTCGAGGGCCGCGCGACCGTCATGATGGTGAGCCACGACCTCGGCATCATTTCCCACGCCGTGACCAGTGTCGCCGCCGTCAACCGCTTCCTGGTACACAGCCCGGAGCCGACGCTCACGCGCGAGATGATGGAGCTCATGTACGGCGCGCACGGGGCGTCCTGCCCGGTGGAGACCACCATCGGCGACCTCACCGCGCACCTGACCGCCAATGCCCACCCCCACTCTCACTGAGATCCTCGCCCTGCCGTTCATGCAGAACGCGCTGGCCGCGGCGCTGCTCGTCTCCATCGCCTGCGGCCTGATCGGCACGCTGGTGGTGGTCAACCGGCTGGTGCTGCTCTCCGGCGGCATCGCCCACACGGCCTACGGCGGCGTCGGGCTCGCGCTCTACGCCGGCTGGCCCGTGCTGCCCACCACGCTCGGCTTCACCGCCGGCGCGGCGCTGCTGCTCGGCGCGCTGACCCACCAGCGGCGCGAGCGCGCGGACGCCGTCATCGGGGCGCTGTGGTCGGCCGGCATGGCGCTCGGCATCATCCTGATCAACCTGACCCCGGGCTACGCGGCCGACGTGATGAGCTACCTGTTCGGCAGCATCCTCACGGTCTCGCGGGCCGACCTCGCCCACATGACGGTGCTGAATCTGGTGATGCTGGTCACGGTGCTGGGGCTGTACCGGCCGATCTTCGCCATGTCGTTCGACGAGGACTTCGCGCGCTCGCGCGGAGTGGCCGCCGACGTGCTGTACCTCGTGCTGCTGGCGCTGGTGGCGCTGTCGGTGGTGGTGCTGATCCAGGTCGTCGGGCTGATCCTGGTGATCGCCCTGCTCACGATCCCGCCGGCCACCGCGGAAAAGCACACCCGCAGCCTGCATACGATGATGGCGGCGGCGATGGCGTGGGGCGCGCTCTATTGCGCCGTCGGCCTGTGGCTTTCCTTCGTGTTCGACCTTAACTCCGGCGCCAGCATCGTCGCCGCCGCCAGCACCGGCTACCTGCTGGTCAGTCTCGTCCACCGCCTGCTCGCGCGGCGCATGGCAGCAGAGCCGGAGGCGGCCGCGTCCTGATCAGTCGCGCACGGGCGGCGGCCGGCGCTCGCGCATCGTCACCAGCTCCTCGGCCGCGGTCGGGTGGATGCCGACCGTGGCATCGAACTGCGCCTTCGTCGCGCCGCACTTGAGGGCGACCGCGAAACCCTGCACGATCTCCCCCGCCTCCGGGCCCACCATGTGCACGCCGACGACGCGGTCGCCGGCGCGGTCCACCACCAGCTTCATGAAGGTGCGCTCCTCGCTCGACGTCAGTGTCAGCTTGAGCGGGCGGAACTGCGACGTGTAGACGTCGATCTCGCCGTAGCGCCCGCGCGCCGCCGCCTCGGTCAGCCCGACGGTGCCGATGTTGGGATGGCTGAACACCGCGCTGGCGACGTTCTCATAGTCCATGCGCAGCGGCCGGCCGTTGAATTGCGCGTTGGCGAAGCAGATCGCCTCGTGAATCGCCACCGGCGTGAGCTTGATACGATCGATGACGTCGCCGAGCGCGAAGATCGACGGCACCGAGCTCGCGAACGCGTCGTCGACCTCGACGCCGCCGGTATCGGTCAGGCGCACGCCCAGCGCTTCGAGACCGAGTCCGCCGCTCGCGGGCCGGCGGCCGGTGGCGAACAGGACCAGGTCGAAGGTCTCCATCGTGCCGTCGTTGTAGCAGGCTTCGCGGCGGCCGCCGCCGGCGTCGGTCAGCTCGATGACGTCGGTGTTGAGCAGGATGCGCACGCCTTTTTTGCGCATCTCCTCGGCCAGGAACACGCGCACGTCGTCGTCGAAGCCGCGCAGCAGGTGCGCCCCGCGATAGGCGAGCGTCGTCTCCGTGCCGAGACCGTTGAGGATGGAGGCGAATTCGACGGCGATGTAGCCGCCGCCCACCACCAGCGCGCGCCGCGGCAGCTCGGGCAGGAAGAACATCGCGTCCGACGTGACGCCGAGCTCGGCGCCGCGGATGTCCCGCTTCACCGCGCTGGAGCCGGTCGCCACCAGAATGCGCTTTGCCGTGATGCGCCGGTCGCCGACGGCGACTTCCTGCGGACCGACGATCCGTGCGCGGCCGCGCACGAGCTCGACGCCGGAGGCCTCCAGCAGGCGACCGTAAATGCCGTTCAGCCGCTCGATCTCGCGGTTCTTGTTCTCGCGCAGGGTCGGCCAGTCGAAGGTGCGCGTCGGCGCCTCCCAGCCGAAGCCGGCGGCGTCCTCGAACTCGTCGCGGTAATGCGCGGCGAACGAGAACAGCTTCTTCGGCACGCAACCGACGTTAACGCAGGTGCCGCCCAGGAAGCGGTCCTCGGCGATGGCGACGCGCGCGCCGAACGACGCCGAAAGCCGCGCCGCGCGCACGCCGCCCGAGCCGGCGCCGATCACGAACAGGTCATAGTCGTATTTGGGCATTCGTTGCTCCGTTCAGTCGCGTGTCCTCACCACAGAGGCACAGAGACACAGAGAGAGGCGGTTCAACCGCTAAGGACGCAAAGAACGCGAAGGAGAAACCACGGTTCGTTAAGAGCAGTCCTTTGCGTCCATTGCGTTCCAAGCGCTCTTTTGCACTTCTCTGCGCCTCTGTGTCTCTGTGGTTCAGTCTTTTCTGCACAGCAAGCCTTTCAGGTAGGCGCCCTCGGGAAACGCCAGCGACACCGGATGGTCCGGCGCCGCCGTGAAGCGACCGACGATGGCCGCGTCGACGCCGGCGTCCGCCGCCGCGCCGGCGACGATTTTCTGGAACAGGTCGTCGTCCACGCCGGCCGAGCACGAGAACGTCGCCAGCAGCCCGCCCGGCGCCAGCAGCCGGAACGCATTCAGGTTGATGTCCTTGTAGCCGCGGGCGGCGCGCTGCGCGCTGGCCGCGGTCGGGGCGAACTTGGGCGGATCGAGGACGACGATGTCGAAGCGCTCGCCGGCGCGGTGCAGCCCGCGCAGCAGCTGGAACATGTCGCCCTGGCGGAACGCGCAGCGCGCCGCGTCGAAGCCGTTCAGCTCGACGTTCTCCCGTGCCAGCGCCAGCGCCTCGGCCGACGAATCCACCGACAGCACCGAGGCCGCGCCGCCGGCGAGCGCGGCCAGCGTGAACCCGCCCGTGTAGCAGAAGCCGTTCAATACCCGCCGCCCGCCTGCCAGCGCGCCGACGCGCGCGCGGTTGTCGCGCTGGTCGAGAAAGAAGCCGGTCTTCTGCCCGCTCCGCACGTCGACGCGGAAGCGCAGGCCGTGCTCCCGGATCGTGATCGGCGCCGGCGCGGCGCCCCGCAGCGCGCCCGCGCGCGGCGTGAGCCCTTCGAGCTCGCGCACGTCGAGGTCCGACCGTTCGTAAACGGTCGCGCAGCCGGTCGCGGCGGTCAGCGCGTCGCCGATCGCGTCGCGCCAGGCCTCCGCCCCGGCGCTGGAGAGCTGCAGCACCAGGGTGTCGCCGTAGCGGTCAGCGACAACGCCGGGCAGGCCGTCGGACTCGCCGTTGACGACGCGCCAGGCGTCGCTGGCGGCCGGCACCCCGAGCTCCTGCCGCAGCGCGACCGCGCGCTCGGCGCGGGCCCGGAAGAAGCCGGCGTCGATCGGTTCCGCCTCGGCGAACGACCAGACGCGCACGCGGATCTGCGAGGCCGGGCTGAACGCGCCCCAGGCCAGGAAGCGGCCCTCGGCCGAGCGCACGGCAACGGTCTCGCCTGACGCCGGGGCTCCCTCGACTCGCGCGACAGCCCCGGAGAACACCCAGGGATGGTGGCGCAGCAGCGACTTCTCGCGGCCGGGCTTGAGCACCGCGGCGACGTTTGCCCGGCGCGAGCTCACTTTTTCTTCTTCGCCCGCGGGTGCGCCGCGTCGTAGACCTTGGCCAGGTGTTGGAAATCCAAATGCGTATACACCTGCGTCGTCGAGATGCTGGCGTGGCCGAGCAGCTCCTGCACCGCGCGCAGGTCGCCGCTCGACTGCAGCAGATGGGAGGCGAACGAGTGCCGCAGCACGTGGGGGTGCACGTTGGCCGGGATGCCCTGCCGGATCGCCAGCGCCTTCAGCCGCTGCTGGATCGCGCGCGGGCCGAGGCGCCGGCCGGCGGCGGTGACGAACAGCGCGTCGCCCTGAACCTTT
>DATIUV010000088.1:0-7916 GCA_035466595.1 Pelomicrobium sp.
GCTGGTTCTCGCGCGAGGAGCTCGCCGCGTGCGAACACTACCGCCTGTGGCCGGTCGTGCACACCCGCGAGCAGATCGCCATGCTGGAAAGCCTCTCGGGCCGGGGCACCCTCGAGGTGTTCGTCAAGATCAACACCGGCATGAACCGTCTCGGCCTGCCGCCGGCGGCGTTTCCCGAGGCGTGGCGCGCTGTGACCCGTGCGCGCGCCGTGGCGGGGGCGACCGCGATGACGCATTTCGCCAGCGCCGACGAGGCCGAGGGCGTTGCCGAGCAGGTCGCTCGCTTCCAGGCGGCGACCGCCGGCGTGCGGGCTCCGCGCTGCCTCGCCAACTCGGCTGCGCTGCTGCGCTACCCGCAGACCCACGGCGACTGGACCCGGCCCGGCATCATGCTCTACGGCTCGTCGCCGTTTGCCGAGGTGAGCGCCGCCGCGCTGGACCTGCGGCCGGTGATGACCCTGAGAAGCGCGCTAATCGCCGTGCACGACCTCCAGGCCGGCGAAAGGGTGGGCTACGCCGGCACTTTCACCGCGCCGACCGCGATGCGGGTCGGAACGGTGGCCTGCGGGTACGCCGACGGCTATCCCCGCCACGCGGGCACGGGCACGCCGATCGTGGTGGCGGGCCAGCGCACCCGCACGCTCGGACGCGTGTCGATGGACATGCTGGCAGTGGATCTGACGCCGGTGCCCGGCGCGGGCATCGGGACGCCCGTGACGCTTTGGGGTGAGGGAATCCCGGTGGACGAGGTGGCCCGCGCGGCGGGCACCATCAGCTACGAACTGCTCACGCGGGTGACCGCGCGGGTCCCCCGGCGAGCCGGCTAAGAAAGGGAGTCAGTAGCCCGAAGGCTGCTGGATGCCGCGGGTGCGGCTCCAGTCGCGCGGCTCGACGCCGACGGGGCGCTGGAACGTGTAGCGCAGCGGCTCCGAGACGAGCTGCTCAGCCACTTCGCCGCCGCTGTTGGACGGAATCGAGAACGGCAGCGAGATGATGAACAGCCCGAAGCCCACCACCGACCCGACCAGCCCCAGCGGGCGGGCAAAGACGATGTCGGCCATCATGATGCCGGTGTCGTCGGTGACGTTGGACTCGAGGAAGTCGCCGCTGTTGCGCTCGGCGCTGGTCGCAGCCATCGGCGTGATGGCGAGGGCGACGGCCGCGGTCGCGGCGGCCAGGCGGGTGGCGATGGATTTGCGCATGGTTCCACTCCAAGCGAGGGTCGAGACGCCCCCATTATAGGGCAACGGGGCTGCCGATCAAGCCTTTTCGTTTGTTAAAAAGATGCGATAACCCGCGAATTTTATGGGAAGTTGAGCTTTAGGTTTCCCGACTAAGGCCGCCAGTATCACGGTCAACGCCGGCCCCGCAGGTAGCGGATCCGCGTCGGCGCATTGAGTCCCGGTTTGTCGATCCACGCGAGATGCAGATCTCCCGCCTCGTCGAGCGCAAGCACCGGCTCGACCTGGGCCCCGGCGCCGGAAGCGCCGGGCGGCGCGACGTCGTCGCTCCAGCCGCTGGCGATTTTCCAGGACAGCCAGATGTCCGGCGTCCCGTCGCGGTCGTCGTCCCACGCGACGGCAATTGCGCCCGAGGCATGCGCGGTAACGGCCGGGTGCCACTGGGCAATTTCGTTGCCGAAGCCGTCCTGCACCTTCTCGTTGCGGCCGAAGCGGCCGCCGCCGTCGGTACTCAGTCCGGCGTAAACGTCGTAGCCCGACAGGAAGTCCCGCTTGTCCGCCCAGACGGCGACCACCCCGTCGGCACCGAACCGGGCCAGCGACACCCGCATCGCGCCCATCCCGCGGCCGAGCCCCTGGGTGTTGCGCATGCTGGAGAGTTCGTTGACCTGCTCGAGCGGCGAGAACGTGCGCCCGTCGGCGGCGCGGCTGCGCACGATGCGCGTGTGGCCGTGGCGCCGGTCCTCCCAGGCGATATTGACAGCGCCGCCCGGGCCCACGGTCAGCGTCGGGTACTGCTGGTCGTCGACGGGCGGCGCGGGATCCACCGGCTGCGGCGGCTGCAAGCGGACGTCGTCGCCCTCAACGGCGACCGGCGCCACCACGATCCGGCTGAAGCGCCCCTCGCGCCTTGCCCAAGCGGCGGCGACGGCGCTGTCCGCCGCCGCCAGTGTGATCTGGCCACCTTCGCTCTCGATGCGGACGGTTTTTCCCGCACCGGCGACGGTCAGCAATCGGAGGTGCGGCCGGCCGTCTTCCTCCCAGGCGGCCAGGAAGCGGCCGCCGCCCAGCGGCGCGATGACCGGCTCGAAGGCGGGCGCGTCTCCGCTCAACCGGATTTCCGTGGCGAAACGCGCATCCCCGGCGCGCTTCAGCGCGACGTAGCAGCCGGGGCGGCCGCCGCGGTTGTCCTCCCAGACGACCGCCACGGTTCCGTCCGAGACGGCGATGCCGCGCCGGCCGGCCGACTCGAGGTGGTGGAAGATCGCCGGCCCGTGGCCGGTCGTGACGTCGATCGCCTCGTCGAACGCCCACGGCGGCGCGGCCGCGGCGGGGGCGGCAGCGAGGAGCAGCGCGACCACCAGCGCCCGCGACTGCATCTCAGGAGCCCTGGCGCAGAAACTCGAGCAGCGGCTGCGAGCGGTAATGCCCGCCGTGGACGTAGCGGTCGTAATCCTTGAAGTCGGCCACGGTCTTGAAGCCGGGGATCTTGACGATCTCGCGCCCGTCGGGCTCGAGGAAGACGAACAGCGGGGTGGCGTGGGCGCGAAAGCGCGCACCCAGCTCCATTTCGGTGATGCGCTCGCCGGAGGGCAGCGTCAGGCGGCGCCCGCTTTCGGCGTCGACATAGACAAGGACGTAGTGCTCGGTATAGCGCTGCCGGACCTCGGCGTCGGAAAAAGACTCCTTGTTGGTCTTGTCGCACCAGGCACAGCCATAGCGGCCGAAGTAGACGAATACCGGCTTGTTGGCTGCCGCAGCCGCGCGCAGGCCCGCGTCGAAGCTGACGAACGGATAGCCCGCGGGCGGGTCGGCGCGGACGGCGGCAGAGGCCAGCGCAAGCAGCAGGGCGACGAGAGCGGCGAGCAGGCGCATCGGGCGCAGGAGATCGCGGACGAAGGGCGCCACTTTAGCGCCGCCGGCGCCCCGCGCCAAGCGCCGCTACTCGGGGCTTACGTGCCCGGCCCTCAGCGCCTGGACCACGGCCAGGGGCACGTGGCTGTCATACAGCTTCGCGTCGGTGGTCTGCTCGAGGCCGCAGTGCGGGCAGGTGCAGACCGGCAACCGGAAATCCACCTCGAAATCGGCATCCGGGTCGAGGTGCACGCCCATGGACACGGTGCGCACGTCCGCTTCGCCGTCGAGCTCGTGGTGGCAGCCGCCGCAGTAGGCACGCCTGCGGAACCAGCCTTTTTTCTGCGCCGTCGGCATGCCGACCTTGTCGGGGTCGGCGAGGTAGTCCATCAGCCGGGCGGCGAACTCGGGATAGGCCAGCCGCCGATGGTCCTGCGGACAGACGCGGGCCGGCATATGGTGGATGGTGACGGTGACGTCCCCGGCGGTACCGTTGAGATCGTCCAGGGCGCCGAGCGTTGCTGCTTCGCCGCATTCGCGGCACTTGACGGTGGCGTCGGTCATGGCGGCTCCTCCAGAAAGCGATGACGGGAGACGCGCGGCCAACAGCGAGTGCCGCGGCGGCTGCGTTGGCCGCGTGCTTCGGCTCCCATTGAAACCGACTCCGGCGCGCGCCGCGGAGTTCCGGGCCCACCGGCGATGCTGCGGGCGCACGCGCGACGCTTGATCGGGCGCACGCGCTCGGTTAGCGTGTCGCCTCGGCCGTGCTCCCATGGCGCGGCACCCACCTCAAGCATGGCGAAACCCAAGAACCTCTACGTCTGCACCGAGTGCGGCGGCCAGGCGCTCAAGTGGCAGGGCCAATGCCCCCATTGCCAGGCCTGGAACACGCTGGTCGAGACGGTGGCGGAGAAGGCGCCGACCCGGTTTGCTCCCATCGCCGGCGACGCCGGTATCCAACGGCTCGGCGACGTCTCCGCCGAGGACCAGCCCCGCATCGAGACCGGCATCGCCGAGTTCGACCGCGTGCTGGGCGGCGGCCTGGTGCGCGGCGGCGTCGTGCTGCTGGGCGGCGACCCCGGGATCGGCAAGTCGACCCTGCTGCTGCAGGCGCTGGCACACCTGGCGCAGGCGCGGCCGGTCCTCTACGTGACCGGCGAGGAGTCTGCGCAGCAGATCGCGCTGCGGGCACGCCGCCTGACGCTGGAGACCTCGCGCCTGCCGCTGCTGGCGGAGATTCGGCTGCAGCGCATCCAGGAGACCATCGCGGCCGAGCGGCCCGACGTGGCGGTGATCGATTCGATCCAGACGCTGCACTCCGACGTGCTGCAGTCGGCGCCGGGATCGGTGGCGCAGGTGCGCGAGTGCGCCGCCGAGCTCACGCGCAGCGCCAAGGTGCTCGGCACGTCCGTCATCCTGGTCGGCCATGTCACCAAGGAGGGGGCGCTCGCGGGTCCGCGTGTGCTGGAGCACATGGTGGACACCGTGCTCTATTTCGAGGGCGACACGCACTCCAGCTTCCGCCTGATCCGCGCGTTCAAGAACCGCTATGGCGCCGTCAACGAGCTGGGCGTGTTCGCCATGACCGAGAAGGGGCTGCGCGGCGTGTCCAACCCATCGGCGATCTTCCTCTCGCACCACGCCACCGACGTCGCCGGCTCGTGCGTGATGGTGACCCAGGAGGGCACGCGCCCTCTGCTGGTGGAGGTGCAGGCGTTGGTGGACGAGGCCCATGCGCCAAACCCGAAGCGGCTGAGCGTCGGCCTGGAGCAGAACCGCCTTGCCATGCTGCTCGCGGTGCTGCATCGGCACGTCGGCATCGCCTGCTATGACCAGGATGTCTTCGTCAACGCCGTCGGCGGCGTGCGTATCAATGAGCCGGGCGCGGATCTGCCGGTGCTGCTGGCGATCGTGTCCTCGCTCACCGGGCGGCCGCTGCCGCCGAAACTCGCGGTGTTCGGCGAAGTGGGCCTCACCGGCGAGGTGCGGCCGGTGCAGCGCGGCCAGGAGCGGCTCAAGGAAGCGGCCAAGCTCGGCTTCACGCGCGCCGTCGTGCCGCGCGCCAATGCGCCGCGGCAGCCGATTCCGGGCATCGAGGTCACGGCCGTCGACCGCGTCGATGAGGCCGTCAGGCTCGCGCGGGAAAGCGCGTAGCGGCCCACCGGGGCGGCGCTTAGAATCGGACCATGGGAATCACCACCGAACTTCCCGCGCATGCGCAGGCGGCTCTCGAGCAGGCCGTGCGCTCGCTGTTCGAGATGCTGGAGCGCACCTCCGAAGGCGCGGTCATCGTCGACCGCAGCGCGCGCATCTCTTGGATCAGCGACAAGTACGTGAGCCTGCTGGGGCTTGCCAGCGCCGAGAGCGCGCTCGGGCGCGAGGTCGAGCAGGTGATCCCCAACAGCCAGATGCGGCGCGTGGTCGAGACCGGCGAGCCGATGCTGCTGGACCTCATGGACGTGCGCGGCCAGTGGCTGGTGGTGACGCGGCTGCCGCTGCGGGACGAGCGCGGCGAGGTCACCGGCGCCGTCGGTTTCGTGCTCTACGACAGTCCCCAGTACCTGAAGCCGCTGGTGTCGAAGTTCACCGGGCTGCAGCAGGAGCTGGCGCGCGCCCAGCGCGAGCTGGCGGGCCATCGCCGCGCCAAGTACACGTTCTCCAGCTTCGTCGGCACCAGCGCGGCCTGTCAGGAGGTCAAGCGCAAGGCGCGCCGCGCCGCGCAGCTGGACACGACGGTGCTGATCCAGGGCGAGACCGGCACCGGCAAGGAGCTGCTGGCGCACGCGATCCATGCGGTGTCGGCGCGCGCCGACCGGGCCTTTGTCGGCGTCAATCTGGCCGCGGTGCCGGAAGGCCTGCTCGAGGCCGAGTTCTTCGGCGTCGCGGCCGGCGCCTACACCGGCGCCGAGCGCCGCGGGCGCGACGGCAAGCTCAAGCTCGCGGATGGCGGCACCCTGTTCCTGGACGAGGTGGGCGACATGCCGCCGGCGCTGCAGTCGAAGCTGTTGCGCGTGCTGCAGGAGCAGGAGTTCGAGCCGCTGGGATCGAACCGGATGGAGAAGGTGGACGTGCGCGTGATCGCCGCCACCAGCCGCGACCTGCGGCGCCTGGTGGAGGAGGGCCGCTTTCGCGCCGACCTGTTCTACCGGCTCAACGTGCTGCGCATCGAGGTGCCGCCGCTGCGGGACCGGCGCGAGGACCTGGAGGCGCTCGCCGAGGTGATGCTGGAGCGCATCGCCGAGCGCACCGGCATTGCCCCGCGCGAGCTCACGGCCGATGCGCTGGCGACGCTGGCGGCGTACCCGTGGCCCGGCAACGTGCGCGAGTTGCGCAACGTGCTCGAGCAGGTGACCATGCTGTCGGAGGAAACGCGCCTGACCGCGCAAAGCTTTGTCGACGTTCTGCCCGATCTGGTGATCGACGCGCAGCAGCCGCCGGTCCTGACGCCGCGGCTGAGCGAGGCGGTCGCGGAAGCCGAGAGGGCCGCAATCCGCGAGGCCCTGCGGCAGGTGAACGGCAACAAGGTGGCGGCGGCGCGGCTGCTCGGGATCTCGCGCGCGACCCTGTACGAGAAGCTGCAGGGCATGGGTCCGGAAACCCGGACGGGGTAGTGGCTCCGGAAATCCAGACACGACAAGCCATTGAATAGAAAATAGAGTAGTTTCAACTCCGGATGAGTTGTCCGGAAAATAAGACAGTTTTCGGGACGCACCCTCGGGAAAACCCGTCACAGGGTCATAAAATCATCCCAGAACAAAGGAAATTCAGAGGGTTATAATCGGCGGCACGGGTCTTGTTAGAGGCCTGACAAGGGCCGCCGCAATGAACGTCGCGCAGGCCCACAAAAACGACCACGGGCCACGCCAGGCCGAGGAGGAAGGATGACGGGTGCCAATCCCTTTGAGATCGGCCTCGACAAGAACGCAGCCAACTACGCGCCGCTCACGCCGCTCAGCCTGATCGCCTGGGCGGCGTACGTGTATCCGGATCGGCTGTCGGTCATCCACGGCGAGCACCGGTTCACGTGGAAGGAAACCTACGCGCGCTGCCGGCGCCTGGGCTCGGCGCTGCGCCGGCACGGCATCGGCAAGGGCGACACCGTGGCGGTGATGTTGCCCAATACGCCGCCGATGCTGGAGGCGCACTTCGGCGTCGCGATGGCCGGCGCGGTGCTCAACACGCTCAACACCCGGCTCGACGCCGAGGCGCTCGGCTTCATGCTCCAGCACGCCGAAGCCAAGCTGCTGATCACCGATCGCGAGTTCTCGGGCGTCATGGCGAAGGCGCTGAAGCTGGCGGGCATGAAGATGCTCGTGATCGACGCCGACGACCCCGAGTACAAGGGCGAGGGCGAGCGGCTGGGCGAGCTCGAATACGAGGAGTTTTTGCGCCAGGGCGACCCGGCGTTCGACTACGAGCTGCCGGCCGACGAGTGGGAGGCCATCAGCCTCAACTACACCTCCGGCACCACCGGCAATCCGAAAGGCGTCGTCTACCATCACCGCGGCGCGTATCTGAACGCGGTCGGCAACATCATCGCCTGGGGCATGCCGCGCCACGCCGTCTACCTGTGGACGCTGCCGATGTTCCACTGCAACGGCTGGTGCTTCACCTGGACCATGGCGGCCAACGCCGGCACCAACGTCTGCCTGCGCCGCGTCGAGATCGGCGCCATCCTCGACCTCATCCGCAAGCACAAGGTCACCCATTACTGCGGGGCGCCGATCGTTCACGCCATGTTCATCAACGCGCCGGACGAGCTGCGCCGGGGCATCGACCACCGCGTTTCCGGGCTGGTGGCCGCGGCCGCGCCGCCGGCCGCGGTGATCGAGGGCATGGAGCGCATCGGCTTCGACATCACCCACGTCTACGGCCTGACCG
>DATIUV010000089.1:0-2955 GCA_035466595.1 Pelomicrobium sp.
TGAAACGCACCGTCACCTTCTCGGCGCCGCGGACCACGTTATGGATGGTGACGACGTAGCCGTCGGCGGAGATGATGAAACCGGAGCCGATGCCGCGCGCACGCGGCCCGTCCTCGGGCATCTCGCGCGGCATGTTGGGGAACGGGAAGCGCTTGAAGAACTCCGGCAGGTCATCGCCGAGATCCGGCGCCATCGCCTGGGGCCCGTCGCGCTTGCCTTCCGTGGCGATATTGACGACGGCGTCGCCGTAGCGCTCCACCAGCTGGGAGAAGTCCGGCAGCGCCAGCAGCGGCGCGGCCTCGCTGGCCGCCGGTGCCGGTACGGCCACCGCGGTGGGCTGATACGCCGTCGCGGCCGCGCCGACGCCCAGCGCCAGCGCCACCGCCGCGGCGATCCGTTTGGTTCTCGGGGTTACCGACATGGCACATCCTCCGTAAAATTCAGGGTTGCCGGGACACCATGCCCCGGTCCTCGGCAGGAAGATTGCCTGATGCCGGCTTAAGAGAACCTTAAGGCCGGGCCCGTCCGGCCGGGTGCGGGCACCAACCCGCGCCGCCGGGTTCCCAACAGAAAAACGAGGGGTCGTTCCCATGGACAACGAGGCAGTTGCCAAGCCGCCACGCGGCGTCGCGTCGATGCTGCGCGAATTCCTCCAGCACGAGGCCGCCAGCGGCATCCTGCTGATGGCCGCCACCGTGCTGGCGCTGGTGATGGCCAATTCGCCCGCCGCGGCGCTGTACGGCGCGCTGCTGGACACGCCGGTCACGGTGCGCGTCGGCGAGCTGGCCATCGACAAGCCGCTGCTGCTGTGGATCAACGACGGGCTGATGGCGGTGTTCTTCTTCCTCGTCGGCCTCGAGATCAAGCGCGAGGTGCTGGAGGGCGAGCTTTCGAACCCGGCGCAGATCGCGCTGCCCGCACTTGCAGCGGTCGGCGGCATGGTGGTGCCGGCGGCGATCTACGTGGCGCTGAACTGGGGCGACCCGCTCGCGATCCGCGGCTGGGCGATCCCGGCGGCCACCGACATCGCCTTCGCGCTGGGCGTGCTGTCGCTGCTCGGCAAGGGCGTGCCCAACGGCCTCAAGGTGTTCCTGCTGACGCTGGCGATCCTCGACGACCTCGGCGCCATCGTCATCATCGCGCTGTTCTACACCGCCGAGCTCTCGCTCGCCTCGCTGGGCATCGCCGGCGCGGCGCTGGTCGCGCTGGCGGTGCTCAATCGCCGCGGCGTCGTCGCGATTCCGGCGTACCTGTTCATCGGGCTGGTGATGTGGGTGGCGGTGCTCAAGTCCGGCGTGCACGCGACGCTGGCCGGCGTCGTGCTGGCGCTTTTCATCCCGATGCGCGCTCCCGGCGGCGAGAGCTCGCCGCTGCGCAAGCTCGAACACGACCTGCACCCGTCGGTGGCCTACGCGATCCTGCCGATCTTCGCCTTCGCCAACGCCGGCGTGCCGCTGTCCGGATTCGGACTCGACGCGCTCACGCATCCGGTCACCCTCGGCGTCGCGCTCGGCCTGTTCGTCGGCAAGCAGCTCGGCGTGTTCGCCTTTGCCTGGGCGGCGATCAAGCTGGGGCTCGCGAAGCTGCCGGAGGGCGCCAACTGGCTTTCGCTCTACGGTGTGTCCATCCTGTGCGGAATCGGCTTCACCATGAGCCTGTTCATCGCGTCGCTGGCGTTCGAGGGCAAGGGGCCGGCGGCGATCGGCGTCGACCGCGTCGGCATCCTGGAAGGCTCCCTGCTCTCGGCGGTGGTCGGCTTCGTCGTGCTCAAGTTGGCGCTGAAGCGGCGCGCCGGGGGCCAGGCGCCGTAAACCTCAAGCGCTGCGGCCCGCGCAGAAGCCTTCAGCGAGGCGCCGCGATCGCGCCGCCCGACGGAGCGCACGCCATGCGGTCGAACTCGGCCGCGTAGCTCTCCGCCACCTCCGCGACCTGCCGGCGCTGGGCGTCCGTCATCAGCCGCTGCACGTCGTAGATCATCTCCAGCGTAGCCCCGCGGTTGGCGGCCACCTTGCGCTGCAGCTCCGGCGACCACAGCGCGTCGTAGTCGACGAACAGCCGCGCGACCTCGACATCGAAGTGCGCCGGGCGCGTCGCTTCGGCAAGCGTGGCGAGGAAGGCGGCCTGCCAGCGTTCGCGGAACGCAAGCCATTCACCGCCCGTGGGATCGAAGGCCCGGCTCCAGCGCGCGACCGTTTCCGCCTGCGTGGAATGAAGGCCGCCGATCCAGCGCGTGAGCTGCGTCGTCGCGCGCTCGGCGCGCTTCGCCGCCAGCGCCTCGCGCGGAACGTCCACCCAGTCGTTGCGATACTCGCGGTTGCTGGCGTCGAAATTGGCCGCCAGCTGGACCACCTGCTCCGGCGTGGCGGACTCGAAGGTGCGCGCCAGCACCGGCGCCAGCTGGGCCAGCAGCACGCGCCAGTGCGCCTGCACTTCGGCCGCCCGCCGGGCGACGTCATCGCGCGACATGCCGCGCTGCAGCTCCGCGCTCACGCCGCGCAGCCACTGCGCGTACTGCGGCAGCTGGGTCGAGCAGTGCCACCGGCGCACCTCCGCCAGCCCGCTCTTGAGCACCGCCTCCTGGCGGACGTTCAGGGGGAAGTAGTCGCGGACGTACCAGACCAGCGCGTTGTCGACCAGGCTATAGCCGACGTTGATCACCAGCGAGCAGCCGGCCAGCGCGGCGGTCAGCAGGAGCAGGGGAAGGCGGCGGATCACGGGCGAGGGGAAGGAGCGCGTATTCCTCAGGCAGATCCGGCCGGGGCGAGTTCCCCCGCCGCGGCCGTCAGTCGGCCGGCGCGGCAACGCGACCCGCGGGCGCCGCGTTCTCGCACGCGAGGCCGGCGATCTCGTCGGCCAGCTCCCCCGTGCGCGCGCGCAGGGTGGCGCGCTGCTCGACGCTCATGCGCGCCGCGACGTCCGCCAGCATGCTCCAGGTCAGGGCGCGGTTGTTCATGA
>DATIUV010000090.1:0-6466 GCA_035466595.1 Pelomicrobium sp.
CGGCGCCGCCGTTGCGAGCGGGGCGATCGCGACGCTGCCGGCGGCGGCGCTCGGCGCGGCGATCCTCGGCTACGGCCGTTTCCTTTACCGCGGCTACGCGCCGCCGCGTTCACGTGGAGAGCAAGCATGAGTGAAACGGCAGAACTGGCGAAGATCGACGGGCCGCCGCGCGAGCCGCGGTCCCTGTCGCGGCGGTTTCCCGCCACGGTCGGCGAGTTCACCGATCCGGCGGAGCGCGCCGGCATCGACGAGCTCGCGGCATGGGTCGAAAAGCGCTATCGCGAGGAACTGCGGCAGCGCCCGTCGAAGCACGTCTACATCCGTGCGCTGCCGGCGGACGCGATCGAGCGCATCGACCGCCTGCGCGACAGCCCCGTGGTGCGCGACGCGATTCTGCGGCACTTCGACGCCGACTGGGTCATCACCCCGATGAAGCACACCGACGAGCTCTACATCTCTCACTACAACAAGGACTATGGCGGGGACCACGGGCTGTTCGGCAAGCACTACGACGGCAACCTGCGCTTCCTGCCGGTGGGCGCCGTGGTGCGCGCGCTGATCTATCTGCGCTCCGACGCCAGCTACCGGGTCGTGTTCGCGGACAGCAAGGTGGAGAAGGCGTTCGCCACCTACGACTTCGGCCTGCTCGATTTCCACCGCGAGCTGCACTGGGTCGAGGGCGAGTACCGGGCCGACGGCGGGCAGCGCATCCTGCTCAAGTGCAACTACCTGGTGGCGCCGCGCCACGCGGTGGCGGCGACGCGCACGCTGCTCGGCGCCAATACGGCCGTCTTCTACGTCGTGAAGGCGGCGATGGAGTACTCCAAGAGCCCGCGCACGCCGCTGCAGCGCGCGGTGGGGCTGGTGTGCAACGTGGCCCGCGTGCTGAACAACGTTCACCCGCTGGTGCCGCTGGCGCTGGCGGGTCTCGTCGTCGCGGCGGCCGGCTACGGCATCGTTCGGCTCGTCTTCTGACGCCAGGCGGGACAGAGCGGGCCGCGCCGCGACGCGACGCCGGAAACCGCGGGGTCAACGCCCGAGCAAAACCACGCCGAAGGCGCCCCAGAGGCCGAACAGGACGATGGAGCTGGCGACATAGGCAAGAAACCGGTGCACCACGCGGTTGTAGGTGCAATGGATCGCGCTGTGCACGGCCCGCAGCGCCACGTAGACCCACGCGCCGAGCACGAACAGCGGCGACACCGCGTCCGCCGCGATAAGCGCGAGGCATAGCGCGTAAAACAGCACCGGCAGCTCCAGCAGGTTGCGGAAGTTGTCGGCGGCATCGGTCTGGCGCAGCGTCTCGGCACGGGCGTGCGAAGTGGCGATCGCCTGCGGATCGATGCCGCGTCGCGCAATCTCGCCCAGCCGCTCGACGTAGAGCCGCACCCACACCGCCGCGGTGAGCGCGACCAGGGCGGCCATCGGCAGCAGGATGGCGGTCGCCGGCGTCAAGGACGTGGCCGCTCCACGGCCCGGGCGGCGACGTCCATCGCGGCCCTCACTCGATCACCCGCGTCGCTTTCCGCCACGCGACGAAACTGACCGCGTCGGACGCCGCCACCCCGCAAAAGCCAAAGGTCTTTCATCATTTTCGCCCCCGAGAATCCGGCCCAGTGTAGAGGCCGGCGGCGGCGATTGCACGCGTGCGGCGAGCGTTCTCGCACTTCCGCCGCGTCCGCATCGCGCACCACGGCAAACGGGACACCCCGCCACAAACGGTCGCCGTGGCACCTGGGGCGGCCGCGAGGAGTGCCGCGCCGAAGCCGGATCAATCCGACCACGACGCTCAGGCGGCCCGCCCATCGCCATCGCGGCGGCGCTCACGTAAGCGGAGGAGCAGGCGCGCGAGCACGATGAGCGCGACAACCGCCGTCAGCACCCAGACCTCATAGCGCTTGATGTCATCGAGCAGAGCCTCCAGCGCGTGCCCGAAGGCGTAGCCGAGCCCGGCGATCAGCGCTGACCATGCCGCCGCGCCGATGACATTGAGCAGCAGGAACTTGAGCGCCGGCACCCGGCTTAGGCCGATCGCGAAGGGCGCGGCGGTGCGCAGCCCGTAGAGGAAACGGAAGCTCAGGATGAAAAGCGTCTGGTGGCGCTCCAGCCGATGCGTCACCTGATCGACGCGCGCGCGCCAGCGCGGCCGCCGCGCGAGCCAGGCGGCGCCGTGGCGACGGCCGAGGTAGAAGTAGAACTGGTCGCTGCACAGCGTGCCCGCGAACGCTGTCAGCACGACCCAGGGCAGCTCGAGGTAGCCGCGGCGCGCAGCGAAGCCTGCCAGCGCGACGATCGTCTCGCCCTCGAGGAAGGCGCCAATGAGAACGGCGAGGTAGCCATACGTCGAGATGAGCGCTTCGAAGTCCATGGCCGGGCTTGCGCGTGAAAGCGAAGGCGCCGCCCACCCGTGGCGACGGAAAAGCGGTCACCGGAACCCTAGCATGGATGACCGCGCGGCGGAGGCTGGGCGGCGCCGCGGGAGGGGGTGCCCGGTTCAGCCGCCCAGCACCACGGCGTCGGGAATCTCGTAGCGCTCGCCGCCGATGCGGATGATGTTGAGGTCGCTTTCCCTGGTGGCGCGGAACTCGGGATAGCCGTCCGCTTGGCTGGTGTCGGCGCCGATGGGTCTACCCATCGTGAAGAAGATCGCGCGGCTGCGCCCGTCGGGCCGCTTGACGACGACGGTCGCGTAGCCGCCGCCGGCGCGCGCGACGCCGAATTCGCATTGCCCCATCGGCTGGCCCTTGTGCTGCGCGCAGGGAATCCTTCCGTTGGCGTCAAACTTTCCCTGCCCCGCACGCAGCGCCGAATCGTCCGGGCCCATTTTGGCGCTGCCGTCGGGCGACACCGCCGGCTTCAGGAACTCGGCGGCCACGTAGCCGCGCGGCCCTCCCTCGAGCGGCTGCACGTCGCACCACGCGCGCCCCTCGGCGAGCTGGCAGCCGAGGTTGCTGAGTATGGCGCCGCGCCGGAAGGTCGTCACGACTTTCGCATGGGTGGAGGGCTGCTCGCGGACGTTAAGCGCGCCGGAAACGCCCGTCACCTCCCAATTGCGCGGACCGCCCTCTTCCGGCGATTTCGGAACCGGCGCACCCTGTGCCGCCGCTGCGGCAACGAGCACGACGATCGAACCCGCGGAAACCCATCTGCTGAACCGCATTCTTCCGTCCTTTCTTCCATTGTTGAACGCGGTGCCGCACGGGACGCCCGGGCACCCCGGCGCCGCTTTGCGGACATTAGCATGCGCTGGCGCTTCGCTCAGGCACCTGGCGCCCGCATCCGCGAACAGCGCGGCCAACGCACACCATCAGCGCCTCATAGGCGCGGGCGGCTTCGATCTGCGCCGTCGGCACGGATTCACTCATCGCAGTACGCCTCCGCGAAGCTCGCGAGCACGCATTCGAGCAGAATCAGCGCCCCGCCAGTCCCGGAAAACGATCCGTCGCATGCCGGGCATGGCAGCCCACGCACGCGTCCACCATGTCCGCAAACAGCTTCTGCTGGCCCGCCTTGTCGCCCGCGCGCGCCGCCGCGGCGAGCCGCGCGCTCAATTCGTGGAACGCCCGGTCCCGCTCCAGGAACGCCTGCGGCACCGCGCTCACCAGCGCCTTGCGGTCGGTCTCGGTCATCTGCCGCTCCATGATGAAGCTGTCGTGGATGGCCTGCGCGTTGCGCGCGACGACCTCATCCTGCCCCCGCACCAGTCCGCCCAGGATCGCTTGCGTCGCCTCGAGGACCGCGGTCATTTCCTGGAGCAGGAGACCCCGCACGTGCGGCGGCAGCGCGGGGCCTACCGCGGAGCCCGACGGCGGCGCCGCCAGCCCCGCGCCGGATGTCGCCAACGCGGCCGCACAAACCCAGATGCCGAGCTTTCTCATGGTGGTATTCCTCCTTTGGCGTGTTCAAGCCTCGCCGCAGCGCCGGCCCGGCAAGGCCGGCGTCAGCGTTTCGGCCGTTCGTGGTAATCGTCGACCTCGAGCCGGCCGATCCGCAGGGATTCGATCTGCAGGTCGTCCACCTTCGCGCGCCGGACCACGAGCCGCCGGATCGCGAGCGTCGCGATCGCCAGGGCGCCGATGGCCGCCGCCCCGACGGCCAGAGCCCCGATCGCCTGGGCGCCGATCGACAGGGCCGACACTTTGGCCGGGCCCGCGCTCGCGGCGCCCGGCCGCAAGGCGCCGGGGACCGTCGGGGCCCTCTCTTCGGTGTTGGGGTGCGATTGCGACATGGCTGTTCCTCCATCAGCGGATCCGGCCCCGTCAGTCGAGCCGGATATGATCCCCAATGCGGGCCTTGCGGCCGCTGCGGTCGTCACGAAGATCGTCCCTGTGAGTTGGCGACCGGCGACGCGCGCGCGCCGCCCCTCAGCGCTGACCGGGCTCGCGGCCGCGGATCGACTGGACCCGCGCCAGCGGGGCGACCTGGCACACGCTCGCGAGATCCGGCGCCGGCTCCAGCGTCGCGTGCACCGCCAGCCCGTCGATGCGATAGCGCGGCGGCAAGTCCACCGGCTCGAAGCGGCCCACGGGCGTATCGATCACCCAGCAGCCGCCCTCGACGCCGACGCGGCGGACGGTGCCCTCCACCTCGGCGGAGCTCGGCCGCAGCGGGAGCTCCGGCTGCGCCGCACAGCCCGCCAGCGCGACGCCGAGCGCGAGCGTCGCCGCAGCGAAGCGCCGCGGGCGCCGGCGCGCGGACCGCGCCCGAGCGCTCGTGCCCTCGATCATGAACTGTGTCCTCGCGATGAATTCACCGGTTGGACCGCGGGAAGGTGCCGATCATTCACCTTGCGGCAGCGTACGCGTTGCAGTCCGTGCCCGCGCCAGTTGGCGTCGACCCGTCCATCGGCGACGAGGGCGACCGTCCCAGACGCTAGCGACGGCGGTCGTTGGCCATCCTGCCGAGCTCGTTCCTCAAGCTATGGACACGGCTCATGGCGACCGCGGTTTCCTTCTGAATCCGCTCGGAAAAGGCCGCCACATCCTCGCCGCGATGCTGATCGCGCGCATCGATGATGCTGTCGAACCGCTGCATCATCGCCGCGTGCGCGGCGTAGATCTGATCGACCTCGCCTTTCAGCCGCGGAAAATAGAGCTGGATGACCGCGCTCAGCTCGGCCAGCGTATCCGAGGGGGCCGACAGCACCGCCAGCTCCTTCGCCGTGGCTTCTCCTTTGGTAATGATGCCGATGCTCAACGCCTTGCCCACGTCGCTCGAGTATTTGACGGCGAGCGTCATCGCCCGCTCGAGACGCGCATCGGTCTCCTTCCTGATCGTCTCTTCCTGCTGGAACTGAAAGTTGAAATAGCTCGTGGCAATGGACGTGCCGAGCCCGAGCAGACTGCCCACCACGACCGGGATCAGAACCGCGGCCACTTTCCGCAGATCTGCGTCATCCTTGCCAGCCATGTGCCCTCCCCGGAGCCGCGACGGGTAACGCGACCCGCGCCGCAGGTCCTGAACGGATTACTGATCAAAAGGGGTGAGTCCGGGCCGCAAGCCGACGCACTGCCGCGCCGGCTTCCGACCAATCGCGCGCGCCTAACCCTCGGGGTCAGGAGACGCCGGATCGGGGAAGCCGCGTAGGGAGCCCACCAGCACGGCTGGTGGGCGGTCCCTCTCGATCGGGTTGTCAAAGCGCTTGGCCATGGTCCTCAGCCCAAACGGGGCGGGTGGCGGATCGCACGGTCCGATTTGCGCCGCCGGGAAGCCAGCCGAGCGGCCCCCTTCGTCGAGCGCGAACGCCTCATGGTGCTCCTGCGCGGGCGGGAAGGGAACGACGGTACGGCCCGTTACGGCCAATTCTAGTAACTGCCGCCGCCGATGAAACGCGCGATGCCCGCGGCGACCTCGGCTTCCTGCTCGACGAAGCCGTGCGGCGAGCGGCCCTCGCACGCATTGACACTCGGTCCGCCGGCCTTGCCCGGCCCGCCAGTGACGAGCACCACCTGCTCGCGGGCGCCGTTGGTGCGCGCGGCGATACTCTCCAGCTGGTCCGGCGGCGTACGGATGCACTTGTCCTCGGCGTGGCCGACGACGAGCACCGGCATGCGAATGTCCTCGAGCGGCAGATCGAACACCGTCTGCGCGACCCACGCCTTGCGCCCGCCGCGGTGGCCCGACGTCACGGGCGAGGTGATCACCAGTCCGTCCGGCGCAGCGGCGCCGGCGAGCCGCGAGGCCGCGTTGACCGCGGAGATCGAGCCGCGGCTCGTGCCGACGAGCCACACGGGCCCCTTGGTGCGCGCGCGCATGTCGGCGATCACCTTGCCCAGGTCTTCGGCGTGACGCGCATCGACGCGAAAGCCGCCGAGGCCATCCTCGCCCTGCTGGTCGGACGGCGCGTCCACCAGCGCGGCGACGAACCCCGCGCCGTGGAACAGCGGCAGCGAGCGCACCAGTGAGTTACCCTTGAGCGCGCGCGGACAGCCTGCGTCGTCGAGATCGAGGAAGCCGCCGCCGCCCG
>DATIUV010000091.1:0-7788 GCA_035466595.1 Pelomicrobium sp.
GCCGGCAGCTCCAGCTCCGCGCGCAGGGGCAGGTGGTCGGAGGCCCTCCGCGCGGCCGGTGTGCGGTGCCGGTGCAGGCGGCGCAGCGCGGCGTTCGGACGCACCCACAGCCGGTCCAGGGCGAACAGCGGCAGGCGCGCGGGATAGGTGGCCGGCGACGGCGTCTGCACGAACGCGCGGTGCAGCCAGGAGAGGAGCCTCCCCCACAGAAACCACTCGTTTAGGTCGCCGAGCAGGATCTCGACCGGCTCGGCCTGCGGCTCCATCAGCTCGAGGATGCGCCGCGCCTGGACGCGCCGCTCGGCCACCGACAGGCCGAAGTGCGTTGCCATCAGGCGCACTGTCGTGCCGCCGGCCCGGAACCTGGCGTCGATGGCGCCGCGCGGCTCGCGCCCGGGAACGCTGAGGTCGTGCTGGAAGTAATCCGCCACGGGCAGCCGCGTCAGCAGCGCGTTGCCGTAACGCGCGTTGCGCCGGTGCATGGTCGGTCCGGCGATCGGCAGGTACGCATCGCCGGCGAGAAAGTCGAGCTGGTCGAGTCCGCCACCGTCGCTCGTCTCCACTTCCTGCAGCGCGACGAGGTCGGCGTCTAGCTCATCGAGCACGGCGCGGACCCGCTCCGGCGCGAACCGCCCGTCGCCGCCGTAGCAGCGATGGATGTTGTAGGTGGCCACGACGAGGCGCGTCATGGCTGATTCTCTGCCGGCGCGTCGGCCGCGACCTCTTCGCCGGCCCGGCGCTGGAGCCAGGTCACCAGAAAATAACCCGCCAGCGCGATGGCGCCGAACACGAGCGCCAGCGTGAGGCCATTCTCCCAGGTCGGGTCCTCCAGCATCGCGCGGATGCGCGCGGTGAAGAGCGTAATTGCGCCGATGCCGGGCGCCATGCCGATCGCGGTGCCGAGCGTGAAGTCCTTGAGCCCGATGTGCGAGGCGCCCGCCACCAGGTTGATCACCGTGAACGGCGCGATCGGCACGACCCGCGCGAGGATGACCGCGAGCAGGCCCTGCTTGGCGAGGCGCTTGCTGATGCGGTTGAGCCTGCCCGCGGCGACGCGCCGCACCGCATCACGGCCGAGCAGCGCGCCGACGCCGTAGCCGGCAAGCGCGCTGCCGATTGCCCCCAGGAACGCGCAGATGCCGCCGGTGACAGGACCGAAGGCGAGCACGGCGACGATGATGAGCAGCGTGATCGGGAACATGGCGAGCCCGGCGACCACGATGCCTGCGATCGCCAGCACCGGCGCCGCGGGAATCTCGGTCAGTGCGCTCAGCGCGGCGAACAGCGTGCCGACGTCGAGATACTCGGAGAGCGGCGTCCAGCGCCATGCCGCCGCCATGGCCGTCAGCGCCAGCAGCACCGCGATTGCCGCGGCCACGCGCCGGCGCGCCGGCGGCCGGTCCTCGTCGTGGACGAACTGGCTGGCGAGGCGATCGGGCTCGATGGGCTGCTCGGGATCGACGATCGCCGTTTCCGAGACGATCTCCTCCAGTTCCTCAGGCACGTCGAGCGGCAGCGGTACCAGCGTGCGGCCATCGTCCGTCAGCGCGTCGACCGCCTTCGCCAGAGAGCCTTCACGTTCGATGGCTTCGGCGACCCGCGCGGGCTCGACGCCGAGGTGCTCGGCGAGCAGCCGGTTGCGAAAGGCAGCGATCGCCCGGCGCAGGTCGTCGCGGTCCTCCGACTCGAACGCGAGGTCGCACTCGGTGTCGAGCCCCATCGACCGGTTGTTGAGATTGGACGATCCCACGCGCACGAAGTCGTCGTCTACCACCATCACCTTCGCGTGCACGTTGATGCGATCCGAGCCGAGGCCGGGCACCTCGGGGTAGACGAGGCGCAGGCGGCCGCCGGCGTCGGCCTCCTTGAGCTTGCGGCAGAGGCGCGCGCGCAGCACGTCCATCGTGAGCTGCGCGAGCCAGCCGCGCGTCGAGCGGCCGGTCACGATCACGACGTCGGGGCCGTCCGCCTCCTCAAGCCGGCGGGCGAGGGCGTCGCCGATGTGGGCGGAGGTGAGGTACTGGTTCTCGATGTAGATCGAGCGCCGCGCTGCTGCAATGGCGTCCAAATGGAGCTGCTCGACCTCACGCACCTCGGGCCGGCCGCGGAACGCCGGATCGGTGCGGGCGATCGCCACGCGCACGTTCTCCGCGTCGACGCGCACGTCCTCGGGCCAAACCTCGGCGACCGGCCGCGGCTCGGGCGCGCGGATCTCGTTCCCGCCTGCCCGCTGCCAGCGCTCGCGCGCGAGCTCGCCCAGGGTGCACGCGATCGGCCCGGCCACCATCAACTGCACGTCATGGTGAGGATCGGAAGGGCCGTCGCCTTCATCGCGGCGCGGGTCGTCGGGCCGATGCGCCGGTGTGTCCCAGCGCGCGCGCGTGAGGTCGAGCCCGCCGCAGAATGCCACCGCATCGTCGACCACGATGACTTTCTGGTGGTGGCACGCCCCCACCGGATGACAGTCGTCGAGCCGGAAGTGCACGCGCCGGTGGGTGCGCCAGTCCAGCTGATAGACCGGCAGCCACTCGCGCTCCATGCCGTAGAGCATCACGAAATCCCAATTGAGGATGTAGCCCTGCCACTGGTCTTCGCGCTCGGCCAGGTGGTCGAGCAGGTCGCGAAGACGATCGGGCCCGTTGGCGTCGCTCGCATCCTCGTCGCGCAGCAGCCGCAACTCGCTGTAGATGTCCCAGGCGAGGATGGCGAGCAGCCGCCGCGAGCGCAGGGCGGTGGCTCGGAACGCCGCAAAGTAGGCCGAGCCGTCGACCAGGAAGGCGATGCGGTCGGCGGTCTCGATGCGCCAGCAGTTGTGGCCGGGCTTGAGTATTTTCATGGTTGAAGACGGCGGCGGCGCGCCGGGCGGTCATCGCCGGCGCGGCGCTTCCCGCGCCGGGCGCTGCCGCTCCGCCGAAGGATACGAGTCGAGATGCTAGACTTGAATTGTGAACGGTCCCGGCGGGAGAGCCAACTGATGAAACCGAACCCCCTTTACAGCGCTTTGACCGCGGGGGCGGCCGCTTTGTTGCTGGCCGCCCCGGCCGCCGCGTCCTTCGACGCCGGCTGGCGGGCGTACGTTTCGGGCGACCATGCGACGGCTCGCACGCTGCTCACGGCGGCTGCGGACGCGGGCGACGCTCGCGCCGCTTGGACGCTGGGCGACATGTATGCGCGCGGGCGCGGTGTCGCCCTTGAGCCCTCCCGCGCGCTGGCGTGGAAGGAGCGCGCGGCGCAGCTGGGCGATCCGGCGGCGCAATTCATCGTCGGTCAGATGTACGCGCGCGGCAACGGCGCGCCGAAGGACCTCGTCAAGGCGCGCTCCTGGCTCGAGCGGGCGGCTGCGCGAGGGCATCCCAATGCGCAGCTGGCGCTGGCGGAGCTGCTGGTGGACAAGGACGGCGCGGCGAGCCGCAAGGAGGCGACCGCCTGGCTGGAGCGGGCGGCGGCGGCCGGACTGGTGGAGGCCAAGTTCGCGCTTGCCGACGAGCTCGAGTTCGGTCCGTCGGGTCCGCCGGCGGCGCAGCGCGTCGAGGACTTGCGGGCATCCGCGAACCGGAACATCGCGGAAGGCAACCGCATCCGCGAGCGCAATCGCGCCGAGCAGTTCGCCTACAGCAGCACCGGGTGGGGAACGCAGCGTTGGCAGCCCAATGTCTGGATCGGCTACTCGAGCTGGCCGTACGCGAGCGGCTGGGGCTACGGCGTGGGGTTCAGCAACTCGCCGTGGGGACGCGGGTGGTGGTGAGCGGGTGCGGCTGACGAGACAAAGGCCCGGGATCCCGGGCCTTTTCGCTTGGCTCGCGGCGATGCTCAGTACTTTACCGAGCAGCCGTACGGCGGCGCGCTGGCGACCGTGACCGGCTTGCCGGCCTTGGCTTCGTCGAGCGCGGCGGCGACGAAGTTCTTTGCGGTCTTCACGTCGGCGGGATTGGTCGAGCGCTTGTCGTCGATGCCGCCGGCGTAGATCACGGTTCCCTTCGGATCGATCACCCACATGTGCGGCGTCGTCTTGGCGCCGTAGAGCTGGCCCACCTTGCCGTCGGGATCGAGCATCAGCGCGGTCGGCCCCGCCTTCCAGTCGGCGAGGATCGCCTTCGACTGGTCGGGCGACTTGTAGTCGCCGTGGCCCGGGTTGGTCGAGTTGATCACCAGCCAGACCACGCCCTGCGCGGTGTACCTGCTCTGCAGGTCCTGCATGTTGCCGGTGCCGTAGTGCTTCACCACGAACGGGCACTCGGAATTGAACCATTCCAGCACGACGTACTTGCCGCGGAAGTCGGAGAGCTTGTGGCTCTTGCCGCTGACGTCGGTGAGCGTGAAGTCGGCGGCGCTCTGCCCCGCGGCCACCGCGGCGGAGGCGGCGGGGGCGAACGCGAGCGACAGGGCGGCGATGGAAACGGCGGAAAGCAGTTGCTTCATGGAGACTCCTTTCGTCAGCGTAGCGAGAGCGGGGAGGAGGCGGCTGCCGGCAGCGCGGCGAGGGCGTCCAGCACCGCGGTCCGGGTCAGCAACTCGGGCAGCAGCACCGGCGCCGACGCGGCGCCGGGCGGATACAGGGCGTAGACCGGCACGCCATTGCGACCGAGGTCGGCCAGCGCGGCGGTGATGACGGCGTCCTGGCGCGTCCAGTCGGCGCGCATCAGCACGACGCCGCGCCGACTGAAAGCGCGCATCACGTCGTCGGTTTCCAGCACCAGGCGCTTGTTGACCTGGCAGGTGACGCACCACGCCGCCGTGAAGTCGATGAACACGGCCCGCTCGGCGGCGCGGTGCTCGGCGAAGGCCTGCGCGGAATACGGCTGCCAGCCATCCGCGACCACGGCGCTCGCAGGCGGCGCATCGCGCGGCGGCCACGCAACGACGAGGGCCGCGACCAGCGCGGCGATTGCGGTCGCGGACGCCCCCGCGCGGGCACCGCCGCGCGCGGTCGCGCCGTCGAAGTGCCCGAGCGCCCACAGCCCGCCCGCGAGCACCACCAGCGCCGCCAGCAGCCGCGCCATGGCATCGACGCCGGCCTGCTCGCCGAGCACCCATGCCAGCCACGCGACCGTGAGATAGAGCGGAAAGGCCAGCAGCTGCCTGAGCGTTTCCATCCATGCGCCGGGCCGCGGCAGCCGGCGCAGCAGCGCCGGCGCGAACGACAGCACGACGTACGGGCTGGCCATGCCTGCCGCCAGCGCGGTGAAGACGGCGAGAGCCGTCGCCGGCGGCTGCGCCATCGCGTAGCCGAGCGCCGCGCCCATGAACGGCGCCGTGCACGGCGTCGCCACCAGCGTCGCCAGCGTGCCCGAAAGGAACGCATTGCCGAGCGGATGGCGCGACTCCACCGCGGCGGCGGCGCCGGCGACGCGGCTGCCGATCGTGTAGACGCCGCTCAGATTGAGCGCCAGCGCCAGGAACAGGAACGCGAGCGCGGTGACGAACAGCGGCTCCTGCAGCTGAAAGCCCCAGCCCAGCGCCTCGCCCTGCGCGCGCAGCGCCATCAGCGCCGCGGCGACCGCCCAGAACGCGACGACGATGCCGGCGGCGAACAGCAGCCCCTGGAGGCGCAGCAGGCGCCGCTCGCCGTGGGCGTGATTGACGAACCCCAGCACCTTGATCGAGATGACCGGGAACACGCACGGCATCAGGTTCAGGATGAGCCCGCCGGCGAACGCGAGCAGCATCGCCAGTGCGAGCCCCATGGATGGCGCGGCGGGAGCGGCAACGGCCGACGCGAACGGCGCGTCGATGACCGCCGCGGCGCCCTGCGGCCAGGGCGGGTCCGCGACGAGGACGCCGGCGAGCGATCTCACCTCGCCGTAGCTCTGCGCCGCCGGCGCCAGCTTCAGCGTGTAAGCATCGCCCGACGCGGCGAAGACCTGCGGCGCGGCGTTGTCGATCACGCCTTCGGCGTAGGGAAAGAACGTGAGCTGCCTGAGCGGCGCGGCGCCGGCGGCGGGCACGACGGACAGCGTCATGGCGCCGTCGGCGCGTCGAGCGGTTGCCTTCCAGTCCGCGAGCGGCTGCGGCAAGGCGGCGCGGGTGGCGCGGATCGGCTCGGCCCAGCGCGGGTCGGGCGCCGGCGGGCCGGTCGACACCGGCAGCGCGAGCGTGAGCCGCGCCTTCCCCGGGATGCAGATCTCGCGGCACACCAGCCACTCGACGTCGGCCGCGAGCGTCGCCATCGTGCCCACCGCAAGGCCCGGCGGCGCCGCGATATCGGTGAGCAGGAGCACTTCGCCTTCGTAGCCGTAGTTCACCAGCGGCCCGACCGGGATGCGCTGCGGCGCGGGCCACTGGATCGGCCCGGCGGCGAAGCCTTCCGGCAGCGACCAGCGCAACTGGGTGGCGAGGCCGGAGTCGCCGGCGTTGATCCAGTAGGTATGCCAGTGCTCCTCCATGCGCAGCCGCACCGCCACGGTCAGCGGCTCGCCGGGGCGAACGTGGCGCGACTCGGCCACCAGCTCGGCCTCGATGTGCGGCGCCTGCACCGGCGCCGCCGTGACGGCGGCAGGCCACAGCAGCACGGCGATCAGGAAGAGGAATGCTCGCATGGGTGTGGGGGTGCTCCGGTCCAACCGCTCAGAGCGGCGAAACCGTCGCGAAGTTTCCGCCTTTCGCGCGAAGGTTTCGTGACACCTGGGCGGCCCGGCCGGCGCTGTTACACTCGGCCCATGGGAATCCGCGCGCGAATCCGACCGTGACCTGGTGGCTCTGGATCATTGTCGTTGTCCTGGTGGTGGCCGGCATCGCCGGCACCCTGCTGCCCTGGATGCCCGGCGTGCCGCTCGTCTTCGCCGCGCTGCTGCTGGCGGCGTGGGTCGACGGCTTCGCCGAGGTCAGCGTGTTCGTCGTCGTCGTGCTCGGCGTGCTGACGCTGCTGGCGCAGCTGGCCGACATGCTGGCGAGCGCGCTCGGCGCCGAGCGATTCGGCGCCAGCCGCAAGGCGGTGATCGGCGCCGCGATCGGCACCGTGGTCGGCATCTTCTTCGGGCTCGTCGGGCTGCTGCTGGGGCCGTTCCTCGGCGCGGTGATCGGCGAGCTGATGACGAGGAGCGACGTGCAGCGCGCCACGCGCGCCGGCGTCGGCACCTGGGTCGGCCTGCTGCTGGGCACCGTGGCCAAGCTCGCGCTCGCGTTCGCCATGGTGGGCGTTTTCGTCGCCGCCTACCTCATCTGACCCGCGTCATTTGCGCGCGGTGAACACCGGCAGCCCGATGTGCCAGCGCAGCGCCGCGAGCCGGATTGCCAGGATCGCGCAGAACGCGATCCATGCCGCCGTCTGTCCCTCGACGCCGGCCGCGCGCGCGCCCACCAGTACCACGGCGCCGGTCCACGCCGCAGTCGCGTAGAGCTGGCCGCTGAACACCAGCGGCACCTCGTTGCAAAGAATGTCGCGCAGCACGCCGCCGAAAACGCCGGTGATGACGCCGAGCAGCGTCGCCGTAAACCACGGCGCGCCGAACGCGAGCGCGATCTCGGTGCCGAGGATGGTGAACAGGGCGAGACCGACGGCGTCGGGCAGCAGAAACAGGTTCGGCGGCAGCCGCACGAGCCGCACCAGCGCGAAGGTCGCAACGCCGGCGAGGAACGCGGTGTAGAGATAGGTGACGTCGGCGATCCAGAAAACCGAGCGGTCGAGCAGCACGTCGCGGATCGTGCCGCCGCCCAGCGCCGCGGCCAGCGCCACCACCACCATGCCGAACAGGTCGATGGGCTTGCGCCCCGCCTCCAGCACGCCGGTGGCGGCGTTGACCGCCACGGCGCCGAGGCCGAAGTAATAGACCCACGCCTCGATCGCCGGCG
>DATIUV010000092.1:0-7717 GCA_035466595.1 Pelomicrobium sp.
GGAATGACGATCCTGTCTTCGTCACCGGCGCAGGCGCTTGCATTCGTCGCCGCGGCGCCGGTTCTTCGCTCCGTCGCCCCGACGGAGCCTGCGCCGTGCCGCGATACGGGGGCCGGGACCCGTGAATTCGACCCGGCAAGAGAGACGCATTGCAGAGGCGAGGTAAGGCCCTGGATGCCGGCATTCGCCGGCATGACGATCTTCTCTTCGTCGCCGCGGCGCAGGCTCCCCTCTTCGTCGCCTCGGCGGATCCTCCTGCGCGCTCCCCATTTCGCGAAGCGTTCCAGACCGACCCTAAGCGTTCAGCTCGCCGGCATGGAAGCGCAGGTGCTCTTCCATGAACGTGCCGATGAAGTAATAGCCGTGATCGTAGCCCTCGTGTCGCCGGAGCTTGAGCGGCTGGCCCGCCTCGCGGCAAGCGGCCTCGAACGCGTCGGGATTCAGCTGCGTCGGCAGGAATTTGTCCGCCAGGCCCTGATCGACGAGGATTGGCCTGCCGAACGGCCGCCGGCGAACGAGCTCGGTGGCGTCGTGGTCGAGCCACACCGCGCGGTCCGCGCCGAGATAGCCGGAGAACGCTTTCTCTCCCCACGGACAGCGGCTCGGTGCGGCGATCGGCGCGAACGCGGAGAGCGAGCGGTAGCGATCGGGATTCTTCAGGGCGATCGTGAGCGCGCCGTGCCCGCCCATCGAGTGGCCGAAGATACCCTGCGCGTCCGCGCGCGCAGGGAAATTCGCGGCGACGACCGCCGGCAGCTCCTTCGCCACGTAGCTGTACATCCGAAAGTGCTTCGACCACGGCGCTTGCGTCGCGTCGAGGTAGAAGCCCGCTCCGGCGCCAAACTCCCAGTCGTCGGCTTCACCCGCGATGCCGGTGTCGCGCGGGCTCGTGTCCGGCGCGACCAGCATCAGCCCCAGCTCGGCCGCCACGCGCTGGGCGCCCGCCTTGATCATGAACGTCTCTTCGGTACAGGTGAGCCCGGCGAGGTAGTAGAGCACCGGCACCGGGCCCTTCTGCGCCGCCGGCGGCCGATAGACGGAAAAGCGCATCGGCAGGCCGATCTCGCGCGAAGCGTGGCGGTAGAACCCCTGCACGCCGCCGAAGCAGCGGTGCTCGCTGATGATTTCAAGGTCGGTCATGTCGAATCCGTGTCAATCGTCAAGCAAACCGCAGAGGCGCGGAGGCGCAGAGTAACTTCGTGGATCGATTCGCGCAGACGCTGAAGCAGGGCTCTGCAGCCGGACCGGCTTGATTTCGTGTCATCGGTCTCCTCTGCCGCGGCACGTTTCGAGAATTTCTCTGCGTCTCTGCGTCTCCCCGGTGAAGACAGTCAATACACCACCACGCTGCGGATCGACTCCCCGGCGTGCATGAGGTCGAAGCCCTTGTTGATGTCGTCGAGCGAGAGCGTGTGGGTGATGAGGTCGTCGATGTTGATCCTGCCGTCCATGTACCAGTCGACGATCTTCGGCACGTCGGTGCGGCCCTTGGCGCCGCCGAACGCGGTGCCCTTCCACACCCGCCCGGTGACGAGCTGGAACGGCCGCGTGGCGATCTCCTGGCCGGCCCCGGCCACGCCGATGATCACCGACACGCCCCAGCCCTTGTGACAGCACTCCAGCGCCTGGCGCATCACCTGGACGTTGCCGATGCACTCGAAGCTGTAGTCGGCGCCGCCCTTGGTCAGGTTGACCAGGTAAGGCACCAGGTCGCCCTCCACCTCCTTCGGGTTGACGAAGTGGGTCATGCCGAACTTGCGCGCCAGCGCCTCGCGCTTGGGATTCAGGTCGACGCCGACGATCATGTTGGCGCCGACCAGGCGCGCGCCCTGGATCACGTTCAGGCCAATCCCGCCCAGCCCGAACACCACGACGTTGGCGCCCGGCTCCACCTTCGCCGTGTTGATCACCGCGCCGATGCCGGTGGTCACCCCGCAGCCGATGTAGCACACCTTGTCGAACGGCGCGTCCGCGCGGATCTTGGCAAGCGAAATCTCCGGCACCACGGTGTAGTTGGAGAAGGTGGAGGTGCCCATGTAGTGGAACAGCTTGTCCTTGCCCAGGCGGAAGCGGCTCGAGCCGTCGGGCATCAGGCCCTGGCCCTGGGTGATGCGGATCGCCTGGCACAGGTTGGTCTTGCCCGAGGTGCAGTACTCGCACTGCCGGCACTCGGGGACGTAGAGCGGGATCACGTGGTCGCCCTTCTTCAGCGACTTGACCCCCGGCCCGACGTCGACCACCACCCCGGCGCCCTCGTGGCCCAGGATCGCGGGAAACAGCCCCTCGGGGTCCGCGCCGGAAAGGGTGAATTCATCGGTGTGGCAGATGCCGGTGGCCTTGATCTCCACCAGCACCTCGCCCTCCCGCGGACCGTCCAGTTCGACGGTTTCGATGGCGAGCGGTGCGCCCGCTTTGTGCGCAACGGCGGCGCGTGACTTCATGCGTTTTCTCCTTGCTATCGGATGGATGGGAAACGGCGGCGAAGCTCTTCAGCGCAATTGACGGATTTTAACAATCCGACCGCACGGCCCGGGCGGGTGACCTCCGCTCGGCGCGACGCCCGCCCGGCCGGAGCCCTCGATCGCCGGGCAGCCGGTGCGCCATGCCGCAGTGCAAGCTAAGATTTTACATTCGGGATCGGGGCTAACCGGTATTATTTCCTGAGAAACACCCGATAAAAAATCCATACCAAGGCTTGGGGCAGGGGTCGGGAGTCCATGGGGTGAAAGGAACGCTGATGGCCCTCGGCGGCGCGATGGTGATCGCGCTGTCGGCAAATGCCGCGCCGTCGAACGCGTACGACGGGCTGGCGCTGAAAAAGTGGGCCGACGACTACGCCGCCAATGCGGGCTTCAACGCAGGTCTCTACGCGGGCTACGTGATCGCGGTGAAGGACGTCTTCGACGGCATCCTGTTTTGCGTTCCCGGCGGCACCACCAATGCCCAGATTGTCAGCGCCGTCAGCGGCTACCTTGGCCAGAATCCCGACAGGCTCAACGACCGCGCGCACGCGCTCGTCACCAGCGGCATGATCGCCGCCTATCCCTGCAAGAAATAGCGCCGCCGGCGCGACGCGCTCACGTTTCTGCGCGCCGCTGCAGACCCGGTACACTCGCGGCGTGACCCGCGCTTCCGACGCTCCGACGCCCGCCGCGGTCTACCGCGGCCGCTTCGCGCCGTCGCCCACCGGTCCGCTGCATTTCGGCTCGCTGGTGGCGGCCGTCGGCAGCTTCCTCGAGGCGCGCACGCGCGGCGGCGCCTGGCTCCTGCGGATGGAGGACCTGGACCGTCCGCGCGAGCAGCCGGGCGCCCGCGATGCGATCCTGTATACGCTCGAGGCGTGCGGTCTCGTATGGGACGGACCGGTTGCCGCCCAGAGCGAGCGCAGCGACGCCTACCACGCCGCTCTGCACCGCCTGACCCACGCCGGCGCCGCGTTTCCCTGCGCGTGCTCGCGACGCGAGATCGCCGATTCCGCCCTGGCCGGCATCGAAGGTCCGGTGTATCCGGGCACCTGCCGCGACGGCCTGCCGCATGGCCGGCGACCACGCGCCGTTCGCGTGCTGACCGCGGGCGCCGCGCCGATCGCGTTTACGGACCCGGTCCAGGGCGAGGTAGGCCAGGACGTGGCGGCCGACGTCGGCGATTTCGTCATCTACCGCGCCGATCGCATCGTCGCCTACCAGCTCGCGGTCGTGGTCGACGATGCGCTGCAAGGCATCACCGATGTAGTGCGCGGCGCCGACCTGCTGCACTCGACGCCGCGGCAGATCCTGCTGCAGCGGCTGCTGGGCATTCGAACGCCGCGCTACGTCCACCTGCCCGTGGCGGTCAATGCCGCCGGGGAGAAGCTCTCCAAGCAGACGCGCGCGACGGCGGTCGACCCGGCGCGCCCGGTCGAGGCGCTGGCGCGCGTGATGCGCTTTCTCGGCCATCCGCCGCCGGCAGGCCTCGAGGACGCGAGCGTCGGCACGTTCTGGCAGTGGGCGCTGGAGGCGTGGCGGCTCGAGCGCGTGCCGCGCGCGGCGGCTATTGTGGCCGAGCCGTCCGGCAGCTGACCCCCGAGCCTTGCCGTCAGAGCGGCACGGCCTCGCCCTGGCGGAACACCTTCAGCTCGCCGGGCGCGAAACGGACCCACGCCTCGTTGTCGGTAAGCGGCTGCGTCGCGATGATGGCGATGCGCTCGTGAGGCGCGTTCAACGTGCTGAAATCCACGGTCATGTCCTCGTCCACCAGATGCGCGCTGCCGAACGGCGCCTTGCGCACCAGGTACCACAGGTTGTCCGAGCCGTGGGCGAACAGGATGTCGCCGTTGGAGAGCAGGAAATTGAACACGCCGAAGCCGGCAAGCTCGCGCGCGGCATCGCGCAGCGCGCCAAAAAGCTCGGTCAGCGGCGGCTGCTGGCGCGGGAACAGCCGCCGCAGCGATTCCAGGATCCAGCAGTAGGCGAGCTCGGAATCGGTCTGCCCCACCGGCCGGTAGCGCCCCTGCAGCCGCGGCGAGAACTCCTTGAGCGTCCCGTTGTGGGCGAACACCCAGTAGCGCCCCCACAGCTCGCGCATGAAGGGGTGAGTGTTCACCAGCGCCACCGGGCCGCGCGTCGCGCGGCGGATGTGGGCGATGACGTTGAGCGAGTGGATCGGATAGCTGCGCACGAAATCCGCGACCGGCGACTCGACCGTGGCGCGCGAGTCGATGAACAGCCTCGCCCCGGCGCCCTCGAAGAAGGCGATGCCCCAGCCGTCGCGGTGATGGTCGGTGGCGCCGCCGCGGCGGCTGAAACCTTCGAACGAGAAGCGGATTTCGGTGGGGACGTTGGCGTTCATCCCCAGCAGCTGGCACATGGCGGGCGCGGTCGGGAGTCTAGCGCGGCGCCCGTCGGCGGGTCGCTCGCAGGCCCAAGTCTATAATCCCCGGACGATGTCCACCAAAACCTTCACGCTCGACCAGCGGCTCTACGACTATCTCGCCTCGGTCTCGTTGCGGGAGCCGCCGTTGCTCGCCGAGCTGCGCCGCGAGACTGCCGCGGACGAGCTCGCGCGGATGCAGGTCTCGCCGGAGCAGGGCCAGCTCATGGGGCTGCTGGTGCGCCTGATGGGGGCGCGGCGCTGCCTCGAGATCGGCGTCTACACCGGCTACAGCAGCCTGTGCGTCGCCCTCGCCCTGCCCGAGGACGGTCGCCTCGTCGCCTGCGACGTGAGCGAGGAATGGACGGCGGTTGCCCGCCGCTACTGGGACCGTGCCGGCGTGGCGCACCGCGTCGAGCTGCGCCTCGCGCCGGCGCTCGAGACGCTGGATGCGCTGCTTGCGGCCGGCGAGGCGGAGCGTTTCGATTTCGCCTTCATCGACGCCGACAAGGGCAACTACCCGGCGTACTACGAGCGCTGCCTGCGCCTCGTGCGGCGCGGCGGGCTGATCGCGGTGGACAACACGCTCTGGTACGGACGCGTCGCCGACCCCGAGAATCACGATCCCAACACCGAGGCGATCCGCGCCTTCAATCGTCATGTCGCCAGCGACGATCGCGTCGATCTTTCCCTGATACCCATCGGCGACGGTCTGACCCTCGCCCGCCGGCGCTAGCCGGGCCCGGCATCGGGCACACAACCCGGCCGCGCGGCAAGCCTCTGATTTTAATGGCTTTAGTCCCGCGGGCGGCGGGAGCGTCAAGATTTCGACGTAACCTCCTGAAACTTGGGATTTTCACAAATCGGACACTCCGCACCGCTCTTTCCCGCCCGTCCAAGAGGGTGAATTTTCAGCCGCTAAGCAAGACCCGGACCATCCATTAAGTCATTGGTGCATCGAGTGTTTTTTATTAGTTCCCGGCCCGGGTAAAAAACCGCCCGGTTCCCGGGGGGTGGCGCTTTGATAAAATACGTTCGTCGCCTGATCGGAAAGCAGGGCGCTCCCGTCCGGGAAGCCGCCGAAAGGGCCCCCGAATTCCGGAACTGAAATGACCACGATCGCCATCGTTAAGAAGAACGGCTATGCCGCCATCGCCGCAGACTCGCTGACGACGTTCGGCGGCACGCGCCTGGCCGCGCACAACGATGCGTCCCACGACAAGGTTCTCAAGTACGGCGACTCCTACATCGGCATCTGCGGCAGCGCAGCGCACCACCTGGTGCTCGAGAGCGTGTTCCGCGCGACGCCCAACCTGCGGCTGGGCACCAAGGTCGAGATCTTCGAGTCGTTCCGCCGGATCCACCCGATCCTCAAGGAGGAGCACTTCCTCAATCCCAACGAGGACGAGGAGGACCCGTACGAATCGAGCCAGATCACCGCGCTGATCGCCAACCCCAACGGCATCTTCGCGGTCTACTCGATGCGCGAGGTGTTCGAGTACCACAAGTTCTGGGCCATCGGCTCGGGCAACGAGTACGCCCTGGGCGCAATGCTGCAGGCCTACAACCGCTACGACAACCCGGCGGACATCGCCCGTGTCGGCGTGGAGGCCGGCGCCGAATTCGACAAGAGCTCCGCGCTGCCGCTGACGCTGTACAGCGTCAAGCTCAAGCAGGAGGCGGACTCGCAGTGGAGGCTGTTCCAGCAGACGACGATCGAACAACTGAAGACCGCTTGACCGACCGGTTTATCGGCACCTGGCGAATAGCCACTCCCAGCCTCAACCTCCCTGGGAGCGCGTGCCGACCCACCTGCGGGGACGAGATGCCACTCGTCCCCGTTTTTTTATCCGGCGGCCGGCCGCGGAGCCATGATGGCTGAGCCCGGCACCGTGGTGCTGGCGCCCGGCGTGCACCTGCCGGCGTGGATCCTGAACCGCCTGGCCGAGCGGCTGGGCGAGGCCGGGTTCAGCGTCCGACGCCACGTCTACGGCGATTTCACCCGGACCTTGAGCGCCAACGCCGACCGGCTGTTCGACGCGCTGGCGCCGGTCGCGGGCCCGATCCACCTGGTGGGCCACAGCCTCGGCGGATTGCTGATGTTGCGGCTGATGGAGTTGCACCCCGACCCGCGCTTCGGCCGGGTCGTGCTGATGGGCACGCCCTATCTCGGCAGCCACGTCGCGCGGCTGCTGGGACGTTTCGGGCCGACGCGCTATCTGCTGGGGGAGAGCATCCGCACCGGCATGCTCGCCGATCGCCCTCGGTGGAACGGCCAAAACCCGCTCGGCGTCGTCATCGGCTCCCGCGCCATCGGCGGCGGCGTGCTGGCGCCGGGGCTGCCGCGGCCCCACGACGGCATGGTGGCGGTCTCCGAGGCCGTCGTGCCCGACGCCACGGACACCATCGTCCTCAAGGTGAATCACACCGAGATGCTGTTCTCGCGCGAAGCGGCGCGGCAGGTGATCGCGTTCCTGCGCGAGGGGCGCTTCGATCACGGCCCCGCCGGCTGACGGCCGATCAGGGCCATCGGCCTGCCGCGGACGCGCCTTTTTTCACCGCAGAGGCGCAGAGAGAATCCACGTCAACACCGCCGAGAGACGCAGAGGACGCCGTGAAAGACTGAGAAGAAGATTTTCATTGGGTTTTCCTCCGCGCCCTCCGCGTCCTCTGCGGTAAGAAGCCCTTTGGTCTCCTCTGCGTCTCTGCGCCTCTGCGGTAAGAGACGCTTCGCCGCGCACGCAACGCCGATGAGGATGTCGCCTCCGCCCGCGAAGGCGCCGCGCGGCGGCGGGTCGTCTTCAGCGGGGAGGAAACAGCCGCTCGCCGTTCTGGTACGCGATGCGGCGGGCCACCTCCGGCGGCAGCT
>DATIUV010000093.1:0-5005 GCA_035466595.1 Pelomicrobium sp.
CCTTCGGCCCGGTGCCGGCGGTGACGTGCATGCCATCCCAGATCAACCAGGTGTTCATGAACCTGATCGTCAACGCGGCGCAGGCGACGCCCGATGAGGGAGGCGTGATCTTCATCCGTACCGCGGCGAAGGATCGCGACCACGTGCTGATCGAGATTGCGGACAATGGCAAGGGGATCCCGGCGGACGTGCTGCCCAAGATTTTCGATCCCTTCTTCACCACCAAAGAGGTCGGGAAGGGCACCGGCCTCGGGCTTTCGATCGTCTACAAGATCGTCCAGCAGCACGGCGGCACCATCAACGTGACCTCGAAGCTCGGTGTCGGCACGCGCTTCACCGTCGTGCTGCCGGTGGCTGGCGAGGCCGCAGCGGCGGCGTGACAAAGCACAGGGCGAACGGCGCATGAGCGTACCCAGCCAAGTCGGAAAATACGAGATCCTCGGCCAGCTCGGGCAGGGCGGCATGGGGGCGGTCTATCTCGGCTACGATCCGCTGATCCAGCGCACTGTGGCGCTGAAGGTGATCGCCCGCTCGAGCCTTGACCCGGTGGACGCGGAAACGATTCTTGACCGCTTCAAGCGGGAGGCGCAGGCGGCCGGGCGGCTGGTGCATCCCAACATCGTTTCGATTTACGAGTACGGCGAGCAGGGCGAGTACGCCTACATCGCGATGGAGTACGTGCGCGGGGAGCCGCTGCATCGGAAGGTCGCCGGCGGCAAGAAGCTGCCGCTCAACGAGACGATCAAGCTGCTCAAGCAGGTGCTCAAGGCGCTCGACTACTCGCACCGGCACGGCGTCGTGCATCGGGATATCAAGCCGTCCAACATTCTCATCACGGAGGACGGCGAGGCCAAGGTGACCGACTTCGGCATCGCCCGGCTCGACTCCTCCACCATGACCCAGGTCGGCGATGTCCTCGGCACGCCCAACTACATGTCGCCGGAACAGTTCCAGGGCGGCGCGGTGGATGCGCGCTCCGATATCTACTCCGCCGGCGTCATCGCGTTCCAGTTGCTGACCGGCCAGAGGCCGTTCACCGGCAACAGCGTCACGATCATGCGGGCCGTGATGGAGGATCCCGTCCCCAGCCTGCGCGACCTCAACGCCGAGCTGCCGGAAGGCATCGACATCGTCGTGCGCAAGGCGCTGTCGAAGCGCCCCGACGATCGCTTCCAGACCGCCGACCAGTTCTTCGATGCGATCCTCTACGCCCTGTCCGGGCAGCCGCCGGCGGATGCCGAGGACACGATGGATCGCCTTGGCGCGACGCTGCCGCCTGTCGCGATCAATCGCGCGGCCGTGCAAAGCCTGCGCAAGGCGGCCAGCGCGCGTACGACCGCCGACGACAACGACGCCGGTGACGAGGAGGGCGACACCGACGATTCGATCACGTTCGACAATGTCCTTGGCCGCAAGGCGCGGGTGCTGTTCGTCGACGACGAGGAGCGCATCGTCAACGCGCTGCGCAAGCTGTTTCGCAAACGCTACCACGTCTTCACGGCAACGGACGGCGCGCAGGCGCTGGATTTCGCCAAGCGCTTCCACGTGCATCTGGTGGTAAGCGATCAGCGCATGCCGGGAATGACGGGCGTCGAGCTGCTGCGGGAGCTGAAACAAGTCTCGCCCGCCACCGTGCGCATGCTGCTGACCGGGTACTCGGACATCAATGCGATCGTCGGGTCCATCAACGAGGGCGAGGTCTACCGCTTCGTCAATAAGCCCTGGGACGACCAGCAGCTGAAGAAGATCGTGCGCGAGGCGGTGTCGATCGGCCTCGAGCTGGCCGAGGCCGGGCAGGTACCGGTGCCGGCGCCCGGCATCCCGAAGGCGTCGACGCTGGTGCTTTCCGGCGACGAGTACCTGTTCCGCGCCACCAAGGAGTTGTTCAGCGGGGTGTGTTCGACACTTTACGCGCGCGACATTCCGGTCGCGCTCGAGATGCTGCAGACGCAGGACGTCGCGGTGCTGATCTGCGACCTGGACGCGAGCAGCGAGCACATCACGACCTTCATCAAGCTGCTTAAGCAGGAGTACCCGGAGATCCTGTCGATCGTCTCCACCAGCGCCTCGGACTCGGAACTGGTGATCGAGCTCATCAACCAGGCGCAGATCTATCGCTTCGTCAACAAGCCGGTCAACCTGAAGCTGCTCAAGCAGCACGTCCTGGCGGCGCTGAACCGGTATTCGCAGTTCCAGAGCTCGCCGCACCTGCTGAAGCAGTTCCGCGTTCAGGACGCCACGCGCGTGCGCAAGTCGTCGTTCGGGCGGGTGCTGCTGAGCGGCCTGCGCTCCTTCAGCCAGCGCCTCGGCACGGTGTTGCCCGTGCGACCATCGGGGAACAAGTGACCGCCGCGTTTGGCCGCCGTGGCGGCGCTGGGCTAGAATCGACCTGAACCCCGCCGCCGACCGAAGTGCAACATCCCGTCACCACTGCCTTTCTCCGGAGATCGCGCCATGTGCTCTCTCCGCGGCTGTGGATGCGCCGCTTCCTGTTCTGGACCGGTGCGCTCGGGGTCGGCGCCGCCGCCATCGTGTTCGCTCTGGCGTCGGAGGAAGCCAATCGGCTGTTCCATCGGCTGATCGAAGTCTCGCCCTTCCTGCCGCTTATTGTCACGCCCGCCGTGCTGGCCGGCTGCGTCTGGGTCACGCGGCGGTTCTTCGCCGGTTCGCAGGGCAGCGGCATTCCTCAGACGATCGCGGCCCTGCAGATGCGCACGCATGCGGCGCGCGACGGCGTGCTCTCGCTGCGCATCGCGATCGGCAAGATCCTGCTCACGGTGGTGGCGCTGCTTGGCGGCGCCTCCGTCGGTCGCGAGGGCCCGACCGTGCAGATCGGCGCCTCCATCATGCACAGCGTGGGACGGTTCGTGCGCTTCCCGCGGCGGGAGCTGCAGCGCGGACTCATTCTCGCCGGCGGCGCCGCCGGGGTTGCCGCCGCGTTCAACACGCCGCTCGCCGGGGTGGTGTTCGCCATCGAGGAGATGAGCCGCTCGTTCGAGCAGCGCACCAGCGGCACGGTGCTGACCGCGGTGATCATTGCCGGCGTGCTGTCGCTCGCGGTGCTGGGCGACTACACCTATTTCGGCCGCACCACCGCATACCTCGACCTCGACCAGGGCTGGATCGCGGTGCTGCTGTGCGGCGCGGCGGGCGGGCTGGTTGGAGGCCTCTTCAGCCGCATCCTGATCGGCGCGAGCCGTGGCTTGCCCGGCCGGCCCGGCCGGCTGATGCGCGAGCGGCCGGTCGTGTTTGCGGCCGTGTGCGGCTTCCTGCTTGCCGTGATCGGCATCGCCTCGGGCAGCACGACCTACGGCACCGGCTACGAGGAGGCCAAGCGCATCCTCGAGGGCACGGAGAACCTGCCCGAAACCTACGGCGTGCTGAAGATGCTGGCGACGGTGATCTCCTACATCAGCGGCATTCCGGGCGGAATCTTTGCACCGTCGCTGGCGGTGGGCGCCGGCTTCGGCATGAACCTGGCGGAACTGCTGCCGTACGCGCCGCCCGGCGCCGTGGTGCTGCTTGGCATGGTGGGGTATTTCGCCGGCGTGGTGCAGGCGCCGATCACGGCTTTCGTCATCGTGCTGGAGATGACCGGCAACAACAACATGGTGCTGCCGCTGATGGCCACCGCCATCATCGGCTCCGGCACGTCGCGGCTGGTCTGCCCGAAGCCCTTGTACAAGGCGTTGGCCGAGCGCTTCCTCGAGCGCACCGGCCAGAAGCCGGCGCCCGAAGGCGATTCCAAGCAACGGGAATTGTTCTGAACGGTTGTCCGGCTAGAGGAACAGCGTGAGCACGCCGGTGTAGCCGTAGAGCCGGTTGTGCGAAATTTCGCCGTTGCAGAAGAAGCCGGTGATCGGCAGGTCGCCGAAGACGCGTGCGATCGCGCGCAGCTCCGCCGAATCCTCGCCGAACATTTCCTTGCCGCGACCAAGACAGGAGAAGTAGAGCGCTCCGCGGGGCGGGTTGGGCACGCGGTCCTTCAGCTCCCGCAGCATCCGCTCCATGTCCTGCATCGCGTTGTTGGGATCGCGCCGGCAGAACCGCAGCAGCTGGCCCGGCCGCACCGTGTCGCCGATGGCGATGATACGCGTGCGCGGGTCCACGCCGACGAGGTTGCGAACGAGGTAATCGCGGGTGTCGGAGCCGGGCACCAGCAAGGCTGCGGCGACGTAGCGCGCCGCCCGCTGCAGGTCGCGGGCGAGAATGTCGCCGATCTCGTCGTAGAACACATCCAGCGCCGGCCGTCCGCCGAGGGTCATGACCACGTTGCCGTCGCAGGCGGTGATCTCATGAGTGGCGCCGAACAGCGCGCAGCTCTGGGTCAGCGTCGTCGCGACCCGCACCTCGGGCGAGAACAGTACGCCCGAGACGCCGCCTTCAGTCACCGTGTCAGCCACCTGGGCGTAAACGGAGCGGGTCGAGGTCAGTCCCCCGACCAGGAAGCCGTCGTTGGCAGCGGCGGCGATGCCTTCGATCAGCGCCGGAAGCTGGCGGTTGCGCGGATCGCCGTGGATGACGCCGAAGCGCGCGTCCGCGGCGCGCAGCCAGTCGCCGTGGCGGGAGAGCAGGGGAGCAACACCGTCCGTCACGGCGTCGAAGACGAGGAACGAATCGGGCGGGAAGCTTCCCAGCATCACCGACAGGGCCGGCTGCTCGTGATACTCGCGCCCGCTGCCGCAGACGCCGACGCCGACGGTGCCCGTCCAGTGCGGCACGCCGGTCGCGTCGCGCAGATAGCGCAGCAGGCTGCGCAGGTCGGGGGCGAACGCGTCGGCGGCGTAGACGAAACCGAGATTGGCGCCGCGCGCGTCTTCCAGCAGACTGACGCACTCGGACGCCGCCTGCAGCCAGTTATCGGCCGCGCCGTGGGCGGCGGAGAATCGATCCACGATGGATAAGGGAAACGGGTCGGGAAACGGCGATGGCGACGTTCGAATATAACCGAAACCGGCGGGACCGGCACCCGCGAGCGCGCGGGCTGCTCGCGCGCTGCGGCTTT
>DATIUV010000094.1:0-12215 GCA_035466595.1 Pelomicrobium sp.
ACCGGCAGCGTCGCCAGCGCCGGGCTCGGCGCCAGCGCGAAGCCGGCGAGCCCGTTGATCGCGATCAGGATCACGTTGTTGGTGAACAGCAGCGCCTGGGACGCGGTCAGCAGGGCGACGTTTCGGTTGGCAACTTGCATACGGATATAATGCGTTGGCGGGGATGTCGATCGGGCCCGGCCGAGCGGGACCGTCGCGACAAAGGGGCCAAGATTAGCGCAACGCCGCGCGCCGCGCCACGCAGCCGCGCGCGCGGGGCCGGCGCGACGACAGGAGAAGCGCGATGAAGGAAGAGACCACGCTCAAGCTGTTGACCAACCTCGACCGCCCGGCGGTGGAGCGGCTGCTGGCCGAAGTGCGCACGCTGGCCGCGGAGCAGGGCATGACGGATCTGGCGGACATGTTCGCCGACGTCGGCGGCGCGAGCCGAGCCGACCTCGAGCGCAAGGTCAATGCAGCGATCCAGCAGCTGCGCGGCAACGACGCGGCCAAGCTCATGAGCGCGAACCTGGAGATGGCGCTGCTCAACCTGCCCAACCTGAAATGAGCCGCGGCAGCGCGGCCGTCCGTCCGGCATGAGCGCGTGCATCGCCGCGGTGGTGCAGGCCGCGCCGGTCGCGTTCGACCGCGAGCGCACGCTGGCCAAGGTGCGCGACCTTGCCGCCGACGCCGCGCGCCGCGTCGCGAACATCGTCCTGTTTCCCGAGGCGTTCGTTTCCGCCTACCCCAACGGCGCCGATTTCGGCGCGCGAATCGGCTCGCGCACGAGCGCGGGCCGCGACGAGTTCCGCCGCTATTTCGACTCCTCGGTGGACGTGCCGGGCCCGGCGGTCGATTTCCTCGCGCGGGTGGCGAAGGAGAACGCCATCCATCTCGTGATCGGCGTGATCGAGCGCGACCTCGGCACGCTCTACTGCACGGTTCTGTTCTTCGCGCCGGACGGCGCCTATCTCGGCAAGCACCGCAAGCTCATGCCCACGGCGGCCGAGCGGCTGGTGTGGGGCTTCGGCGACGGCTCCACGCTGCCGGTGTTCGACACGCCGCACGGGCGGCTGGGCGCCGTGATCTGCTGGGAGAACTACATGCCGCTGCTGCGCATGGCGATGTACGCCAAGGGCATCCAGGTCTGGTGCGCGCCCACGGCCGATGGCCGCGCCACCTGGCTGCCCAGCATGCAGCACGTGGCGCTGGAGGGGCGCTGCTTTGTGCTTTCCTGCAACCAGTTCACGCGCCGGCGCGATTTTCCCGCCGACTTCAACCTGGCCCAGGGAGACGACCCCGACGCCGTCATCGCCTCCGGCGGCAGCTGCATCGTCGATCCGCTGGGGCGGGTGCTGGCCGGGCCGCTGCGCGAGGCCGAGGGCATCCTCACGGCCGAGCTCGACCGCGACGAGATCACGCGCGCCAAGTACGACTTCGACGTCGCCGGCCACTACGCGCGGCCCGACGTGTTCCGGCTGCACGTGAACGAGGCGCCGCAGCCGCCGGTGGTGACGCGCGCGGCGGGCGACGAGCCGGCGGGGTTCGCGTGACGCGCGCCCGGCGTTCCGCTGCGGCCCTGGTTGCGCTGCTGCTCGCCGCGTGCGCTGCGCCGACCGACCGCTACGTCGGCGTCGTGCACGATTCGGAGCGCGGCACGCGCGGCGTCGCGGGCGCTGCCGGCGACGGGCCGACGGTGACGAATCGATACCCCGGCGCGGGAACCGGCGATACGCCGGCGGAGAAGCCGTCCGAGGTGAAGATCTTCTACGACATCAACGTCGAGGTGCGGTAGCGCCCCGCCGGGGACCGCGGTTGCAGCCGCGGCCACCCCGGAACCTTCGCCGCGACCCGGTCTCCAATCGCGCACCATGGACCTGCTGACCCAGGGCATCCTCGGCGCCACCCTGGCGCAGGCCGGTGCGCCTTCCCGCGACGCGCGCGTCGCCGCCGGCGTCGGCTTCGGCGCCGGGCTGCTGGCCGACGCCGACGCCCTGATCCAGAGCGGGCAGGACCCGCTGCTCGTTCTGGAGTATCACCGCCATTTCACGCACGCGCTGGCGTTCATCCCGGTCGGCGCGCTCGTCGCCGCGGCGCTGCTGTGGCCGTTCCTGCGGCGGCGCCTGAGCTTTCCGCGGCTGTATCTTTACGCGTTCCTCGGCTACGCGCTCGCCGGCGTGCTGGATGCCTGCACGAGCTACGGCACCCACCTGCTGTGGCCGTTCTCCGACGAGCGCATCGCCTGGAGCATCATCGCCATCGTCGACCCCGTGTTCACGCTGCTGTTGCTGGTGCCGCTCGGGATCGGCTGGTGGCGGCGCCGGCCGGCGGTGGCGCGGGCCGGCCTCGTGCTCGCCGCCCTGTATCTCGCGCTCGGCGTGGTCCAGCACCAGCGCGCGCTGGAAGCCGCGCGCGAGCTCGCGGCAAGCCGCGGCCACCGGCCGGAGCGGCTCATCGTGAAGCCCACGCTCGCCAACCTCATCCTGTGGCGCTCGGTGTACGTCGACGGGACGACGGCCCATGCCGACGGCGTGCGCGTCGGCCTGCCGGGCAGCGTGACCGTTTACCCGGGAGAAAAGGCCGTCCTGGTGGACGCCTCGCGGCCGCTGCCGGCCGCGCCGGCAGGCTCGCGGGCGCTCGCGGACGTGCAGCGGTTCGTGCGCTTCGCCGACGGCTACGCGGCGGTGCACCCGACAAGGCCGCTCGTGATCGGCGACGTGCGCTACGGCATGCTGCCGACCAGCGTGACGCCCCTGTGGGGCATCGAGCTCGACGCGGCGAATCCGGAAGCCCACGCCCGCTTCGTGACCGAGCGCACGCTGACGCCGGCGACGCGGCAGCGCTTCGTCGACATGCTGCTGGGCCGCGATCCGAAGGACTAGTTCATGCTAGGTCGTCCGGCGGATACCGCCCGCAGCGCTGGCGGCTTAGCATAGGGGCATGGACCGCTCCCACCGTGGCCTTGCCGGCCATCCGCACCTGCAGCGCGAGCTGAAAACCATCCGTGCGATGGTGCGGATCTACTGCCGCGACCGGCACGGCCGGCGCGAATCCCTGTGCGAGGATTGCTCGCGGCTCGCCGCATACGCGGAGAAACGGCTCGACAAGTGCCCGTTCGGCGAGGACAAGCCGGTGTGCAACCAGTGCACGGTGCACTGCTACAGCCCGAAGATGCGCGAGCAGGTCCGCGCCGTCATGCGCTACGCCGGACCGCGCATGCTGTGGCGCCATCCCGTGCTGGCCATTGGCCACCTCCTGGACGGGCGCCGGCCGACGCCGGCCGTGGCGAAGAAGCCCCCCGCCACCGACGACTGATCGGCGGCGCCGGCCACGCGACGGGCGGCGCGCGGCCGGCTTGAGCGGCGTGCCGCCGTCGGCAGGCCCGGCCGCTTGCCGGACTCCGCCGAGTCGGATTGAATGGGAAGTGTTCGATCGCGCGGGAGGGGACGATGAAGTATCGCATTGATTCCAGGGACGGCGGCCTGACGGTCAGCGTGCACGGCGTCGAAGGCCGGCAGGGGCGGGTGCTGGCCGCGTTTCGCCAATGCCAGGACGGCACCTGCGGCTGTCCCACCAACGAATACGCCAAGCTGGAGCGCGTCACGGTGACGCCAGTGGGCGGCGGCGTCGAATTGCATCTCGAGCCGAAGGCGGGCGCCGCCCTCGACGCCGCCGAAGTCGCGCGCTGCGTCGATTACACGCTGGCGCTGGCGGGCGGCGGCGGAGAAACCGATGCGGACGGCGATGGGGACGGCGGTGCCGAGTAGACTCCCGCCGCCGGCGCGGCTGCTGGTGGCCGTGCTGTGGCTCGCGCTTTTGGGCTGCGCGCCCGCCCAGCAGCGCGCCTACGCACCGGATCAGGTCCAGCACGTCGTCATCGCCTGGCTCAAGGAGCCCGGCAACGCCGAGCACCGGCGCCGGCTGATCGAGGCCTCGCGCGACCTGGCGGCGATCCCGGGCGTCGTGCGCGTCGCCGCCGGCGAGCCTCTGCCGGCGAGCCGCCCGGTCGAGGACGCTTCCTACGACGTCGGCGTGGTGCTCACGTTCGAGAGCCGCGCGGCGCTGGAGGCCTACCAGGTCCATCCGCAGCACAAGCGGGCGGTCGCCGAGGTGCTGCAGCCGCTCGTGCGTCGAATTGTGGTCTACGACTTCGTCGAGTAAAGTTCCGTCGTTTCCCCGCGACCAGGCTTCCTTCCCGATGAGAGCAGTGCGCATCCACGCCTATGGCGACGCCGGCGTGCTCCGGCTCGACGACGTGCCCGTTCCCGAGATCGCCGACGACGAGGTGCTGATCCGCGTCAACGCCGCCGGCGTCAATCCGGTGGATTGGAAGATCCGCGAGGGCTGGCTCAAGGATTTCATCCCGCACCGCCTGCCACTCACGCTGGGCTGGGACGTCTGCGGCGTCGTCGAGCAGGTCGGCGCCGGCGTGACGGAGTTCAGCGCCGGCGACGAGGTCTACACCCGGCCCGACATCGCCCGCGACGGCGGCTATGCCGAGTACATTGCCGTGAAGGCGGCCGAGGTGGCGCGCAAGCCCGCCGCCCTGACCGAGGTCGAGGCGGCGTCGCTGCCGCTCGCCGGCATCACCGCCTGGTGGTCGCTGGTGGACGTGGCCGACCTGCAGCCGGGCCAGCGCGTGCTGATCCACGCCGCGGCCGGCGGGGTCGGGGCGCTGGCGGTGCAGATCGCAAAGGCGCGCGGCGCACGCGTGATCGCCACCTGCTCGCCGCGCAACGCCGATCTCGTCAAGTCGCTCGGCGCCGATGAGCTGGTGAATTACCGCGCGGTGGACTTCACCCGCTCGATGCTGCCCGTCGACGTTGTGTTCGACACGGTCGGCGGCCAGACGCAGGAAGCGTCCTGGTCGGTGGTGAAGCCGGGCGGGCTGCTGGTGTCGATCGTCATTCCGCCGCCGGAGGAGCGCGCCAAGGCGCTCAGCGTGCGCTCCGCGTTCGTGTTCATCCAGCCCAGCGCGCGCATCCTCGGCGAGCTGGCGGCGCTCGTCGACGGCGGGCGGCTGCGGCCGGTGCTGGGCGCGACGTTTCCGCTCGCCAAGGCCGCCGACGCCCAGCGCCTGAGCCAGACCGGCCACGCGCGCGGCAAGATCGTGCTCACGGTCGGCGCCTGACGTGCGCATTCTCGGCTTCCTCGAATTCGGCGCCATCGTCCTCGGCATCATCGCCATGATCGCCGGGCAGTTCTTCGGCCTGCCCAAGGGCTTCAACCTCGGCATCTTCCTCGTCGGCGCCGGCATCGCGCTCGGCGGGCTGGAGTCGGTATGGACGCGGCAGATGGGCTTCCGCCTGTCCGGCGAGCCCGGCGACGCCTACGCCGGCGCGCCGGCCGTGATCTGGGGCCTGATGGTCCTGATGGTCGGCGCGGCCATCGTCGGCTTCGCGTACGTGCGCGCCGAGGGCCTGGTGCGGCCGACGATGGATTTTCTCGTGCGCAACCCGCTCGTGCTGGTGAGCGCCGCCGGCTTCCTGCTGGCGGGCACGGGCGCGCTGCTGGTGCTCAATCCGCAGCGCCGCAGCCACTGGGCGTGGCGGCTGTTCGTGCGGTTGCCGCAGATGCTGGCGGGTGCGCTGTTGATCGTTGCGGGGCTCGGGGTCGTTGGCGGCGGGGTCTGGCAGCGGCTCGATCCGCGCGGCTTCGAGAAAGCCGCGAAGCCCGTGTTCGAGCGCGTCAACAAACTGCGCCACTAGCGGGAACGCCGCGCCCGCCCAGGCGTCGAACGCCAGCCTCCCGCGAATTTCCAAGGGCGAACCATGCGTGTTTCAACTCTGATTTTGCTGCTCGGTGCGGCGGCTGCTGTCATGCCCGCCATGGCGGCGGCCTCGAAGGCTTCCCCGGCCTGCGTGCCGGCAGCGAGGTGGCTCATTCCGGGCGCGGCGCCCGCAGCGATCTCCACGGCCGCGGTCATGGAGCGCATCCAGGGCAGCCAGGTCGTGCTGCTGGGCGAAATCCACGACAACCGCGAGCACCATCGCTGGCAGCTCATGATGCTGGCCGCCCTCAAGGGGCGTAACCCGGACCTGGTGATCGGACTGGAGATGTTCCCGCGGCGGGTGCAGCCGGCGCTCGACCGCTGGGTCGCGGGCGAGCTGACCGAAGCCGAGTTCCTGAAGCAATCGGAGTGGAACAAGGTCTGGCGCTTCGATCCCTCTCTGTACATGCCGCTGTTCGAGTTCGCGCGCATGAACCGCGTGCCGATGGTGGCACTCAACGTGGAGCAGAGCCTGATCCGCGACGTCGGCCGGGACGGGCTCGCGGGCATCGACGAGTCGCGCCGCGAGGGCGTGACGCGGCCGGCGCCGGCCCGCGCCGGTCACCTCGCCCGGCTGCGGCCGGTGTTCGAGCAGCACAAGAAAGACGGGCACGGCCTTGCGGGCGCGGCCAGCGGCGACGAAGAGGCCCAGTTCAAGCGTTTCGTCGAGACGCAGCAGGTCTGGGATCGGGGGATGGCGCAGCGCATCGCGGAGGCGCTGGTCAAGTATCCCGGCGCCACGGTGGCAGGCATCATGGGCAGCGGCCACGTCGCATACGGGGACGGCGTGGCCCATCAGCTGCAGGATCTCGACGTTCACCGGGTGGCGAGCCTGCTCCCGTGGGACGAGGACCGCGAGTGCGACGAGCTTGCTGCGGCCGGCATCGCCGATGCGGTGTTCCGCGTGCCGGCGCCGCCAAGGGCCGAAGCGGCCGCCGACCGGCCGCGTCTCGGCGTCTGGCTCGAGCCGGCGGCAGGGGGCGTGCGCATCCGGCAGGTGGTCAAGGACAGCGTCGCCGATGCAGCCGGGCTGCGCGAAGGCGACGTCGTCGTCGAGATCGCCGGGCGCCAGGCTCGCGAGTCCGGCGACGTCAGCGCGGCCGTGCAGCGTCAGGCGCCGGGCACCTGGCTGCCGATCACCGTCAGGCGCGGGGAGGAGACGCTGGAGGTCGTCGCCAAGTTTCCGCCACCAGCGCAATGATGCGCGCCGCGGCAGCGCTGGCGCTCGCGCTGGCGGCGACCGCCGCGGCTGCGCCCCCCGTGTCGGTGACGAGCGAGATCGTCGTCGCGATCGATCCCGCGCGGCGAACACTGAACGGCGAGGCGCGGCTGCAGATCGACCTCGATCGGCCGGCGACGCTCGCGCTGGGCGAGCGCTTCGAGGCGGCTTCCGTGACCGTCGACGGCAAGCCGCTGGGAGAGCCGGCGCGGCGCGAGGGCGTCCTGCTGTGGGCGCTTCCGGCGGCGCCGGGTACGCGGCAGGTGGAGGTCACGTGGCGCGGCGCGCTCGATCCCCTCGACACCGCGCTCGACCATCGCGACACGCTGCGCAACGCGCGGCCGGTGACCGGCGCCGACGGAACGTTCCTGCCATCGGCGAGCCGCTGGTATCCCGAAGTGATCGGCCAGCCGTTCAGCTACCGGCTGACGCTGAGTCTTCCCGAAGCGCAGCGCGGGCTCGTGCCCGGGCGCCTGGCGCGCGAGGAAACGCGAGACGGCGCCTATCGCGCGACGTTCGAGTTCCCGCATCCGGCCGATGGCATCGATCTCATGGCCGGGCCGTACACGATCCGGGAGCGCCTGATCCGCAGCGCGGCGGGCAGGGACATCCGCCTGCGCACCTACTTCCACCCGCGCATCGCCGAGCTCGCCGACGGCTATCTCGACGCGCTGAAGGACTACTTCAATCTCTACGAGGGCTGGATCGGCGCCTACCCGTTCACCGAGTTCAGCGTCGTCTCCAGCCCGACGCCGACCGGCTTCGGCATGCCGACGCTGACCTACCTCGGCGTCGAGGTGCTGCGCCTGCCGTTCATCAAGTCGACTTCGCTCGGCCACGAGGTGCTGCACAACTGGTGGGGCAACGGCGTCTATCCGGACTACCGCGCGGGCAACTGGGCCGAGGGCCTCACCACCTTCATGGCCGACTACACCTACAAGGAGCGCGCCGACGCCGAGGCGGCGCGCGAGATGCGCCTGTCGTGGCTGCGCGACATCGCGGCGATCCCGCCGGGGCAGGACCGGCCGCTCGTCGAGTTCACCTCGCGGCTGCACGGCACCTCCCAGATCGTCGGCTACCACAAGGCGGCGATGCTGTTCCTGATGCTGCGCGATCGCATCGGGCGCGCTGCGTTCGACGAAGGCATCCGTCGTTTCTGGCAGCGCCAGCAGTTCAGCACCGCGTCCTGGGACGACCTGCGGCGCGCGTTCGAGGCCGCGAGCGGCGAGGACCTGGCGCCGTTCTTCGAGCAGTGGCTCACGCGCGCCGGCGCGCCGACGCTCACCCTCGCCGGCGCCGAGCAGACGGCTTCCGGCGTGCGCATCGAGCTCAAGCAGGCGCAGCCCGCCTACCGGCTGCGCGTTCCCGTGACGATCCGCACCGCCGCGGGGGAGCAGACGGAGATCCTGTCCTTGACGACGACGAGCGCGAGCTTCGAGTTGAAGACGCCGGCGCGTGCCGAGGCGGAGGTGCTGGACCCCGACTTCCGCCTGCTGCGCCGTCTCGGCCCCGCGGAAGCGCCGCCGATCCTGCGCGACGCGATGGTGAATCCGCGCACCGCCACCGTGATCGCCGGCGGCGACGCGGCGCTGCGCGAAGCGGCGTCGCATCTGGCGCAGCGCATGCTCGACTATCCGTCGCCGCCGGTCGAGCGGCCGCGCGGCGGCGCGCCCGTCTTGCTGATCGGCGTTCACGCTTCCGTCGATGCCTGGCTCGCGGCCAACGGCTGGCCGCCACGGCCGCCGGAAGTCGGGCGCGAGGGCACGCTGCAGGCGTGGACCGCGCGGCATCGTGACGGGCCGGTGGCGGTCGTCGTTTCGGCGGCGGGCACCGACGCGCTCGCGGCAGCCGCGCGGCCGCTGCCGCACTACGGTCGTCAGAGCTATCTCGTGTTCGACGGCAGCCGCGCCGTGACAAAAGGCGTCTGGCCGGCGCAGCCGCAGACGGTGAAGGCCGCGCCGGCGCGCTAGGCGCGGCGCACGACGATGTCGAAGCGGCCTACGCGCTCGTTGCCGGCGGTGCGGGTGTCGAGCGCGACAATCAGGCTGCGCCGCGCCGGCTCGCTGCCGATGCTGTTCAACAGGAAGTCGCGCTCGTTCTCGGGCGCGCCGGCGACGTACATCTGCGTCACCAGCGGCGCGATGCCCGGGCCCGTGATCGCGAAGTGGATGTGCGGCGCGCGGCCCGGATACGCCACCGGCTTGATGGTGCGGAAGCGGTAGGCGCCGTCCTCGCCGGTGACGAACTGGCCGTAGCCCTGGAAGTTGGGGTCGATGGGCGCGCGCTGGTTGTCGTGCTCGTGGTGATAGCGGCCGAACGCGTTGCATTGCCAGATCTCGACGCGCGCGCCGGCCACCGGCCGGCCCTCGGTGTCGAGCACGCGGCCCACGACGTTGGTGATCTCGCCCTGCGCGAGACCGGGCCGGCCCTCGACGCGGACGAGGTCGTTGTCGCGATCGAGCGGGAGCGTGAGCGGATAGAACGGCCCGCGCGGCTGGCGCGGCGTGGCGAGCAATGCGGCCAGCAGGTCGGCCGGCAGCAGCGCCATCGCGCCGGCGGAAAGGCCGGCGGCGAGCAGGCGGCGGCGGACGGGCTCCGGCGGGGCGGCCATCACAGGGCCTGCTTGGTGCGGAGATAATCGGCGCGGTCCATGGATTTCACCTTGACGTCGTTGAGGCTGGCGCCCTGCAGCACCTTGAGCGTGACCGGGGCGCCCGCCGCGCCCTTCGCCCACAGCTTGCGGTAGAGCTCGGCCTGCGTCGTCACCGGGCTGCCGTCGATGGCGGTGACGATGTCGTTCTTCCCGATGCCCGCCTTTGCCGCGGGGCCCTCCGGCGCAACGCGCACCACCACCAGCCGGCCGCCGACTTCCTCCGTGGAAAGGCCCAGCCACGCGCGCGGCGGCCCGGCGCGCTTGCCCTCGCGCGTGAGCTCCCCGAGGATCGGCTTGAGCACGTCGATCGGCACGAACATGTTGCCGGGGAAGCGGTAGCCGGGCTCGAGCGCGTCGGGTACCAGCAGCGAGCCGATGCCGAGCAGCTTGCCGTTCGTGCCGATCAGCGCCGCGCCGCCCCAGTTCGCCGCGGGCGGCGAGGTGAAGATGGCGCTCTCCAGCAGGTACTCCCAGCTGCCGGTGAACGGCCGGCGCGAGACCACCATCGCGCGGGTCGCCGCGCCGGGGCCGCCGAAGCCGGCGACCAGCACATCGTCCCGCTCCTTCACCGGCGTCGATTCGCCGAGCTCGATGGGCTCGGCCGGCAACGGCGTCACGGTGCGCAGCAGGCCGAACCCGGAGGCGTGGTCGTAGGCGACGACCGTGGCGGCGTGCGTCTTGCCGGCGGCGTCGGTGACCTGGACGCTGTCGGCCTCGAGCACGAGATAGCCGATGGTCAGGATCAGGCCATCCTTGCCGATCAGGACGCCGCTGCCGTCGCGCTCGTCGCCGAGGTAGGGCGCGGTGCGGGCGTCGGGCAGGCTCTGCGACTTCACGCGCACGACGGCGGCCAGCGGGTTGGGCGCGTCGGCGGCCCGCGCCGGCGGGGCGGTGACGGCAACGGCGACGGCAAGAGCGAGGCAGACGGTGCGTAGCATGGCGGATCTCCCGCAATCTGGGCCCGCGTGGCGCCTCGGCGAGGGTGGCGGCCGACGCGCGGCGGGGTAAAAACTTAGGCTCGGCGGCCTCACGATAGTTCGGCGCCACGCGTTCCGCAATTCGACGTAGGCGGTCGCTGAAAAATTTGGGAAAATAACGACTTGCGCGATGGCCGACAGGGCTCGCGCGAAGCTTCCACCGACCCCGGGAATCGAACCATGCCGACGCCGGCCCGCAAGCGGGCTTACGAGGACAACAAGCTGGCCAAGCGCCTGCGCCGCCTGACCGGGCAGGCGATCGCCGATTACGCCATGATCGAGCCCGGCGACCACGTCATGGTCTGCCTGTCGGGCGGCAAGGACAGCTACACGCTGCTCGACATCCTGCTGCACCTGCGGGAGAAGGCGCCGGTCCACTTCGAGATCACCGCGGTCAACCTCGACCAGACGCAGCCGGGCTTCCCGGCCCACGTGCTGCCGGACTACCTGGGCTCGCGCGGCGTGCGCTTCCACATCGAGGAGCAGGACACCTACGGCGTGGTCAAGCGCGTGATCCCCGAGGGCAGGACCACCTGCGGCCTTTGCTCGCGGCTGCGGCGCGGCATCCTCTACCGCGTCGCCGGCGAGATCGGCGCCACCAAGATCGCGCTCGGCCACCATCGCGACGATCTGCTGGAGACGCTGTTCCTCAATATGTTCTACGCCGGCAAGCTGAAGGGGATGCCGCCGAAGCTCGTGTCCGACGACGGCCGCAACGTCGTGATCCGGCCGCTCGCCTATTGCAGCGAGCGCGACATCGCCGCCTACGCCGCAGCGCGCGCGTTCCCCATCATCCCGTGCAACCTGTGCGGCTCGCAGCCCAACCTGCAGCGCCAGGCGGTGAAGGCGATGCTGGGGGAATGGCAGAAGCGCTTCCCCGGGCGCATCGAGACGCTGGCGCGCAGCCTGCAGAACGTGGTGCCCTCGCACCTCGCCGACCGTGCGCTCTACGACTTCGCCGCCCTGCGTCCCGCCGGCGAGCCGCTGCCCGACGGCGACCGCGCGTTCGATCCGGAACTCTTCCCCGATCCGCTGCCCGAGGCGGAAGACGCCTGAGCCGGCACCGGCCCGCGCAGCTGCGCCGCGAACGCGGCGATGAGCGTGCCGTCGTAGCTGCTGCCGCCCGCCTCGAAGCGGCGCCGCAGCCCGGTCCATGGGCACCCCGGATCGAGATGATGCACACCGTGCAGGTTGAAGTTGAGCAGCAGCCAGCGCGCCGGCGTGCTCGCGCGCAGGTTGAGGCCGTGGCGGTCGTCGCCCGCGGGCGTGCCGTAGTGGTAGGCGTTGTCGTTGAGCGAGACCCACAGCGCGCGCAGCGCCAACGCGAGCGCCAGCCAATGCGCGTGCGCGCCGTAAAGCCAGAACGCGCCGCCGTAAAGCGTCAACGCGAGCACGGCATCGACGCGGATGGCCGCGAGCTCCTGCGGGCGCGTCAGCGTGCGGGTGATGGGGCCGGCCAGCGGATCGTCGGCGGCGAGCCGCCCGCCGAGCGCGCCGATCCCGCGCCTCGGCAGCAGGAAAAGCACGCAGGTGAGCGCCAGAAACACGTACAGTCCGCCCAGCAGTCGCAGGTAGTAGCGCAGCGTCGCGCGAACCCGCGGCGTCGCGGCGGGATCG
>DATIUV010000095.1:0-4058 GCA_035466595.1 Pelomicrobium sp.
GGTTGTTCCGCACCGAGTCGGGCAGGTCGGAAATCCGATCGTAGGGCATGGCGTCTGCTCCGGTGAGCCAGGAAAAGCGAATGCCGGCGCGGATGCCGGCCGCATACCAATAGGAGGCCGCCGCGCGGGCCACGGTTCCGCGCGCCGCCGGAATCAGCGGCCGCGGCTGCGGGTGGTGTCGAAGCGCTGGTAGCGCTCGACGAAGCGCCGGTCGAGCTTCTCCTTCCAGCGCATGCACCACGGCGCCGTCCAGTAGAACGGGCCCCAGGCTGCCAGCGCCGAGCCGTCGCCAAGATTGAGGATCGACAGGTAGACGCGCTGCGGCCGGTAGTGGGCGAGCGGCGCGCCGGCGGCCCGCGCCAGCAGGTTCTCCAGCAGCACCGGCGCCTGGCGCACGCCGAACACACCGAGCTTCGGCAGGCGGTGGCCCTCCAGCGCCGCGCAGTCGCCCACCGCGAACACGCGATCGTCGGCGACGGAGGTCAGCGCAGCCGAGACCCTCAGCGCGCCCTCGTCGTTGACGGGCAGGCCGAGCCGCGCGGCCAGCGCCGCCGGCTTCAGCCCGATGGCCACCACCAGCACGTCCCAGGGCAACCGGCGCCCCGATTCCAGCTGCGCTTCGCCCTGCCGCACCACCACGGCCGGATCGCCGAGCACCGTCTCGATACCGCGCCGGCGAAACCGCCGCCGCAGCGTGCGCGCGGCGCCGGCGGGGTAGCCGGCGAGCAGGCGGTAGGCGCCGTCCACCACGGTCACGGCCGCGCGGCGGCCATGGCGCCGCGCCAGGCCGTCAAGGTTGGCCGCGACCTCGCAGCCGGTGGCGCCGCCGCCCACCACGACCGCCCGCAGCGCGTCGCCCGCATTCGCCGCCAGCAGCGACTCGACGCGGCTGCGCGCCATCGCCAGCTCCGGGATCGGCTTCACCGTCCACACGCGCTCGAGCCCCAGCCAGGCGGGATCGGCGGCGATGCGGCTGCCGATGTTGAACGACACGACGTCGTAGCCGATCGACGTCCCCGACGCGAGCTCGACCCGGCGCGCGCCGCGGTCGATGCCGACGACGCGATCGAGCACGAAACGGCCGCCCTGCGACTCGATCACGGGGCACGGGTCGATCTGGTCTTCCTCGGGTGCGTAAAGGCCGCCCAGCATGCCCGTCGCCATGCCCGAGTACCACAGCCTTCCGGGATCGACCAGCGTGAGCTCGATGCCGCGCTCGGCAAAGCGGCGCGCATTGCGGGCGACGTGCAGGTGCGCATGACCCGCGCCCACCAGCAGCACGCGCGGGCGCGGCTCGCTCAAGCGTCACCCGCCGGCTTGCGCCGCTTGAGCCGCCACGCCTTCCACAGTGCCGCGCAGCCCGACCATGCGAGCAGCAGCGCGAGCGGCACGCCCACCAGCGCGGGATAGAGCCACACGAGCGCACCCGCGACGGCCAGCACGAGACCGACCGCGGCCACCGCGCCGGCCTCGGTCGCATCGAGCGGGCGGCTGCGGCCCACCGCCGCGCTGACCGCGCTACCCAGCCGCGCCGCGTAGCGGGCCGCCCCGCGCGCGCTGCCCAGCGCGCGCGCCTTCGACGCTCGCAGCTTCTGCCGCGAATGGGAGAGCACGACCTTGCGACGCTCGCCGTGCACCACCTCGGTGGCGCCCTCGAGATCGACCAGGAACCGCTCGGCCAGGGCCTCCGCGGTCGCCTCGTCCTCGATCGCGACGTCCAGCTCCCAGTTGCCGAACAGGCTCGACAGGTTCAGGTTGGACGAGCCCACCCGCGCCCAGCGGCCGTCGGCCACCGCGGACTTGGCGTGGATCATGGGCCCGTCCCACTCGTACACGCGCACGCCCGCGTCCAGCAGCGGGCGGTAGAGCGTGCGCGACACCGTGGCGATCCAGGGAATGTCCGAGGAGCGCGGCACCAGCAGCCGCACGTCGACGCCGTCGCGGGCGGCGTTCTTGAGCGATTCGAGGTACACCGGCGTGCCCATGAAGTAGGCGTCGGTGAGCCACAGCGTCTCGCGCGCGAGCGAGGCCACCAGCAGGTCGACGCGGTAGATCTTGGCGGTGGCGGGCGTCGTGCCGATGACGCGCACCGGCACGCCGCCGCGCGGCGCGATCGAGCCCGGCGCCGGCAGCGCAACGCCCTCGAGGGCGCCGCCGCACGCGCCCCAGGCGTCGGCGAACTCGGCCCACAGATCGCCGACCGCCGGACCGCGAATGGCCACCCCGGTGTCGCGCCACGGCGCCACGCCGCGCTCGGGCCTGCCGAGCCAGTCGTCCGCCATGCACAGGCCCGACACGAAAGCGACCTCGTCGTCGACGGCGAGCAGCTTGCGATGGTCGCGCGAGAGCATCGCCAGCGGCGCAGCCAGTCTCGGCCGCGCGCATGCGCGCACCTCGCCGCCCGCCGCCTCGAGCGGCGCGAACAGCCCGCCGGCGGCGGCGCCGAGCGAGCCGAACCAGTCGTAGAGCACGCGCACCGCGACGCCCGCGCGCGCACGCTCGACGAGCAGCTCGATGAAGCGGCGCCCGGTGCGGTCGCGGCCGACGATGTACATTTCCAGCGCGATGGCGCGCCGCGCGCCGGCGATCGCCTGCTCCCACGCGGGATAGTTCTCGCCGGCGTCAAACAGCAGTTCGACGTCGTTGCCGCCGGTCAGCGGCGATCCCGCCGAGCGGGCGAATGCCTGGTCGGCGAGGACTCGCACCAGGTCGACGTTTTCGGGCGCGGACATCCGGGGACGGTAAAAGGAGGGGGACGCTCCATTATACTGGCGGCTGCCGCGGCGGGCCCGCCGTGGCGCGTTCCCGCTGAAAAGGCCCCGCCCCGTGCTACCGCTCGACGTCCTGCTGCCTGCGGCCGCCGCGGTATTTGCCGGCTACGTCGTGTTCGGCATCAGCGGCTTCGGCGCCGCACCGATCGTCGTGCCGGTGCTGGCGCATTTCCTGCCGCTGCCGTTCGTGCTGGCGCTGGCGGGCCTGTTCGACCTTTCTTCCGCGGTGCTGATCGGCGCGCGCACGCACCGGCATGCCGCGCGCGGCGAGGTGCTGCGGCTGGTGCCGACGATGCTGCTGGGGCTGGTGCTGGGCGTGACGCTGCTCGTCAACCTGCCGCGCGACGCGGCGCTGTTCGCGCTCGGCGTGTTCGTCTGCGCGTACGCGGCGTGGTCGCTCGCGCAGCGCGCGCCTCGCGGGCCAGTGCCGGCGCTGTGGGCGGCCCCGGCCGGGCTGGCCGGCGGCGTGCTCGGCGCGCTGTTCGGCGTCGGCGGCCCGCCCTACGTCATGTATCTCAAGGGGCGCGTGCCGGAGAAGTCCGCGCTGCGCGCGAGCATCGCCCTGATGGCGACGTTGAGCGTCGGCATGCGCGTCGGCGCGTTCGCACTCGCCGGCCTCTACGCCGACGCGACGCTGTGGCTCACCGCGCTCGTCCTGGCGCCGGTCGCGTGGGCCGGCGTCGCGCTCGGCGGACGGCTGCACCAGCGGCTGTCCTCCGCCGCGGTCGGCCAGATCGTCAGTATCGTGCTGCTGGTGACCGGCGCGTCATTGATTGCGCGCGCGCTCTGAGCGCGCCGCCTCCCACGCCAGCAGCGCGCGCTTGCGCTGCGGTCCCCAGCGATAGCCGCCCAGCGCGCCGATGCCGCGGATCACGCGATGGCAGGGAATGAGGCAGGCGACGGGATTCGCGCCGACCGCCTGGCCGACTGCCCGTGCCGCACTCGGCCGGCCGATCGCCGCGGCGAGGTCGCCGTAGGTGCACACCGCGCCATCGGGCACGCGCAACAGCGCGCGCCACACCGCGATCTGGAAGTTCGTTCCGCGCACCCACAGCGGCGGCTTCGCGCTGCCGTCGCCGGCAAATGCCGCCGCCGTCAACGCGGCAACGGCGGCATCGTCGCGCAAGAGCCGCGCCTGGGGCCACGCGGCCGCCAGCGCCGCGCGCTCCGCGGCCTCGTCGTCGACGAACGCGAGCCGGCACACGCCGCGCGCGGTCAGCGCCGCGAACACGTCGCCGAAGGGGCTCGGATGGATGCCCCAGCGGATCGCCAGGCCCGCGCCGCCCG
>DATIUV010000096.1:0-4164 GCA_035466595.1 Pelomicrobium sp.
GTAGCGATGGTCGCCGAGGTAGCGCGCCTGGTTCTTGTCGTTCTCCAGCACCAAGTGGACGTGGCGGTCGCGGCCGGGGCCGGCGCGCACGGCGGCCGCCAGCTCCTCGAGAATGTCGGGCGCGGAGTCGTCGGCGATCGCGTGCACGGCGTCGAGGCGCAGTCCGTCGGCGTGGTACTCCTCGAGCCAGTACAGCGCGTTGTGGATGAAGAAGTCACGCACGGCGCGCGAGCGCGCATCGTCGAAGTTGATTCCCGCGCCCCACGGCGTCGGGTGCCGTTCGGTGAAGAACGGCTTGGCGTAGGTGTGCAGGTAATTTCCTTCCGGGCCGAAATGGTTGTAGACGACGTCGATGAACACCATCAAATTGCGGGAGTGGGCGGCGTCGATCAGGCGCTTGAGGTCCTCGGGGCGGCCGTAGGCGCCATCCGGCGCGTAGGGCAGCACGCCGTCGTAACCCCAGTTGCGGCGGCCGGGGAAGTCCGCCACCGGCATCAGCTCGATCGCGGTGGCGCCCAGCTCGCGCAGGTAGTCGAGCCGTCGCTCGACGCCGGCAAAGGTGCCCTCCGGCGAAAACGTGCCGACGTGCAGCTCGTAGATGACCGTGTCGTGCCACGGCCGCCCGCGCCAGTCGCCGTCGGCCCAGTCGTAGCCAGCGGGGTCGACGAGCTCGCTGGCGCCGTGGACGTCGTCGGGATTGCAGCGCGAGGCGGGATCCGGCACCTCGAGCTCGCCGTCGATGCGGAAGCGGTAGCGCGCGCCGGCGGCGGCCGGCGCGACGCGCTCGCACCAGCCGTCCTCGAGGCGCTGCATCGGCAGCGTCTCGGCGGCGCCGTCGCGCACCAGCACGAGCTCGACCGAGCGCGCTGACGGCGCCCACAGCCGGAAACGGGCGGTGCCGCCGGGGCGCAGCTCGGCGCCGAACGGCATCGCGTGGCCGCGCGTCACTTCTTCTTGCCTCCGCGCTTGAGCTTGTTGCGTGCGCCCTTGCGCGGCAGGCGCTTGAAGCGCTCGTCGAGGGCTTCGATGTGGTCGCGGTGCGTGATCAGGATCACCTCGTCGTCGGTCTTCAGGCGCGTCTCCTCGTCGGGCAGCAGCAGCTTGCCGCCGCGGTAGACGCAGACGACGCGCGCCTCCTTCGGCAGATCGAGCTCCGTGACCGGGCGCTCCTGGTCGCTTTCGACGACGAACGCGAACACGCGCGCGTCGCCGCGGATCATCGCCGAGACTTCCAGCGGATCGCGTTCCTCGGCCATGTCGGTCAGGTAGCTGGCGATGGTGCGGGAGGGAATGATGGTGTCCTCGAGGCCCAGCTCGAGGCAGATGTGCTCCAGCTCGGCGTTGCTGATCTGCGTGATCACGCGGCCGAAGCCGAGGGACTGCCCGACCAGGCTGGCGATGATGTTGGCCTGGTCGGAGCCGGTCAGGCAGAACAGGAAGTCGGTGTGCTCGGGGTCGGCCTCGCGCAGGATGGCGGGGCGCGCGCCGTCGCCGTGCAGGAAGCCGCAATCGAGCTCCTCAGACAGCGAGTCGATGCGCTCCTTGTCGCGCTCGACGATGACGACTTCATGGTCGCCCTCGAGCAGCTGGCGCGCGGTCATGACGGCGAGCGCGCTGGCGCCGATGAATACCGCTCTCATTGCAGCGTGGCCCTGCGTCCGAACCAGGTGGAAGGATAGAGTAGCATGAGCATCGCGACGAACTCGACGCGCCCGAGCAGCATGTCGAACGCCAGTACGGCCTTCAGCGCGGGCGAAAGTTCCGCCGACGCGACGCCGGTGGTGAGGCCGACGGTGCCGAGCGCCGAGACGACCTCGAACAGCGCGTCCAGCGGCGCGTGGCCGGCGGCGAGAAACGGCAGCCAGGAGGCGATGGCGGCGGCGAGGAACAGCAGCACCAGGGCGAGCGCGCCGTTGGCCTCGGGTGCCTCCACGGTGCGCCCCGCGACGTGCAGCTCCGCCACGGCGTGCGGCTTCAGGCACAGGCGGCGGAACATCAGGCCCAGCACCGCGAAGATCATCAGCAGGCGCAGCAGCTTGACGCCGCCGGCCGTGGAGCCCACCGAGCCGCCGATCGCCATCGACACCATCAGGGTGAGCTTGGAGGCCGGGTCCAGCGCCTGCAGGTCCGCCGGCGTGAAGCCGGTGGTGGTCTGGGCGGAAATCGCCAGCATGAAGCGCTCGCCGCGGTCGAGCGGCGTGCCCGATTGCGTGCCGAGCAGCCATAGCACCGCCGTCACCAGCGCCACCATCGCGACCAGCGCCAGCAGCTCCCGGTCGCCGAGCGCGCCGCGCCAGTCGCCGGCGACCGCTCGCCGGTACAGCGGCAGTGAGACAGCGCCCAGCAGGCCGAGCGCGAGCACGCCGTACTGCGCGGGGCGGCCGAGTCCCGCGATGCTGTCGTCCGCGGGGGAGAAGCCTCCGGTGGCCACACCGGCCAGCGCGTAAGTGACGGCGTCGTAGAGGTCGATGCCGAGCGAGAGCAGAAGCGCGATGCCGAACGCGGCGAGCGCAAGGTAGACGCCGGACACGCGCAGCGCGAACGTGCGCGTGGTGGTGGCGAGGTGCTCGGCCGGCGAGGCCGGCTCCACCAGGCGCCGGGCGGCGAAGTCGTGGCGCACCAGCAGGGCCAGCGACAGCACCACGATGCCGAGCCCGCCGAAGAACTGCATCCAGGCACGGGCGAACACCAGCGTGCGGGGCAGGTCCTCCACCGAGCGCAGCGTCGACAGGCCGGTCGTGGTGACGCCGGAGACCGATTCGAACAGGGCGTCGGCGGCGGGCACGCCGGCGAGCATGAACGGCGTGGCGAACGCCGCCGCCGCCAGCAGGTACACGCACGCCGTGATGATCAGCGCCTCGTTGGCCTGAATGCTCTCCGGCCGCGGCAGCCGCGCGAGCAGCGCGCCGGCCGCGCACAGCACGGCGGCGGCGGCGGCGAAATAGAGGCCCACGACGGCCTCGCCGAGCACGAGCCCCGCCATCGCCGGCACGGCGGCGAAGGCGGCGAGCGTGATCGCCAGCTGCCCGACGTACTTGAGCACGACGGGCACGCGCACCGCATAGGTGAGGGAGGCGAGGGCTTTGGGGCCGGGCATGGGAGGCGATTCGCCGGGGGGGCGCCGGCCGCGCTCAGCCCCCCGGGCGCTGCCGCTGCAGCAGCGCCAGGGCGCGTCCCTGCAGCGGATACTCCGCGCCCGCGTCGTACGCGCCGTCGCGTGCGAGACCGCCTTCTAACGCGGTATCCAGGAGCACCAGCCAGCGCGTGGCAGCGTCGAGCTGCGGCAGACGGAACGGCACCGCCTCGTGGTGGGCGTTGAACAGGATGAGGAAGTCCTCGTCGCGCAGCGGCTGCCCGCGTCGGTCCGTTTCGGTGAGGGCTTCGCCCGAGAGGAACACGCCCAGCGCTCGCGCGTTGTGCTGGTTCCACTCCTCGTCGCTCATCTCGCGGCCGTCGGCGGTGAGCCAGAGCACGTCCTTGGCGTCCGAGCCATGGATCGGTCGGCCCTGGAAGAAATCGCGGCGGCGAAACACCGGGTGGCGGTGGCGCAGGCGGATCATGCGCTCGACGAAGGCGAGCAGTGTGCGCTCCTGCTCGCCCACGTTCCAGTCGACCCACGAGATCTCGTTGTCCTGACAGTAGGCGTTGTTGTTGCCTCGCTGCGTGCGGCCGAGCTCGTCGCCCGCCAGCAGCATCGGCGTGCCCTGTGACAGCAGCAGGGTGGCCAGCATGTTGCGCTTCTGGCGCGCGCGCAGCGCGCGGATGTCGGGGTCGCCGGTGGGCCCCTCGGCACCGCAGTTCCACGACAGGTTGTTGTCGTGGCCGTCGCGGTTCTCTTCCTGGTTGGCCTCGTTGTGCTTGTCGTTGTAGGAGACCAGGTCGTGCAGCGTGAAGCCGTCGTGGGCGGTGATGAAGTTGATGCTGGCGTGGGGCTTGCGACCGCTGCGCTCGTACAGGTCGCTGGAGCCGGTCAGCCGCCGCGCGAAGTCGCCGATCAGGCCGCCGTCGCCCTTCCAGTAGGCGCGCATGGTGTCGCGGTACTTGCCGTTCCACTCGGTCCAGAGCACCGGGAAGTTGCCGACCTGGTAGCCGCCTTCGCCGATGTCCCACGGCTCGGCGATCAGCTTCACCTGCGACAGGATCGGGTCCTGGTGGATGATGTCG
>DATIUV010000097.1:0-4757 GCA_035466595.1 Pelomicrobium sp.
TGCACAGCGGCGTCGCCGAGGCGGGACGCGCCCGCAACTGGCTGCGGGCATTGCGGGGCGAGGCCGACATCGTGCTCGGCACGCGGCTTGCCGTGTTCACCGCCATGCCGCGGCTCGGGCTCGTCGTCGTCGACGAGGAGCACGACGAGTCGTTCAAGCAGCAGGAAGGACTGCGTTATTCGGCCCGCGATCTGGCGGTGTTCCGCGCCCGCCGCGCCGGCGTTCCCGTCGTGCTCGGATCGGCAACGCCGTCGCTGGAGACGTTCGTCAACGCGCAGCGCCAGCGTTACCGGCGCCTGGCGCTGCCGCGCCGGGCGCTCGGCGGCGGACGTTTGCCCGAGCTGCGCATTGTCGACATGCGGCCCTTTCCGGCCGCCACATTGATTTCCGAACCGCTGCGCGCGGCGCTTGCAGATCGGCTGGGGCGCGCAGAGCAGAGTCTCGTCTTCCTCAACCGCCGCGGCTACGCCCCCGTGCTCACGTGCTTCGCGTGCGGCTGGACCTCGGACTGCCCCCGCTGTGCCGCCAAGCGCGTGCTTCACTCCGCCGAGCGCCGGCTGCGCTGCCATCACTGCGGCTCGGGGCAGCCGGTGCCCGCGGCCTGTCCCGGCTGCGGCAATCAGGATCTGCGGCCGCTCGGGCACGGCACCCAGCGCCTCGAAGCGGTACTGCGGGACATCTTCCCGGCGGCGCGTCTGCTGCGCGTCGACAGCGATACCGCGCGCGCGCGCGGCGCCTGGGCAGCGATGCGCGAAGCGATCCACCGCCGCGACGTCGACCTGCTGCTCGGCACCCAGATGCTCGCCAAGGGTCACGACTTTCCCGCGGTTACTCTCGTGGGGATCGTCGATCCGGACGGCGCGTTGTTCAGCGCCGACTTCCGCGCATCCGAGCGTCTGTTCGCCCAGCTGATGCAGGTGGCGGGCCGGGCGGGCCGCGCCGACATGCCCGGCGAGGTCCTGGTACAGACCCGCTTTCCTCACCACCCGCTGTTTCATGCGCTCGCGACCCACAGCTATGAGCGCTTCGCCGAGGTGCTGCTGGCCGAGCGCCGAGCGGCCGGGTTTCCCCCGTTCGTGCACCAGGCGCTTTTGCGCGCCGAGGCCCCGGCGATCGACGCGTGCCTGGCGTTCCTGCAGGCCGCCGCCGCGGCCGGCGCCGGCATCGAAGCGCGGGTCACGATTTACGACCCGGTGCCGGCGGCGATGCCGAAACGCGAGGGCAAGGCGCGCGCACAGCTTCTGGTGCAATCGGCGCGGCGCCCGTCGCTCCAGCGCTTCATCGCGGCGTGGCGTCCGCAGCTTCCCGAGCTTGCCGGCAAGGGCGTACGCTGGGCGCTGGATGTCGACCCGATCGAGTTCTAGCCGCCATCCCACGATTCCGCGCGGTTTCGCCGTGGCCCCCCGACGACTATAATCTGCGCTTTTTCCAAGGCTTCCATGGCGTCCCCCGCGCTCCCTGAGTTCCGCTCGCATCTCGCCGATCTGCTGCGCCAGGCGCTGCATGCCATCGAGCTGGGCGACGCCGCCCAGGTCCCGGAACTGCAGCGGCCCAAGCACGCCAGGCTCGGCGATTACTCCAGCAGCGTCGCCATGCAGCTTGCCAAGGCGCTGCAGCGCAACCCGCGCGAGCTGGCCCAGCAGCTGGCGGCGGCCGTCCCCTCCTCGCCGCTGGTGGAACATGTCGAGGTCGCAGGCGGGGGCTTCGTCAACTTCTTCCTCAAGCTCTCGGCGAAACAGTCGGTCGTGCCGAGAATTCTCGACGCGGGCTCGGCCTACGGCCGCGGCCGGCACGGACAGGGCACGCGCATCCAGGTGGAGTACGTCTCGGCCAATCCCACCGGCCCGCTGCACGTCGGTCACGGGCGCGGCGCGGCCTACGGCGCCAGCGTCGCCAGCATCCTGGAGGCGGCGGGCTACGACGTCTGCCGCGAGTACTACGTCAACGATGCCGGCCGGCAGATGGACATCCTGGCGCTTTCGACCTGGCTGCGCTATCTGGAGCTCGCCGGCGTGGACGTCGCGTTTCCACCCAATGCCTACCGCGGCGACTACGTGCGCACCATGGCGCGGGAGATGTTCGACGCCCATGCGGATCGCTACGCCCGCGACGTGCACACGATCTACGACGGCGTGCCGCCGGTGGAAACGCAGCCCGAAGAGCACTTGGACGCGCTGGTCGCCAACGCCAAGCGCATCCTGGGTGCTGATTACGGCTACGTCCACGAGCTGGCGCTGACCGAGCAGCTGGGCGACATCCGCAACGATCTTCTCGAGTTCGGTGTCGAATACGACTCCTGGTTCTCGGAGCGCTCGCTCTACACCGCCGGCGCGGTCGAGCGGGCGCTGGCGCTGCTCGAGAAAAACGGCTACCTCTACGTGCAGGACGGCGCGCGCTGGTTCCAGTCGAGCCGCTTCGGCGACGAGAAGGACCGCGTCGTGCAGCGCGAGAACGGTGCGTTCACCTACTTCGCCGCCGATATCGCCTATCACCTGAACAAGTTCGAGCGCGGCTTTACGCGGGTGGTCAACATCTGGGGTGCGGATCATCACGGCTACGTTCCGCGGGTCAAGGGCGCGCTCGCGGCGTGCGGGATCGACGCCGAGCGGCTGCGGGTGGCGCTCGTGCAGTTCGCAATCCTCTACCGCGAGGGCAAGAAGATCTCGATGTCCACGCGCGCCGGTGAGTTCGTCACGCTGCGCGAGCTGCGCCACGAGGTGGGCAAGGACGCCGCGCGATTCTTCTACGTGATGCGCAAGAGCGACCAGCACCTGGACTTCGACCTCGATCTGGCGAAATCGCAAAGCCAGGAAAACCCCGTGTACTACGTGCAGTATGCCCATGCGCGCGTCTGCAGCGTGCTCGCGCAGTGGGGCGGCGACGCCGCCGCGCTGCCGGGCGTCGACGTGTCTCCGCTCGGCACCGAGCACGAGCTCGCGCTGCTCGCGCGCCTGATGGACTATCCGGCGCTGGTCGAAGCGGCCGCAGCGGACCTTGCACCGCACGCACTGGCCAACTATCTGCGGGATCTGGCGGGCGAGTTCCACAGCTACTACAACGCCACCCAGTTCCTGGTGCCGGAGGACGCGCTGCGTCTGGCACGACTGGCCCTGGTAACGGCGGTGCGCCAGGTCATTCACAACGGGCTGTCGCTTCTGGGCGTCAGCGCACCGCAGAAGATGTGACGTGAGCCGCGACTACAAGAACGTGCGCAGCCGATCCAGGAATACCCGCGGCAGCTCGCTGCTGGTCGGGATCGTCATCGGGCTCGTTATCGGCCTGGCGGTCGCGCTCATGGTGGCGTGGTACCTGAACCGCGGCCCGAGCCCGTTCGTGCCGCCCGAGCGCGCGGCAAAGCCCGACGCGCCGCCGTCGGCGCCCGCGGTCCAGGGTCTGCCGCAGGACGCGCCGCCGCCCAAGCCGGCGGCCAAAGCCGAGAGCCGGCCGCGCTTCGAGTTCTACAAGATCCTCCCCGGCAAGGAAGAACCGGTCACCACGCCCCAGGAGGTGAAGAAGGTCGAGGAGCAGCCGGGCAAGGTCACGCTGTACGTGCAGGCCGGGGCGTTCCAGAATGCCGCCGACGCCGACAACCTGAAGGCCAAGCTGGCGTTGCTGGGAGTGGTGGCCAGTGTCCAGACGGCGAACATTCCCGACCGGGGTACCTGGCACCGCGTGCGGGCGGGGCCTTTCCGCAGCGTGGAAGAGGCGAACCGGGTGCTTTCGCAGCTGAAACAAAACGGCATCGACGCCGTCTTAATCAAGCTGGCGGCGGCCGACCGGCCCTAGCGACCGGCATCAACCTGATGAAGGGGGAAGCGATGAAGCTCGTGCGTTCTTTCCTGCTGGCAGCGGTTCTCGCCATGGCGACTCCCGCGCTCGCGGCGCCCACCGCCGGCAAGGACTACCTGGTGCTCAATCCGCCGCAGCCGACCACCGCGCCGGACAAGGTCGAGGTGATCGAATTCTTCTGGTACGGCTGTCCGCACTGCTTCGACCTGCATCCGCACCTGAACCAGTGGAAGCGGCAGAAGCCGCAGGACGTGCAGCTGCGCTACGTGCCGGTGGTGTTTCCGGACCGGCAGGGCGTGCCGCGTCCGACCTGGGTCGCCGGCGCCAAGATCTTCTATGCGCTGGAGGCGCTCGGCGAGCTGGACCGCTTGAACGACGCCGTCTACGAGGCCATCCACGTGGACCAGATCGACCTGCTCGGCAACGAGCAGGTGCTGTTCGATTGGATGGCGAAGAAAGGCGTTGACCGCAAGAAGTTCGCCGACACCTACGGTTCCTTCGGCGTGCAGGGCAAGGTCTCGAGAGCGATGCAGATCACGCGCGACTACCAGTTGCGTGGCGTGCCGACGGTGGTGGTGGAGGGGCGTTATCTCACGTCGGGCACGTACACCGGATCGCCGCAGAACACCGTGTCCGTGATGGACCAGCTGATCAAGAAGGCGCGGGAGGAGCGCGTTTCCAAGCGCTAGGCAAGCCGGCCGGGGCATGCGCCGCGTCTTCGTCACCGGCGCATCCGGCGGCCTTGGCCTGGCGCTCGCCCGGCATTACCTCGCACAGGGCGCCGTCGTCGGCGCGGTCGCGCGACGCGAGGCCGCCCTCGTGGAGGCCTTCGGCAGCCAAGCTTCGGTGCTTCTGCTGCCAGCCGACGTGCGCGATCGCGCTGCCATGCAGGCCGTCGCCGGTCGCTTTCTCAATGAGGTTGGCGTTCCCGATCTCGTGATCGGCAATGCCGGCGTCAGCGTCGGCAC
>DATIUV010000098.1:0-33926 GCA_035466595.1 Pelomicrobium sp.
TTCCTCGGCCACCTCCTTCCAGATGCCGCCGTGGACCGGGCGGAACAGCCACATCAGGTAGCCCTTGCGCGCGGCAAGTCCGAGCAGCTCGTCGGCGTCCGGCGCATCGCTCACCACGACGTCGGCGCCCTGCGCGCCGAACGGAAACGCGCCGAACGCCTTCAGGCACTCGAGCGCCTCGGTGGACGCCGCGCCCGGTCGCGTGCATGAGGGCCGCTCGGCGCGCGCGAGGTCCCAGGCGCCGAGCTCCCACGCGGCCTCCAGCGCGGCTTCCTCCAGATCGCGCAGGCCGGTCCAGCGATCGTTCACCTGCAGCGCCGAACTGGGGACCGGCGTGAAGCGCACCGGCGCCGCGCCCTCGATGTCGGCCAGCTTCTCCTGCACGAAGCCGTGCCAGTGCAGCGTCAGGATGATGGGGGTGTCGGGGAAAGGAACCGCCGCCACCGTGATGGCGAACAGCGGGTGCTTCGAGGCAGTGAGCTGGTCGGAAATGCGGTCCAAGAGTTCCACGGTTTTCCCTCGCTGACTACACGACTGGAGAAACTAGCAACTTTGATGCCGATTGCGCGCGGCCCGAGCCTCCCGCGCCGCGGCAATTCCGATCGGGCTTCGACTACACTTACGTTTTGCGCCGCCGCGATCCGGCAGCGTCCTGATCTGACCTCCTGATGGCAATTAAACCCAGCGCGCCCGCGTCCCGCAAGATGGCGGCGGGCGCTTCGCGCAACGCCGACCTCGTGCACCGCAGCCTGGCGGCGGTTTGGCATCCGTGCACCCAGATGAAGCACCACGAGTGGGTGCCGCTGGCGCCGATCGTTCGCGGCGAGCGCGTCTGGCTCCACGACGCCGACGGTAACCGTTACCTGGATGCGATCAGCTCGTGGTGGGTCAACCTGTTCGGCCACGCCCATCCCGCGATCAACGCCGCGGTTTCCGACCAGCTCGGCCGGCTCGAGCACGTCATTCTTGCCGGCTTCACCCACGAGCCGGCCATCGAGCTGGCCGAGCGGCTGTCGCGGCTCGCGCCCGGGCGGCTCGGCCACTGCTTCTTCGCCTCCGACGGCTCATCGGCGGTGGAGATCGCGCTGAAGATGAGCTTCCACTACTGGCAAAACGCCGGGCGGCCGGACAAGCGGCGCTTCCTGAGCCTCGCCAGCAGCTACCACGGCGAGACGCTGGCCACGCTGTCGGTCGGCGACGTGGCGCTGTTCAAGGACGCCTACGCGCCGCTGCTGCTGACCGGGTGCCGGCAGGTGCCGTCACCCGACTGGCGCAACGCGGAACCGGGGGAGAGCGCGGAGGCGTTCGCGCTGCGCTGCGCCGACGCGCTGGAGCGCGAGCTCGAGCAGCATCACGCGCAGACCGCCGCCTTCATCGTCGAGCCACTGGTGCAGTGCGCCGGGCAGATGGGCATGCACCATCCCGCCTACCTGCGCCGCGCCCGCGAGCTGTGCGACCGCTACGAGGTGCTCCTGATCGCCGACGAGATCGCGGTCGGCTTCGGCCGCACGGGAACCCTGTTCGCGTGCGAGCAGGCGGGAATTGCGCCCGACCTGATCTGCCTGTCCAAGGGACTCACCGGCGGCTATCTGCCGCTGTCGGTGGTGCTGACGACGGACGCGATCTACGCGGCGTTCTATGCCGACGATGTCCGGCGCGGCTTCCTGCACTCGCACTCGTACACCGGCAACCCGCTCGCCTGCCGCGCCGCGCTGGCAACGCTCGACCTGTTCGCGGCGAGCGACGTGCTCGGGCGCAACCAGGCCGCCGGTGAGCGCCTCGAAGGGCTGCTCGCGCCCGTCGCGTCCGACCCGCGCTTCCGCCACCCGCGGCGCACGGGGATGATCGCCGCCTTCGACGTTGCCCTCGCCGACGCCGACTTCCCGCGGCGCGCTTTCCGCGAGGGGCTGAACCACGAGATCCTGCTGCGCCCGCTCGGCAACACCGTGTACTTCATGCCGCCGTACGTGATCGAGGATGCCGAGCTCGAGCACATGGTGGACGCGGCGCTGCGCACGGTCGACGCGGTATGCGGCTGAGCTTTCTCGGCGCCGCCGGGGAAGTCACCGGCTCGTCGTTCCTGGTCGACGCCGGCGGCGTGCGGTTTCTCGTGGACTGCGGCCTGTTCCAGGGCGGGCGCGACGCCGACGCGAAGAATCGCGACGCGCTGGCGTTCGACCCCAAGTCGATCGACTTCGTGCTGCTGACCCACGCCCACATCGACCACTCCGGCCTGCTGCCGCGGCTCGCCGCGCTCGGCTACCGCGGGCCGATCTACGCCACGGCCGCCACCGCCGACCTGCTCGGGGTGATGCTGCCGGACGCCGCCTTCATCCAGGAGAAGGAGGCGGAGTGGACCACCGCGGACCGCCGCCGGCGCGGCCGGCGCTCGCGCGACGCGGCGCCCCTCTACACGGTCGCCCAGGCGCACGCGGCACTGCGGCTGCTGCGGCCGGTGGCCTACGGCGCCGACGTGAAGCCGCATGCGCAGGTACGCTGCGTGTTCCGCGACGCCGGCCACATTCTCGGCTCGGCCATCATCGAAGTGTGGGTCGAGGGCGAAGGCACCCGGCGAAAGCTCGTCTTCAGCGGCGATCTCGGCCAGCGCGGCCACCCCATCGTGCGCGATCCGACACCGGTCCACGACGCCGACGTGCTGGTGATGGAGTCGACCTACGGCGACCGCCTGCACAGACGCATGCCCGAGACGCTGGACGAGCTGGCCCACGCCATCACCGACACGATCGCGAACAAGCAAGGCAACGTCATCGTGCCGGCTTTCGCGGTCGGCCGCACCCAGGACCTGCTGTTCCTGCTGGCGCAGCTGCACCGTCAGGAGCGCATTCCCGACGTCGACGTCTACGTCGACAGCCCGCTCGCGCTGGCCGCGACGCAGGTCACGCTCAAGCACCGCGATCTGTTCGACGAGGATGCGGCGCGCACGCTGACCTGGCTGCTGGAGAAGCGCGGCCAGCCGCGCATTCACTTCGCCCAGGAGGTGGAGGAGTCCATCGCCTTGAACCACATCCGTTCCGGCGCGATCATCATCTCGGCAAGCGGCATGTGCGAGGCCGGCCGCATCAAGTACCACCTCAAGTTCAACCTGCCGCGGCGGGAGTGCACGGTGCTCATCAGCGGTTTCCAGGCCGAAGGCACGCTGGGGCGGCGGCTGGTGGACCGGGCGCGGCGCGTGCGCATCTTCGGCGAGGAAGTGCCGGTGAAGGCCGACATCTACACCATCGGCGGGCTCTCCGCGCATGCCGACCGCGACGACCTGCTGGCCTGGCTCGGCCATTTCCGCAATCCGCCGCGGGCCACCTGTATCGTCCACGGCGAGGCCGGCGCCGCCGCGGCATTCCAGTCGGCGGTGCGCGAGCGCTACGGCTGGAACGTGGAGACGCCCGCCCGCAACACGGAGATCGAGTTTTGACGATTCAAAGATCCGCCCTGCTGCGCTTGCTGCCCGTGCTCGCCCTGCTCGCCGTCGCGTCGGCGCGGGCGCAGCCGCTGCCAACGCCGGTGGCGACGGCGCTCGGCGACGCCGGCGTGCCGCCGGGCGGCGTCGCGCTCTACGTGCGCGACGTCAGCCAGCCGGCGCCGCTGGTGGCTCACAACGCCGACGCGGCGATGAACCCGGCGTCGCTCATGAAGCTGGTGACCACCCTGGCGACGCTGGAGACCCTCGGACCGGCATATGCGTGGAAGACCGAGGTCTACGCCAAGGGCGAGATCGCGGACGGCGTGCTGGCCGGCGACCTCATCGTCAAGGGCTACGGCGATCCCAAGCTCACCATCGAGCGCTTCTGGCTGCTGCTGCGCGACATCCAGGCGCGCGGCGTGAAGACCATCCGCGGCGACGTCGTGCTCGATCGCAGCCACTTCGCGGTGCCGCCGACGGATCCGGGCGCCTTCGACGGCGAGCCCTACCGCCCCTACAACGCGCTGCCGGATGCGCTGCTGCTCAATTTCAACGCCGTGCGGGTCTCCTTCGTGCCCGAGCCGGCCACGGGCACGGTGCGGGTGTTCGCGGAGCCGCAGCCGGCCGCGCTCTTCATCGAAAATCACCTCGCGCTGTCGGGCGGGCCGTGCCGCGGCCTGCAGCCGCGCTTTCTCGGCCAGGTGAACACCGACTGGTCGCGCGCCCGCATCGTCTTCAGCGGCTCCTACCCGGCCGACTGCGGCGAGAAGACCGAGAACTTCTCGGTGCTGGCAAGCCCGCGCTTCTTCGCCGACGCGTTCCGCAAGCTCTGGACCGAGCTGGGCGGTCGCATCGACGGCGAAGTGCGCGACGGGCTGCTGCCGGCGGACGCGCGCCGCATCGCGCAGACCGAATCCCCGCCGCTGGCGGAGGTGGTGCGCGACGTCAATAAATTCAGCAACAACGTGATGGCACGCCAGCTCCTGCTCACGCTCGGCGCGCAGGGCTTCGGCCCGCCGGGCACGGCGGAGTCAGGCGCCCGCGCGATCCGCGGCTGGCTGATCCAGAGCGGGCTCGAGTTTCCCGAGCTGGTGGTGGAGAACGGCTCCGGCCTGTCGCGCAACGCGCGCATCAGCGCGCGCCACCTCGGCGAGCTGCTGGTGCGCGCGTATCGCGGCCCGACCATGCCGGAGTACATGGCGTCGCTGCCGGTCGCCGGCGTCGACGGCACGCTCAAAAAACGCATGAACGGCACGCTCTCCGCCGGCCAGGCGCACCTGAAGACCGGCTACCTCGACGGCGTGCGCGCGATCGGCGGCTACGTGCTGGACCGGCACGGCCGCCGGCACGCGGTGGTCCTCGTCATCAACCACGTCAACGCCAAGCAGGCGAAGGCGGTGCAGGATGCAGTGGTGGACTGGGCGTACGCGTCGTCGGGCGGCGGCGCCACGGCGAAGAGCCCGTGACCGCCTCGCGCGCCGCGCTGAAGGCGGCCACGGTCGCGGCGATCGTGGTGGCGCTGATGCTTGCGCTCGCCGCCGCCGCGCGCTGGTGGAACGGCGAGCCGCTCGGGCCGGTCGACGGGATCGCGCTCGCCGCACTGCCGCTGCTGGCGTGGCTGTACCTGACCAAAGTGTCGGTGTTCCGGCGCGGCGGCACGTGCCTCAAGCCGGACGGCGAGGACCGCGCGGCGCGGCCGCCGCGCTGACGGCTACAGCCCGAGCTCCCCCCATAGCGCGTCGACGCGCGCCTTCACTTCCGCGTCCATCGCGATCGGCCGCCCCCACTCGCGCTGCGTCTCGCCGGGCCACTTGTTGGTGGCGTCGATGCCCATCTTGGAGCCGAGCCCCGAGACCGGGCTGGCAAAGTCGAGGTAGTCGATCGGCGTGTTCTCCACCAGCGTGACGTCGCGCGCCGGATCGACGCGCGTCGTCATGGCCCAGATCACTTCCTTCCAGTCGCGGATGTCGACGTCGTCGTCGGTGACGACGATGAACTTGGTGTACATGAACTGGCGCAGGAACGACCAGATGCCGAACATGACGCGCTTGGCGTGGCCGGGGTACTGCTTTTTCATGCTCACCACGGCGAGGCGGTAGGAGCAGCCCTCGGGCGGCAGGTAGAAATCCGCGATCTCGGGGAACTGGCGGCGCAGGATCGGCACGAACACCTCGTTCAGCGCCACGCCGAGGATCGCCGGCTCGTCCGGCGGCTTGCCGGTGTAGGTGGAGTGGTAGATCGGGTCGCGCCGCATCGTCATGCGCTCGATGGTGAACACCGGGAAGCGGTCCTGCTCGTTGTAGTAGCCGGTGTGGTCGCCGAACGGGCCTTCCAGCGCGGTCTCGTCGGGATGGATCACGCCCTCGAGCACGATCTCAGCCGAGGCCGGCACCTGCAGGTCGCTGCCGAGGCACTTCGTCAGCTCGGTCTTGGAGCCGCGCAGCAGCCCCGCGAACTGGTACTCGGACAGCGTGTCCGGCACCGGCGTCACCGCGCCGAGGATGGTGGCCGGGTCGGCGCCGAGCGCGACGGCCACCGGGAACGGCTGCCCGGGGTTCGCGTGGCAATGGTCTCGGAAGTCGAGCGCGCCGCCGCGGTGGGCGAGCCAGCGCATGATGACCTTGTCGGGCGCGATCACCTGCTGGCGATAGATGCCCAGGTTCTGCCGCTTCTTGTGCGGCCCGCGCGTCACGGTCAGCCCCCAGGTGATTAGCGGGCCCGCGTCGCCCGGCCAGCAGGTCTGCACCGGCAGCCGCGCGAGATCCACCTCCCGGCCCTCCCAAACGACCTGCTGGCACGGCGCGCCGCTGACCTCCTTCGGCGCCATCGCCAGCACCTGCCTGAGCATCGGCAGCTTGTCGAGCGCGTCACGGAAGCCCTTGGGCGGCTCCGGCTCCTTCAGGTACGAGAGCAGCTGGCCGATCTCGCGCAGCGCCATCACCGAGTCCGCGCCCATGCCCATCGCCACGCGCAGCGGCGTGCCGAACAGATTGCCGAGCACGGGCATCGCGTGGCCCTTCGGCTTCTCGAACAGCACCGCGGGGCCGCCGGCCTTCAGCACGCGGTCGCAGATTTCGGTCATCTCGAGGCGGGGATCCACCTCCACCGCGATGCGGCGAAGCTCGCCTCGAGTTTCGAGCAGGCGGAGAAAGTCGCGCAGGTCGTGGTACTTCACGGTCAGGTCCAGGGAAAACCCGCTGGATTATATAAGTGAACCCATACGCCCCTGGGGCCCGGGACGACGCTGCATAGTGAAGCGACACCTTGCCGCTCCCGCTTGGGTTTAGCTATCGGTTCTTGGCAGGAGGGGATATGCCACCGAAAAAAAGTCCTGATATAGATGTCAGTAAATTTTACATTGGCCTTGCCATCGTTCAGTGAGAAAATACGGCTCCAGTTGTTTTTTCTTTTAAAAACAATGCATTTGGCTGTAAACGTGGTTCATGGCATTGTTTATGCTCCCTTATGTTTTCGGCATGGCACCTTTAGATGCCCGCCTTTCAGGAAAGGGGGACGAGATGAAACTGATGCGACGCTTGACGGCGGTGGTGGTGGCTTCCGCCTTGTATGCCGGAACCGCGGTTGCGGGACCCGTGATTCTCGGGGGGGATGACCTGACCGATCACGGCTTTCGTTCGAGCGGCATGAACATGGAGGGGTGGCTCTATATCGAGAAGGCGATCTCCGGGCTGATTGCCACGCAAACGCGCCCCGGTGCCCTCACGGTGGATATCGTGGCGCTCGGCTCCGCCGCCAATCCCACTTTCACAACCAGCAACGCGGGCGGGGCCATCGGTTCCGCCGCAGACGTGCTCGGCAAGACGGTGGCGTACTACGACGGTAATACGGCGATCAACCAGTTCTTCACCGATCTGGCGGCGGGCACGGTCAACCCCGGGGTCCTCTGGCTCGCGGGAACGGGTGCCGCCAATGATCTCGACACATCGGAAGGTGCGGCGCTGACTGCGAATGCGGCAGCCATCAACAGCTTCGTTTCCTCCGGCGGCGGGCTGATGGCGCATGGCTCCGGCACCACTGCCTACGGCTGGCTGTCGGCCCTGCTTCCCGGACTCGTCGAGACTTCTGGATGCACATCCTCCGGCGCGACCCTCACGGCGGCGGGACAGGCGGCTTTTCCGGGCCTGAGCAACAGCGACATCGACGCCAACGCCGGACCGTGCCACAGCCACTTCACCGGGAACTTCGGCGGACTGGTGGCGTTGGCCCTGGACGGCCAGCAAAGACCCTATATCATCGGGGGCGGTCCGAATACGGTGATTCAGTGCGGCCAGCCGGGACAGCCGGCCTGCCCGCAGCAGGTGCCTGAGCCGCCTGTGCTTCCGTTGCTCGGAATCGCGTTTGCTGCGGCCTTTGCCACCTCGCGCCGGTGGAACAGGCGCTAGCCGAGAGCAGCGTCAATCGAAGGGAAAAGCGCCGGTCTCGCTCGATTGCGAGACCGGCGCTTTTATTTTCAGTTCTTCCAGAAATCTTGAGCCGGCGCGAACGGCTTCGTAAAGCATCCCCTTTTCGCTCCGCTGAATCGGGTTTTGCGTATCGTCCACAGCGGGCGACAATGGTCTGAATCTTTGCTTCCCTCGATTTGTGGAGGCTCCGATGCTGCCTCGAGCCATCGTAGTTTTCGTTTGCTTCCTTTTCGCGGGCGGCGTTCCGGTAGCAACGTTCGGCGTGCCGATCGTCCTTCCCGGCTCGCCCGCGCCTTCCACATCCGAAACTCCATTTGAGACGAAGCTCCGGGCGGGCCATGAGGCCCTCAACAAAAACGAGCTGAGCAAGGCGGCGGCCGCATTTGGCGAAGCCCACAAGCTGGACCCGAAGGCCCTTTCCCCGTTGTTTGGCCTCGCGGAGGTGGCGCGCCTCAAGAAGGATGGGAAAGGTGCCGAATCGTGGCTCCGTAAGGCCCTCTCCATTGCGCCGGATAGCGCCCAAGTTCATCAGGCTTGGGGCCGCTACCACTGGTCGGCGCGGAACCTCCCGGAGGCCGAGGCCGCATTCAAGAGGGCGATCAGCCTGGACCCAAACCTGGTTGCGGCGTACGTGGACTTGGGCGGTATCTACATGGAGGTGCCGCGCAAGCCGGGGCAGGCAGCTCAAGCGTACCGCAAAGCGCTGACGCTGCAGCCGGACGTGGCCGACGCGCGCTATGGCCTGGGACTCGCTTTGGCGCTTCAGGGTCAAGCGGTCGAGGCGGCAGCCGAACTCGAACAAGCGGCAAAGCTCATGCCCGGGAACCCGCTGCCGCTTCAGGCCCTCGGGCGCCTCCATGTGAACCAGGGCAAGCTGAACAACGCGGTTGACGCCTTCACGCGGGCGCTCCAGGCCCGGTCCGATTTCTTGCCCGCCCGAATCGATCGCGGCGACGTCTACTCCGTCCAAGGGAACATGGAAAAGGCTATCGCTGATTACTTGGAAGTCGTAAAGACTCAACCCAAAAACGCCCATGCCCAATACAAACTAGGATTTGCCTACCATGGGGGCAACAAGCCGGCGGAAGCCGAGCAGGCTTACCGGGCGGCGATCGCTGCGGATCCCAAATACGCGCCGGCTTACAACAACCTTGCTTGGCTGCTGGTCCAACGCAGACAGAAACTGGATGACGCCCTCAGGTTTGCCAAGAAGGCCGTGGCACTCGCACCGGAGGCGGCTCAATTTCAGGACACCTTGGGCACGGTTTACCTTGCCCGCGGCGAGCCTGATCAGGCCATCACCCCGCTTCAGAAGGCGGCAGCGAGCAAGCCACCCCAAGCCGAGTTCTATTTCCGCTTGGGGTTGGCGCATGACAAGAAGGGGAACCGGAAGGAAGCCGTCGACGCGTACAAAAAGGCCCTCGCGATCGACGGGAACTTCCCCCAGTCCGAGAACGCCCGCAAGCGCCTCGAACGCCTGAGCGGGAGCTGACCCGCTGCGCTCCCCGGCTTCCGGCGGCCGCGTTTGCGCCTGTTCCATGATCCCCTTTCAACTCGGGTACATGAGGTAATTGAGTGCGATGGCGGCGAACACCGTAGCGCCCAGCCAATTGTTGTGCAGAAACGCTTTGAAGCAGCGCCGGGGGTCCCGCTCCTTGATCAGCGTGTACTGGTAAACCGCGAGCCCCGCCGCCGCCGCCAGGCCCAGGTAGTAAATCCAGTGGAACCGGTAGCGCAGGCCTACTGCCACGAGAATGGCCAGGAATATCCCGTGGCAGATCATCACCCCCATCACGTCGAAGCGCCCGAGCGTGATGGCGGAGGTCTTGATGTCGATCTTGAGGTCGTCGGGGCGGTCGACCATCGCGTACTCGGTGTCGTAGGCGATCGACCAAAACGCGTTGGCGGTGAGCAGTACCCAGGCTTCCAGCGGCACGTGGCCGAGATGAGCCGCGTAGGCCATCGGAATGCCGAAACCGAACGCGATGCCCAGCACAGCCTGCGGCATGGCGAAGAAGCGCTTGGTGAATGGATACACGGCCGCCAGGATCACCGCCGGCACCGACATCGCCACGGTGAGCCAATTCAGCCGCAGCACCAGCAGGAAGGCGGCGAACGCCAGCGCCATCGCCACCGCCACGGCCTCGGCCGGCGCGATCTGGCCGGTCGCGAGCGGCCGCCCCCGCGTCCGCGCGACGTGGGGATCGATCTCGCGGTCGGCAAAATCGTTAATGGCGCACCCGGCCGAGCGCATCAGCACCGTGCCGAGCACGAACACCACCAGCACCTCGAGGTCGGGGCGGCCGTCGCTGGAAAGCCACACGCCCCACAGCGTCGGCCACAGCAGCAGCAGGATGCCGATGGGCCGGTCGAGCCGCACCAGCCGCACGTAGGCGTGCAGCCGCTCGGCCAGCGTCACTTCACGGCCTCCAGCAGCGCCGGCAGGAACACCTCCGTCACCAGCAGCGGGCGCCCGCGCAGCCGGAACAGCGAGCGGCGCGCCCACAGCTCGCCGGGCGCCGCCGGCAGCGCGGCGACGGCACGGTGGAACAGGCGATCGCGCGGCGTGAGTCGCCGGAACGCCAGCGGCGCGCGCTCGACGCGCGGGTTGGAGAACAGGGCGTGGCCCAGGGGCCGGGTGCCGAGGCCGACCACGGAGCGCCAGGCGCCGCGCAGATCCGCGCGCGCCACCGCGGAGTGGGCGAATACCACGGGACGCTCGCCGCAATAAAGATAGACCTCGCGGATCATGGAGATCTCGCCGCGCCGCAGACCCAGGCAGCCGAACTCGTCGCGAAACGGCCGGTCCAGCGCCTGCCGCACCGGCCGCACCGAGAACTCCGTGCAGCCGGCGCGGATGCGCGCGGTGAGCGAGCCCCGGTCGGTGAGCCAGCCGCGAAACCCGCCGGCCGTGCCGGCGAGGCGGGCTCGCCAGCGCGTCGCTGCGGCGGTAGCGGTCATGTCGTCCTGTCGTGCGGATGAAGGCGCGATTATGCCAAAACCCCGCCGGCGTCGGCGCCCGGCATCGGGCCGCTCGCGCTCGGTCGCGGCAGTGGTTTAGACCTTCAGATACGCCTGCCGCGTTCCCAGCCAGCGCTGCAGGTGGCGCCGGGCGGCGTCGGCGTGGCGCGCCAGCATTTCCTGCGCAGCATCGCGCGCCGCCTGCAGCAAATCCTGGTCGCGCTCGAGGTCGGCGAAGCGCAGCATCGGCACGCCGCTCTGGCGCGCGCCGAGGAACTCGCCCGGTCCGCGGATGCGCAGGTCATGGCGCGCGATCTCGAAGCCGTCGGTGCTCTCGTAGATCACCTTCAGCCGCTCGCGCGCGGTCTCCGACAGCGGGCCGCTGTAGAGCAGGATGCACACGCTCTGCGCCGAGCCGCGGCCGACGCGCCCGCGCAGCTGGTGCAGCTGCGAGAGGCCCATGCGCTCCGCGTGATCGATCACCATCAGCGACGCGTTGGGCACGTCGACGCCGACCTCGATCACGGTGGTGGCGACCAGCAGCTGGATCTCGCCGGCGCCGAACGCGGCCATCACCGCAGCCTTCTCCGCCGGCGGCAGCCGCCCGTGCACGAGCCCGACGCGCAGCTCGGGGAACGTGGTGCGCAGCCGCTCGTAGGTTTCCAGCGCGGTGGTGAGCTCGAGCTTCTCCCGGCGCGCGCGCCCGCGCGCCGACGGCTCGCGGCGCGGCGCTTCCTCGGTGCCCGTTTCCGCCGTCTCCTCGATCAGCGGGCAGACCCAGTACGCCTGCCGCCCCTCGGCGCAAGCGGCGCGCACGCGCGCGATCACCTCGTCGCGGCGCGCGTCGGCGACGAGCCGCGTTGCCACCGGAGCGCGGCCCGGCGGCAGCTCGTCGATGACGCTCACGTCCAGGTCGGCGTAGAAGCTCATCGCCAGCGTGCGCGGGATCGGCGTCGCGCTCATCATCAGCAGGTGCGGCGTCGACGCGGCGCCGTCGCCGCCCCGGGTGCGGCCCTTGGCGCGCAGCTGCAGCCGCTGGTGCACGCCGAAGCGGTGCTGCTCGTCGACGATGGCGAGTCCCAGCCGCTCGAATGCGACCTGCTCCTGGAACAGCGCGTGCGTGCCGACCGCGACCGCGGCCCGCCCGCCGGCGACCTCGGCGAGGGCGGCGTCGCGCTCGCGCTTTTTCTGGCTGCCGGTGAGCCAGGCCACGCCGACCTCGAGCGGCGCGAGCCAGCCCGAGAGCTTGCGGTAGTGCTGCTCGGCGAGGATCTCGGTGGGGGCCATGATCGCGACCTGGTGGCCGCTTTCCACCGCCTGGCACGCCGCCAGCGCGGCGACGATGGTCTTGCCGCTGCCGACGTCGCCCTGCAGCAGCCGCTGCATCGGGTGCGGCTCGGCCAGGTCGCGGCGGATCTGGTCGAACGCGCGGCGCTGCGCCGCGGTCAGCGCAAACGCCAGCGACTGCGTCAGGCGCTCGGCCAGCCGGCCCGGCGGGGCGAGCCGCGGCGCGCTGCGCGCGCGCCGCTCGCGGTAGTGCAGGCGCATGGAGAGCTGCTGCGCGAGCAGCTCGTCGAACTTCATCCGGCGCCAGGCCGGATGCGTGTGGTCCAGCAACGGCCCGATCGGCTCGCGCGGGGGCGGATGATGCAGCAGGCGCACGGCGTCCGCGAACGCCGGCAGGCGCAGGCGTGCCAGCACGGCCTCCGGCAGCGTCTCGGACAGATCCGCGGACTTGAGCGCACGATCGGCGAGCCGGCGCAGGGTGTACTGCGCGAGGCCGGCGGTCGTCGGGTACACCGGCGTCAGCGCCTGCGGCAGCGGCTCGCCCGGCGCCACCGCCCGGAAGCGCGGATGGATCATCTCGGCGCCGAAGAAGCCGGGCCGCAGCTCGCCGAACAGGCGCACGCGCCGGCCCACCGCCAGCGTCTTCGCCTGGTTGGGATAGAAGTTCAGGAAGCGCGCGAACACTTCGCCGGTGCCGTCGGCGATGCGGCAGACCAGCTGGCGGCGCGGCCGATAGAGGATCTCGTTGCTGACGACGGTGCCTTCGACCTGCACCGGCGCGCCGCCGCCGGCGCGAGCGATGTCGACGATCCGCGTTTCGTCGTCGTAGCGCAGCGGCAGGTGCAGCAGCGCGTCGGCGGGGGAGCGGATGCCGAGCCGCGCGAGCTTCTCGAGCGCGGCCTCGCCGAGACCCCACCCGTCCAGGCCGCTCGCGTCGTCCGCGCCCGAGGCCGCCGCCCGCGCCACGGCCCGCGCTAGCCGGCCAGCACCAGGATGCCGTCCAGCTCGACCGCGGCGCCGCGCGGCAGCGACGCCACGCCGATCGCGGCGCGCGCCGGATACGGTTCGCTGAAGTAGGTCGCCATGATCTCGTTGACCTTGCCGAAATGGGCGAGGTCGGTGAGATAGACGGTGACCCGCACCAGGTCGTCGAGGCTGCCGCCGGCCGCCTCCGCCACGGCGCGCAGGTTGCGGAACACCTGGTGGATCTGCGCCTCGACGCCGTCCACCAGCGCCATCGTCTGCGGATCGAGGCCGATCTGGCCGGACAGGTAGACGGTTTCGCCGACGCGGATGGCCTGGGAGTAGGTGCCGATCGCGGCGGGCGCCGCGGCGGTGTGGATGCGCTGCTTGGTCATGGGAGCCGGCTCGAGAGGTGGCGGGGAACGCGGCAATGGTAGTCAGTATCGCGGCGGCGCTCAACGCGGCCCGGTTCGCGTTCGCCGCCGCGGAGGGCTACACTAGCGGCCGCGGAGCCTTGCGCTTTCCGCGTCTTCCGTGTCCGAGTCCGCCGCCCCTGCGGCTTCCGCCGCCCCGTCCCGCTCGCCGCTGGCGCTGCTCGCGCTTGCTGCGCTCGGCGTCGTCTACGGCGACATCGGCACCAGCCCGCTCTACGCGATGAAGGAGGCCTTTGGCGGCGCCGACCCGCTGCCGGTCACCGCCACCGCCGTGCTCGGCGTGCTCTCGCTGATCTTCTGGTCGCTGATCATGGTGGTGACCGTGAAGTACGTCATCATCATGGTGCGCGCGGACAACCGCGGCGAGGGCGGGATCATGGCGCTGATGGCGCTGCTGGCGGCCAGCCCGCGGGCGCCGGCGGCGGCGAAGGGGACGCTGCTGCTGATCGGGCTCTTCGGCGCCGCGCTGTTCTACGGCGATGCCGCCATCACGCCGGCCATCTCGGTGCTCTCGGCCGTGGAGGGCCTCGAGGTGCTGGCGCCGGGGCTGCACCCCTACGTCGTGCCGGTGGCGGTGGCGGTGCTGCTGGGCCTCTTTCTCCTGCAGCAGCGCGGCACCGCCGGCATCGGCGCCGTGTTCGGGCCGGCGATGCTGGTCTGGTTCGCGACCCTCGCGCTGCTCGGCCTCGTCAACGTTGCCCGGCACCCCGACGTCCTCGCGGCGGTCAATCCCGTCCACGCCGTGCGCTTCGCGGCGGAATACGGCGTCGAGGCCTACCTGTCGCTGGGCGCCGTGGTGCTGGTGATCACCGGCGCGGAGGCGCTCTACGCCGACATGGGCCATTTCGGCAAGACGCCGATCCGCCTCGCCTGGAGCGCCGTGGTGCTGCCGGCGCTGACGCTGAACTACTTCGGCCAGGGCGCGCTGCTGCTCGCGAACGCCGAGGCCGTGCGCAACCCGTTCTACCTGCTCGCGCCCGCCTGGGCGCTGGTGCCGCTCATCGTGCTGGCCACCCTCGCGACGGTGATCGCCTCGCAGGCGGTGATCTCGGGCACCTTCTCGGTGACGCGGCAGGCGATCCAGCTGAGCTTCTGCCCGCGACTCGACGTGCAGCACACGTCCGAGCGCGAAATCGGCCAGGTCTTCCTGCCGCGCGCCAACCTCATTCTCGGCGCGGCCGTGATCGCGCTGGTGCTCGGCTTCCAGAGCTCGACCAACCTGGCCTCCGCCTACGGCATCGCGGTCACCTCGGCGATGGCGATCGACTCGGTGCTGCTCTACTTCGTCGCCCGTTACGTCTGGCGCTGGCCCGCTGTCGTCGCGGGCGCGCTCTCGGCGCTGCTGCTGGCGGTGGACCTCGCGTTCGTCTCCGCCAACCTGCTGAAAATCCTCGACGGCGGCTGGTTCCCGCTCGGCGCGGCGCTCGCGCTGTTCACGCTGTTCGCCACCTGGTACCGCGGCCGGCGCCTGCTGATGGAGCGCATCTCGGATACGGAGGTGCCGCTGCTGCCTTTCATCAAGAGCCTCGAGCAGTATCCGCCGACCCGGGTGCCTGGCTCCGCCGTGTTCCTGGTCTCCCGTCCGGAGGGCGTGCCGCACGCGCTGTTGCACAACCTTGCGCACAACAAGGTGCTGCACGACCGCGTTTTCCTGCTGACGGTGGTCACCGAGGATCGCCCCCACGTGCCCGACGCCGACCGGCTCGAGCTCGAGGCGCTGGAGTTCGGCTTTCACCGCCTCACGGTGCGCTACGGCTTCAAGGACGAGCCCGACATCCCGGCGGCGCTGGCGCTGGCCGCGCCGCTCGGGGTCGAGTTCAACCTGATGGAGACGACGTTCTTCCTCAGCCGCGAAACCCTGATCCCGACGGTGGGGCCGGGCATGGCGCTGTGGCGCGAGCGCCTGTTCGCATTGATGGCGCGCAACGCCGGCAGCGCGACGGCCTACTTCCGCCTGCCGGTCAATCGTGTCGTGGAACTCGGCACCCAGATCGAGCTCTAGCCAGCATGGAGTTGCGGTTTCCCGTCCCGTGAGCACGCCTGCCGAAAAATCCCCCGCCCTCGCCAACTTCGAGAAGCTGCTCGCCGCCGGCAAGGACGGCGCGCTGCTGCGCTTCGGGCTCGGCAACGAGTATCTCAAGCTGGGCGACGCTGCCGCAGCGGCCGCGCACCTGCGCCGCGCGGTGGAGCTCGACCGCAACTACTCCGCGGCGTGGAAGCTGCTGGGGAAAGCGCTGGCCGATGCCGGCGAGGCCGCGGCGGCGCTGGCGGCGTATCGCGATGGCATCGCCGTGGCGGAGGCCAAGGGCGACAAACAGGCGGCGAAGGAAATGACCGTGTTCGCCCGCCGCCTCGAAAAGCAGCTCGGCGACGCTAAATCGTAGCGGCGAGCCGCACCACCTCGTCCGGCGTCTGCCGCTGCGCCGCCCACGGCAGCGCGCGATAGTCGAAGCCCTGCTCGATCGTGGGCTTTACCACCTGGAAATAGGGCGAGATGTCGAAATCCCGCGGCGCGACCAGCGTGTGATGGCGCGGGCAGAATAGCTCCTCGTCGGTGGCGGCGTCGGGGTTCCAGCGCCGCGTCACGCGCGGCAGGATCGGATAGGCGACTTGCTGGAACGCCTGGGCGATCAACGTCGAGCAGATCGCCTTGGTGGGCTCGCCGCTGCCGAGCGCCAGGACCTGGCGGCGGAAACGGCTCGGAATCGGCGGCGTCGGCAGCAGGTAGCGCGCCAGGTCGACGATGTTCTTGAGGTCGTAGGTGTGGCCGATGCGGGCGATGGCGTAGCTCACGACCCGCTGCCGGTCGGCCGCGGACAGCCCCACCGGCCGACAGATCCGCGTGTGGTAACGCGCGAACTTCGACAGCGGCACCGCCTGGCAGCCGTCCACCATGTCCACCTCCACCAGCACCGGCGGGTCGGCGGCGTTGTCGGATGTCGCCAGCGCATCGCCGACGCATAGCGCCGCGTGCGACCAGGTGGATTGGGTCAGGTACTTGATCGCGGTGGAGACGCGCGTGTTGCCTTCCACCAGCAGGACGTCCCCGGGCCGGATCGCGGCGCGCAACGCCTCCGGCGTGCCCGTGGTGGGCGGCGCATAGCCGGCGATCGGCTGGCTCAGGTAGCGGGCCAGCGCGCGTCCCAGCGACATCTGCAGCCGGTTCATGGCGTTCGTGCCCCCGCGGCACCGCCCGGCCCCGATGGCGGGCGTCCGGCGCCGCATCACCTGCCTGGCAAGCAACTTGCAGGCCCAACCGCGTGAAGGCGGCAAAGCCGGATGCTCCGGCCGCCGCGCGTCACCCGATCGACAGAAGGAGGCAGAAAATGACCATCGGCCGTCACTCGCGGCGCGTTTTCCTGCGCGTCGGCATCTCCTGGCTGGCGCTGGCGGCGGTGCCGCTGGCCGCCCAGGCGAAGAAGAACGGCGACGACAACCCCGGCAAAGGCAAGGGCAAGAACGGCAAGGGCGGCGGTCCCAATGGCGGCAGCAGCTCCGGGAACGGCTCGCCGGAGGCCATTGCCGCGTCGCTGACCGCCGCAACCATCCACGGCATGCTGGGCAGCAACGTCGGCGTGGTGCACGTCGGCGCCAAGCCGCTGCCGCCGGGGATTCAGAAGAACCTCGCGCGCGGCAAGCCGCTGCCGCCGGGGATCGCCAAGCAGGCGGTGCCGGGCCCGCTGCTCTACAAGCTGCCGAAAGTGGACGGCCACGACTGGATCCGCGTCGGCACCACGCTGGTCCTGGTGGGCGCAGCGACGCTGGTGGTCAAGGAGATCATCGACAACGTTTTCGATTGAGCGCCGCCTGGCGGCCGGCGCTTTTGGCTTGGGACCGCCCGCGGGCGGTCCCTTTTTTTGCCCGCCGCGCCAACGGCGCGGTCGCGCGAACCGTGGCCGCGGCGGGAAAAACCGGCTAGATTCCCGCCGATGGAGCCTCCGCCATGAGCCTGCTGCTCGGCTGCATCGCCGACGACTTCACCGGCGCCACCGACCTCGCCAGCATGCTGGTCAAGGCCGGCATGCGCACGGTGCAGGTGATCGGCGTGCCGGACGATCCGTCGCTCGCGGACGACGCCGATGCCGTCGTCGTCGCACTCAAGTCGCGCACGATTCCCGCCGCGGACGCGGTGACGCAATCGCTGGCGGCGCTCGACTGGCTGCGCCGCCGCGGCGCGCGGCAGATCTACTTCAAGTATTGCTCCACGTTCGATTCGACGGACCAGGGCAACATCGGCCCCGTGGCCGACGCGCTGCTCGACACGCTCGGCGCGACGTTCACGATCGCGTGCCCGGCGTTTCCCGAGAACGGCCGCACGATCTACCAGGGCCACCTCTTCGTCGGCGAAGCGCTGCTGTCGGACTCGCCGATGCGCCACCATCCGCTCACGCCCATGACGGACCCGAATCTGGTGCGGGTGCTGCAGCGGCAGACGCCGCGCCGGGTCGGGCTCACGCATCATGGCGTCGTGCGCCGCGGCGCGGAGGCGATTCGCGCCGATTTCCGGCGGCTGCGCGACGAAGGCTGCAGCTACGCAGTCGTCGATGCGGTCGCGGACGAAGACCTGCTCGCCATCGGCGCGGCCTGCGCCGATCTCGAGCTGGTGACGGCCGGGTCCGGCGTCGCCCTGGGCCTGCCGCAGAACTTCTACGCCGCGGGCCTGATGCAGCCGCGCCGCGACGCTGCCGTGCTGCCGCGCGTGGGCGGCAAGCCGGCGGTGCTGGCCGGCAGCTGCTCGGCGGCGACGCGGGAGCAGGTCAGGGTCATGGCGGCGCGGCATCCCGCCGCGCTGATCGATCCGCTCGCCGCCGGCGATCCGGCCGAACTCGCCGCGCGCGCCCTCGAGGCGGTGGCGCCCGCGCTCGAGCGCGGCGAGCCGTTTCTGATCTACTCCACCACCGATCCCGATCAAGTGCAGGAAGTGCAGCGACGGCTCGGCCAGGAGCGTGCCGCGGCATTGGTGGAAGCCACGCTGGCGCGGATCGCTCGCGACCTCATTGCGCGCGGCGTGCGCAGGCTGGTGGTGGCCGGCGGCGAGACCTCCGGCGCGGTCGTCGGCGCGCTGGGCGTCAAGGCGCTGACCATCGGCCCGCAAATCGACCCCGGCGTGCCGTGGACGCTGGCTGCGGGCGAGCCACGCGTCGCGCTGGCGCTCAAGTCCGGTAACTTCGGCGGGGCGGACTTCTTCGAGAAAGCGCTGCGGATGCTGCCATGACCGAATCCCGACTGCGCGAAGCGATCTGCCGGACGGCGAAGTCGATGTTCGACCGCGGCCTCACGCACGGCTCCACCGGCAACATCAGCGCGCGCCTCGACGACGGCTGGCTGATGACGCCCACCGGTTCGAGCTTCGGCGAACTCGATCCCGCGCGCTTGTCCCGGCTCGATCGCGACGGCCGCCACGTCGGCGGCGACGCGCCCACCAAGGAAGCGTTCCTGCACCTCGCCATGTACCGCCAGCGGCCCGGCGACGGCGCGGTGGTGCACCTGCACTCGACGCATTCCGTGTCCGTTTCGGTACTGGCAGACGTGGACCCGAGCGACGTCCTGCCGCCGCTCACGGCGTACTACGTCATGCGCGTCGGGCGATTGCCGCTGGTGCCGTACTACCCGCCGGGCGACCTCGCGCTCGCGGACGCCGTCGGCACGCTCGCGGACAAGCATCACGCGCTCCTGCTCGCCAACCACGGCCCGGTCGTGTCGGGCTCCAGCCTGTCGGCCGCCGCCGATGCGATCGAGGAGCTGGAGACCACCGCCCGCGTGTTTCTGCTCACGCGCGGGCAGTCGCTGCGGCCGCTCACCGACGAGCAGGTGGCCGAGCTTAAGCGCCGCTTCGCGCCCAAATGAAAAAAGGCCGCTCGATGAGCGGCCTTTCATGTTTTGGTGGAGACGAAGGGGATCGAACCCTCGACCTTCGCATTGCGAACGCGACGCTCTCCCAGCTGAGCTACGTCCCCGTAAAGAGCCGCAAATTTTAATACAGGCCGCTCCCCGGCGGCAATTCCCCGCGTTTACCGGCGCTTAGGCGGCTCGCGCGGCGGCGTGCCGGCGGCCCGGTAGGCCCACGCCAGCATGGCCACGCCGGCGACCACCATCGGCAGGCTCAGCCACTGGCCCATGGTGAGCCCCAGCGCCAGCAGGCCGAGAAAGCTGTCCGGCTGGCGCGTGAACTCCACGAGGAAGCGGAACGTGCCGTAGCCGATCAGGAACAGCGCCGAGACTGCGCCGACCGGGCGCGGCTTCGAGGAAAACCACATCAGCAGGACGAACAGGGCCACGCCCTCGAGCGCGAACTGGTAGAGCTGCGACGGATGCCGGGCGACATTGTCGACGCTCGGAAAGACCATCGCCCACGGCACGTCGGTCGGGCGCCCCCACAGCTCGGCGTTGATGAAGTTGCCCAGACGCCCGGCGCCGAGGCCGATCGTCACCAGCGGCGCGACGAAGTCGGTGACCTGCAGCCAGCGCATGCCGTGGTTCCGCGCGAACAGCCACACCGCGAAGATCACGCCGAGGAAGCCGCCGTGGAACGCCATGCCGCCTTCCCACAGGTAGAAAACGTGCAGCGGGTTCGCCAGGTACTCGCCCGGCTTGTAGAACAGCACGTAGCCGAGCCGCCCGCCGACGATGACGCCGAGCACGACGTAGAACAGCAGGTCGTCCACCTGCGCCGGCGTGAAGCCGAGGTCCGGGCGGCGCTTCGCGCGCCATCGACCCAGCAGCAGGCCGCCGACGAAGCCGATCAGGTACATGAGGCCGTACCAGCGCACGGCCAGCGGGCCGAGCTGAATGGCGATGGGATCGAACTGCGGGTGGACGAGCAAGGCGGGAGAGCGGTTTCGGCTAAAATCGCAGTTTACCGTTTTCGCCGGGCGCGGGCCGTCCGGCCCCGCAACAGCCAAGGAGAACTCGCGTGGCTTACAACAAGCGCAGCCAGCTCATCACCCGGGGGGTCGAGCGCAGCCCCAACCGCGCCATGCTGCGCGCCGTCGGCTTCGGCGACGGCGACTTCGACAAGCCGATCGTCGGCATCGCCAACGGCCACAGCACCATGAACCCGTGCAACGCCGGCATCCAGCCGCTGGCGCTGCGCGCCGAGGAGGCGCTGCTCGCCGCCGGCGCCATGCCGCAGATGTTCGGCGTCATCACCATCACCGACGGCATCGGCATGGGCACCGAGGCGATGAAGTATTCGCTGGTCTCGCGCGAGGTGATCGCCGACGCGATCGAGACCGCGACCCAGGGCCAGGCCATGGACGGCGTGCTGGTGCTGGGCGCGTGCGACAAGAACATGCCCGGCGGCATGATGGCGATCCTGCGCATGAACATCCCGGCGGTCTACTGCTACGGCGGCACCATCAAGCCGGGCAAGTGGAAGGGCCAGGACCTCACCATCGTCAGCGCGTTCGAGGCGGTCGGCGCCTACACCCACGGCAAGATGTCGGACGAGGACTTCCTCGGCATCGAGAAGAACGCGTGCCCGACCCACGGCGCCTGCGGCGGCATGTACACGGCCAACACGATGTCGAGCGCCTTCGAAGCGCTCGGCCTGAGCCTGCCTTACTCGTCGACGATGGCGAACCCGGACCACGAGAAGTCCGACAGCGTGGCGGAGTCGGCCAAGGTGCTGGTCGAGGCGATCAAGCAGCAGATCCTGCCGCGGCAGATCGTCACGCGCGAGGCGATCGAGAACGCGGTGGCGCTGATCATGGCGGTGGGCGGCTCGACCAACGCCGTGCTGCACGTCCTCGCCATCGCGCACGCCGCGCAGGTCGAGTGGACGCTGGACGACTACGAGCGCATCCGCAAGAAGGTGCCGGTCCTGTGCGACCTGAAGCCGTCGGGCCGCTACGTGACGACCCAGTTCCACCAGGCCGGCGGCGTGCCGCAGGTCATGAAGATCCTGCTCGCGAATGGCCTCATCCACGGCGACTGCATGACCGTGACCGGCAGGACGATCGGCGAGCTGCTGGAAAAAGTGCCGGCGCAGCCGCCGGCGGGACAGGACGTGATCCGGCCGTTCGACAAGCCGCTCTACCCGCACGGCCACCTCGCGATCCTCAAGGGCAATCTGGCCACCGAAGGCTGCGTGGCCAAGATCACGGGCCTCAAGAACCCGGCCATCACCGGTCCCGCGCGCGTGTTCGACTCCGAAGAGGAATCGATGAAGGCGATCGTCGCGGGCAAGATCAAGGCCGGCGACGTGGTGGTAATCCGCTACGAGGGCCCCAAGGGCGGCCCCGGCATGCGCGAGATGCTCTCGCCGACCTCGGCCATCATCGGCGCCGGCCTCGGCGACTCGGTGGGCCTCATCACCGACGGGCGGTTCTCGGGCGGCACCTGGGGCATGGTCGTGGGCCACGTGGCGCCCGAAGCCGCGGTCGGCGGCACCATCGCGCTGGTGAAGGAAGGCGACTCGATCACGATCGACGCCCACAAGCAGCTGATCCAGCTCAACGTCGACGACGCCGAGCTGGAGAAACGCCGCAAGGCCTGGCAGCCGCCGAAACCGCGCTACACCCGCGGCGTCATGGCCAAATACGCCAAGCTGGTCACCTCCGCCAGCCGCGGGGCGGTCACCGACGGCTGAGCCGGTGGCGGCGAGCTTCGCGGAGCGGCTGCGCCAGCCGCTCACCGGCGTGCTGACCTGGGACGCGTTGACGGCGCTTTGGCAGCGGGTGGCCGCGCTCGACGGCTGGTACCTCTACACGGTCGGCGAGGACCCGCCGGCGGCGCCCGCCTCGCCCGACGGGGTCGCGGCGTTCCTGCGCACCCTCGATGCCCGGCTGCGCGCGGAGCACGACCGCGACGAGTGCGGCATCGTCTACGCCGACGATCTCGCCGCGCCAAGCCTGATCAAGGTCTACGACCCGAAGCGGCTCGGCGCGGTATGCGGTCCCAGCCGGGGCCCGGTGCCGCCGGGGTGGATCCTGAGCCGTGTTCCGCCGGAGCGCATCGACCTGCCGCAACCGCCGCGCACCCGCTTCCGCTTCTTCCGCGGCCTCGGCCGCTCTGCCGCCGATAGTTGACTGATTTGCTTGGGTTCTGGCGGCCGCGCCGCTAGAATCGGGAAACGGGCGCGCAAGGCGCCCTGTCTATTTCTGGTAACCCCGAGGCCGTCCCCATGCCGAACCGACTCGCCGAAGCCGCCAGCCCGTACCTGAAGCAGCACGCCGACAACCCGGTGGATTGGCACCCGTGGAGTGAGGAAGCGCTCACACTTGCCCGCGAGCAGAACAAACCCATATTGCTTTCAATCGGTTATTCCGCCTGCCACTGGTGCCATGTGATGGCGCACGAATCGTTCGAGGACCCCGACGTCGCCGAGGTGATGAACCGCCACTTCGTCAACATCAAGGTGGACCGGGAGGAACGCCCGGACCTGGATCAGATCTATCAGACCTCCCACGCGATGCTCACCGGCCGCGGCGGCGGCTGGCCGCTGACCGTTTTTCTCACCCCGGACGACCACGCCCCGTACTTCGCCGGCACCTATTTCCCCAAGACGGCGCGCTACAACCTGCCCGGCTTCAAGGACCTGCTCCCGCGCATCGCCGAGGCCTACTACCAGCAGCCGGACGCGATCCGGCAGCAGAATGCCTCGCTGCGCGACGCGCTGGCGGGAACCCTGCCGGCCGCGCCGGCGGGTGAAGTCGCCTTCGACGAGGCGCTCGTACGGCTGGCTATCGGCCAGCTGGCCGGCATCTTCGACGAGGTGCACGGCGGCTTCGGCAACGCGCCCAAGTTCCCGCACCCGGCGGAGCTGGACCTGTGCCTGTCGCGGTACGGGCTTCCTGACGCCGCGCCGGCGGTCGACATGGCCAAGCTCACGCTGACGCGCATGGCCGAGGGCGGCATCTACGACCAGCTCGGCGGCGGCTTCTGCCGCTACAGCGTCGACGGCCATTGGACCATCCCCCACTTCGAGAAGATGCTCTACGACAACGGGCCACTGCTGGCGCTGGTGGCGGACCTCTGGAGCATCACGGGCGATCCGCTGCTCGAGCGCGTGGCCGAAGAGACGGCGGGCTGGGTCATACGCGAGATGCAGTCCCCGGCCGGCGGCTACTACTCGACGCTGGATGCGGACTCGGAGCACGAGGAAGGCAAGTTCTATGTCTGGACCCCCGACGAGGTGCGCGCGGCGCTCACCGCGGAGGAATTCGCCGTCGTCGCCCCGCATTTCGGGCTCGACCAGCCGGCCAATTTCGAGGACAAGCACTGGCATTTGCGCGTGACGCGCAGCCTCAAGCTGGTCGCGCAGCAGCTCGGCAAGCCGGTCGACGAGTGCGAGCGGATTCTGGCGCGCGCCAAGGCGAAGCTGTTCGCGCTGCGCGAGCGGCGCGTGCACCCCGGCCGCGACGAAAAGGTGCTGACGTCGTGGAACGGCCTGATGATCCGCGGCATGGCCCGCGCGGGCCGCGTGTTCGGGCGCGCCGAGTGGATCGACTCCGCCGAGCGCGCCGCCGATTTCCTGCGCACGACCCAGTGGCGCGACGGCCACCTGCGGGCGGCGTGGAAGGACGGCGCCCCGTACCTAAACGGCTATCTCGACGATTACGCTTTCCTCATCGACGGCCTGCTGGAACTCGCGCAGTCGCGGTTGCGCGGCGAGGATGTCCGCTTTGCCCAGGACCTTGCCGACGCCCTGCTCGAGCGCTTCGAGGACAAGGCTGCCGGCGGTTTCTTCTTCACCAGCGACGATCACGAGGCGCTGATCCACCGCCCGAAGCCCGGCCCCGACAACGCGACACCTTCGGGCAACGGTATCGCTGCGATCGCCCTGGCGCACCTCGGCCACCTGGTAGGGGAGCCGCGCTACCTGGAAGCGTCGCGCCGTGCGGTCGGCGTGTTCTACCCCGCGATGCAGCGGCATCCGAGCGCGTTCGCAAGCCTGCTGCGGGCGATGGAGGAGCACGTCGCGCCGTCCACCATCGTGCTTCTGCTGGGCCGGGAGGCGCCCCGTGAAGCCTGGCGCCGCGCCCTCGCCGCCCAGCCGGATCCGCGGCGCATCACGCTCTCGATTCCCGAGGACGCCGGCGATCTGCCGCCGGCGCTGAACCGTCCACACGCGGGCGAGGTCAACGCTCATGTCTGCCGCGGCGTGACCTGCCTGCCGCCGTTTGCCGACCTCGAGGGCCTGCTGCAGGCTTGCAAGCCCTCCCGAGTCAGCTAAAATTCAGGTCCTTCTAATGTACGGGGCGGTGCCCCTCACCAAAGGAGCAAGTATGAAAGCAGTTTGGATGGGAATTCTGGGCGCCGCCGCGCTGCTGACCACCGGTGCCGTGCAGGCGCAGGATGGCAAGGCGCTGGCGCAGAAGAGCGGCTGCATGGCATGCCACGCCGAAGACAAGAAGCTGGTCGGTCCGTCGATGAAGGAAATCGCCGCCAAGTACAAGGGCCAGAAGGACGCCGTTGCCAAGCTCACCGAGAAGGTGAAGAAGGGCGGCGCCGGCGTGTGGGGCCAGGTGCCGATGCCTCCGCACCCCCAGCTCAAGGAAGAGGACATCAAGAAGATCGTGGAGTGGTACCTGGCGCACTGAGCGACAGGCTCTCTCCGAATTGACAAAGGCCGGCCTCCGCCGGCCTTTGTTTTTGGCGGACCTCGGTGCCGACACGGCTCGCTGCATGGCGGCAAATTGACACTCCCCAGGGGACTTCCCATAATCCCCGACGGTTCCGATCAGGCTTTCCGTCGCGGCGCCGGTCAGCGCCGTTGCCCCTGTCCGAGGAGTTTCCATGATCCGCTCCACCCCGATTCGTTTGCTCGCCGTCTCCCTGGCCGCGCTGGCGCTCGTCGCCTGCGGCAAAAAGGAAGAGACACCGCCGCCGGCGCAGAAGACCGAGGCGCCCGCCGCGCCGCCGCCCCCGCAGGCCGTCACGGTCAAGATCGGCCTCGCCTCGCCGCTGACCGGCCCGCAGGCCCACATCGGCAACGACATCAAGAACGGCGCGCAGCTGGCCGTAGAGGACGTCAACGCCAAAGGCCTGGAAGTCGGCGGCGCCAAGGTGAAGTTCGAGCTGGTGGCCGAGGACGACGAGGCCAACCCGACGAAGGCCGCCACGGTGGCGCAGAAGCTGGCCGACTCCAAGGTGGCCGCGGTGGTGGGCCACTTCAACTCGGGCGCGTCGATCCCGGCCTCCAAGGTCTATTCGGACGCCGGCATTCCGCAGATCTCGCCCTCGTCCACCAACCCCAAGTACACGCAGCAGGGCTTCAAGACGACCTTCCGCGTCGTCGCCAACGATGACCAGCAGGGCCCGGTCAACGCCCAGTTCGCGGTCAACACGCTGAAGGCCAAGAAGATCGCGGTGATCGACGACTCCACCGCCTACGGCCAGGGCCTCGCCGACACCTTCGAGGCCAAGGCCAAGGCGCTCGGCGCCGAGATCGTGGCGCGCGAGCACACCACCGACAAGGACACCGACTTCAAAGCCATTCTCACCAAGATCAAGGGCAAGAACCCCGACCTCATCTTCTTCGGCGGGATCGATCCCCAGGCGGGCCCGATGAGGAAGCAGATGGCCGAACTCGGCATCAAGGCCCAGTTCCTCGGCGGCGACGGCTGGCAGACGCCCAACTTCATCAAGCTCGCCGGTGACGCCGCGGAGGGCTCGATGGCCTCCATCCCCGGCCTGCCGAAGGACAAGATGCCGGGCGGCAAGGAGTTTCTCGAGCGCTACAAGCAGAAATTCGGCGCCGAGGTTGAGCTGTTCGCGCCGATGGCCTACGACGCCGTGATGGTGTTCGCCGACTCGATGAAGCGCGCCGGCTCCACCGATCCCGCCAAGTTCCTGCCGGAGGTGGGCAAGACCAGCATGAACGGCGTCATCGGCCCGATCGCGTTCGACGAGCGCGGCGATCTCAAGGACGGCCCGATCACGATCTACGTGGTGAAGGCCGGCGCCTGGGAGCCGCTCGAGACCGTCATCCCGGGCAAGTAACCCGACCCGACAGCGCGGCACCCTCGAGGTGCCGCGCTGCTTTTTGCGCCCGGTAAATCCCCAGTGGATATCTTCCTCCAGCAGCTCGTCAACGGGCTGATCCTCGGCAGCATCTACGCCATCGTCGCGCTCGGCTACACGATGGTGTACGGCATCATCGGCCTCATCAATTTCGCCCACGGCGACATCGTCATGGTGGGCGCGCTGGTGGCGCTGACGATCACCGGGCTGCTGGCGGCGGCCGGCCTGCCGGCGCCGCTGGTGTTGCTGCTCGCCACGCTGGGCGCGATGGCGGTGTGCATGACCCTCGGCGTGTCGATCGAGCGCGTCGCCTACCGGCCGCTGCGCAACGCACCGCGCCTCGCGCCGCTCATCACCGCGATCGGCATGTCGATCCTGCTGCAATACACGGCCGCGCTGGTCTGGGGCAAGCAGTACATTCCGATGCCGGAGATTGTCACGCCGACAGCGTACGAGATCGCCGGTGCCCACGTCACCGATCTGCAGATTTTCATCTTCCTGCTGGCGGTGGGTCTGATGGCCGCGCTGCTGTGGTTCATCAAGAACACGCGCCTGGGCAAGGCGATGCGCGCGACCGAGCAAAACCGCGAGGTGGCCGGCCTGATGGGCGTCAACGTCAACACCATTATCGCCATCACGTTCCTGATCGGCTCCGGCCTCGGCGCCATTGCCGGGGTGCTGGTGGTGCTCTACTACGGCCTCGGCCACTACTTCATGGGCTTCATGCTGGGGCTGAAGGCGTTCACCGCCGCCGTGCTGGGCGGCATCGGCCGCGTCAACGGCGCGATGCTGGGCGGCCTGCTGCTCGGCGTCATCGAGGCCATGGCCTCGGGCTACATCGGCGACCTCACCGGCGGCGTGTTCGGCAGCAACTACCGCGACGTGTTCGCCTTCCTGGTGCTGGTGCTGGTGCTGGTGCTGAAACCCTCGGGGCTGGTGGGCGGGCCCCAGAGCGAGCGCGCCTGAGGCCAGCGCCGTGGCCAGCCTGCCGTTCTCGCCGAAGACCCGCCGCCTGCTGCTGACCTTCGCCGTGGCGCTGCTGCTAGCGGTGGCGCCGTTCGTGATCGACGCATTGCTGGGCCGGGCCTGGGTGCGCATCGTCGACGTCGCGCTGCTGTTCATCATGCTCGCGCTCGGGCTCAACATCGTGGTGGGCTTCGCCGGCCTGCTGGACTTGGGCTACATCGCGTTCTTCGCGGTCGGCGCCTACTCCTACGCGCTGCTGGCCTCGCCACAGTTCGGCGTGCACTTCCCGTTCTGGGTGCTGCTGCCGCTCGGCGCGCTGGTGGCGGCCGTGTTCGGCGTGCTGCTCGGCGCACCGACGCTGCGATTGCGCGGCGACTATCTCGCCATCGTCACGCTCGGCTTCGGCGAGATCATCCGCATCTTCCTCAACAACCTGAACCGCCCGTTCAACATCACCAACGGGCCGCTCGGCATCACGCTGATCGATCCGCTCAGCGTCGGCGGCGTGGCGCTGTCGAAGACGTACACCGTCGCCGGCGTCACGATTGCGCCGGTCCACGCCTATTACTACGTGTTCCTGCTCTGCGCGGTGGCCTCGATCTTCATCTCGATGCGGCTGGAGGATTCGCGCATCGGCCGCGCGTGGATCGCGATCCGCGAGGACGAGTCGGCCGCCAAGGCGATGGGCATCAACACCCGCAACGTCAAGCTGCTGGCGTTCGCCATGGGCGCCACCTTCGGCGGCGTCGCCGGCGGCCTGTTCGCGTCGTTCCAGGGCTTCATCAGCCCGGAGAGCTTCACGCTGCTCGATTCCATCATGGTGCTGTGCATGGTGGTGCTGGGCGGCATGGGCAACGTCGCCGGCGTGGTGCTGGGCGCGTTCCTGCTGACCGCGCTGCCGGAGGCGCTGCGCTACGTCGGCCCGCTGCAGCAGGAGTGGTTCGGCCGCGTGCTGGTCGATCCGTCCGACCTGCGCATGCTGCTGTTCGGCGCCGCGCTGGTGCTGATGATGCTGTTCCGGCCCGCCGGCCTGTGGCCGTCCAAGATCCGCCGCCGCGAGTTCGCCGAAGCCAAATGAGCGAGCTGCTGGAAGCCGTCGGCGTCGGCAAGCGCTTCGGCGGGCTGGAGGCGCTGTCGAACGTGTCGCTGTCGATCCGACACGGCGAGATCTACGGCCTGATCGGCCCCAACGGCGCCGGCAAGACGACCTTCTTCAACGTCCTCACCGGCTTCTACCTGCCCGACGCCGGCGAAATCCGCTTCAACGGCGCGCCGCTCGACGTCACCGCCCCTCACGAAGTCGCCGCCGCGGGCATCGCGCGAACGTTCCAGAACATCCGGCTGTTCGCCAACATGACCGCGCTGGAGAACGTCATGGTTGGCCGCCACGTGCGCACGCGCGCGGGCGTCATTGGCGCCGTGCTGCGCACGCGGGCAACGCGCGACGAGGAGGCGGCGATCCACGCGCGCGCGATGGAAATCCTGCGCTACGTCGGCGTCGACCGCCACGCCCACGCATTGGCGAAGAACCTGCCCTACGGCGACCAGCGGCGGCTCGAGATCGCGCGGGCGCTCGCCACCGAGCCGCGGTTGCTGGCGTTGGACGAGCCCGCGGCCGGCATGAACGCGACCGAGACCGCGGAGCTGAAGCGCCTGCTGGAGCGCATCCGCGCCGACGGCGTCACCGTCCTGCTGATCGAGCACGACGTCAAGCTGGTGATGGGGCTGTGCGACCGCGTCGCCGTGCTCGACTACGGCAAGAAGATCGCCGAAGGCACCCCGGCCGAGGTGCAGCGCGACCCCGCGGTAATCGAGGCCTACCTGGGCGGAGCGCTCGCGTGAGCCTGCTGGAGGTGCGCAATCTCAAGGTCAGCTACGGCCACATCGCGGCAGTCAAGGGCATCGACCTCGACGTCCACGAGAACGAGCTGGTGGCGCTGATCGGCGCCAACGGCGCCGGCAAGACGACGACGCTGAAGGCGCTCGCCGGCGTGCTGCCGCCGGCGGGCGGCGCCGTGCACTACCGCGGCCGCGCGGTGACGCGCAGGCCTTCCTTCGAGCTGGTGCGCGAGGGGCTGGCGCTGGTGCCGGAGGGCCGCGGCATCTTCGGGCGTCTGACGGTGGAGGAGAACCTCGACATGGGCGCCTACGTCCGTTCCGGCGACCCGGCGATCCGCACCGATCTCGATCGCGTCTACTCGCTGTTCCCGCGACTCAAGGAGCGCCGCCACCAGACCGCCGGCACGCTCTCCGGCGGCGAGCAGCAGATGCTGGCGATCGGCCGCGCGCTGATGAGCCGGCCGAAGCTGCTGCTGCTGGACGAGCCCAGCATGGGCCTGGCGCCGATCATGGTACAGCGGATCTTCGAGGTGGTGCGCGCGGTGGCCAGCGAAGGCGTCACCATCCTGCTGGTGGAGCAGAACGCCAAGCTCGCGCTGGAGGTCAGCCACCGCGGCTACGTGATGGACGGCGGCAGCATCGCGCTCACCGGCGAATCGGCCGAGCTGCTGGCCAACCCGCAGGTGCGCCAGGCCTACCTCGGCGAGTAGCGCGTCGTCTCAGAGCAGGCGCTGCAGCAGCCCGCTGACGTTGAGGAACACCAGGCCGATCGCCACCGGCGTGACGAAGCGCACCACGAAGCGCCACAGACGGAACAGCGCCGGCCGCAGCGCCAGCTCCTCCTCGGCGTGCGCCAGCTTCATGACCCACGCCGCGAACAGCGCCATCAGCAGCCCGCCCAGCGGCAGCATGACGTTGCTGGTCAGATAGTCAAGCGCGTCGAAGATGCCGAGGCCGGCGATCTTCACCTCCGACCAGGCGCCGAAGGAAAGCACCACCGCCACGCCCAGCAGCCACACCGCAACGCCGATCACGACGCAGGCGCGCCCGCGCCGCAGGCCGATGCGCTCGGTGAGCCAGGCGGCCGCCGGCTCCACCAGGGAAATCGACGACGTCCACGCGGCGAAGATCAGCAGCACGAAGAACAGCGAGCCGATGACGGCGCCGCCCGGCATGTTGCCGAACGCGATCGGCAGGGTGAGCATCACCAGTCCCGGTCCCGCCGCCGGCGCCAGCCCGTGCGCGAAGACGATGGCGAAGATCGCCAGGCCGGCCAGGATGGCGACCGAGGTGTCGGTCAGCGCGATGTAGAACGCGGTGCGGCCGATGGAGACGTGGCGCTGCAGGTAGCTGCCGTAGACCATCACCGCGCCCATCCCGAGCGACATGCTGAAGAACGCCTGCCCCATCGCGGCCAGCACGACGCCCGGCGTGATGCGGCTGAAATCCGGCGCGAACAAAAAGGTTGCGGCCTGCCCCATCGCCCCCTCGGCGAGACCGTAGCCGACCAGCACCAGGATGATGGCAAACAGGCCCGGCATCATGATCTTGTTGGCGCGCTCGAGGCCCTTGGTGACGCCGTAGGCCACCACCATCAGCGTCAGGACCAGGAACACGGTATGCCAGAGCAGCAGCTCGTAGGGATCGGCGAGCATGCCCGAGAACATCGCCTTAGCGCGATCGCCGTCGAGGCCGGCCAGCGCGCCGGTGGCGCTCCTCACGAGGTAGTCGATCATCCAGCCGGCGACGACGCTGTAGAACGACAGGATCAGGACGCCGGCCAGGACGCCCATCAGCCCGACCAGCTTCCATGCGCCCGCCGCGCCCGCCTCCGCGGCCAGGTGCGCCATGCCGTCCACGGGATTCCTCTGCGCACGGCGGCCCAGCATGATCTCGGTGATCATCATCGGCAGGCCCACCAGCGCGATGGCGGCGAGATAGACCAGCACGAACGCGCCGCCGCCGTTCTCGCCGGCCATGTAGGGAAACTTCCAGATGTTGCCGAGGCCCACCGCCGAGCCGGCGGTGGCCAGCACGAACGCCCAGCGGTTGGACCAGTGGCCGCGATGCGCAGTCGTCATCGGCGCTTTCTCCTCCGCCCGGGAGTATACGAAACAATGCCGCCCGGTGCGCCGGGCCGCCGCGCTGGATGCGGGCTAGTTGTTCAGCGCCTGCAGCGGCGCGGGGATGCGACCGCCGCGACGCACGAAGGCGGCGGCGGAATGGCGGTTCACCGGAATCACCGGCGCGCGGCCGAGCAGGCCGCCGAACTCGACGAACTCGCCGACCTGTTTGCCGGGCGCGGGGATCACGCGCACCGCGGTGGTCTTGCGGTTGATCATGCCGATGGCGGCCTCGTCGGCGATGATGGCCGCCACGGTCTCGGCCGGCGTGTCGCCGGGGATCGCGATCATGTCGAGACCGACCGAGCACACGCTGGTCATCGCCTCCAGCTTGTCGAAAGTGATGGCCCCCAGTTGCGCGGCCTCGATCATGCCCGCGTCCTCCGACACCGGGATGAATGCGCCCGACAGCCCGCCGACGTAGCTCGATGCCATCGCGCCGCCCTTCTTCACGGCGTCGTTCAGCAGCGCCAGCGCCGCGGTGGAGCCGTGGGCGCCGACCCGCTCCAACCCCATCGCTTCGAGGATGCGCGCGACGCTGTCGCCCGCGGCGGGCGTCGGCGCCAGCGAGACGTCCACCACGCCGAACGGCACGCCGAGCCGCTGGGACGCAGCGCGGCCCACCAGCTCGCCCATGCGCGTGATCTTGAACGCCATGCGCTTGATGGTGGTGGCGAGCTGGCCGAGGTCGGCGTCCGGCTCCTTGGCCACCGCGTTGTGAACCACGCCCGGCCCCGAGACGCCGATGTTGACGACGCAATCGGGCTCGCCGATGCCGTGGAACGCGCCGGCCATGAACGGGTTGTCGTCCACGGCGTTGCAGAACACGACGAGCTTGGCGCAGCCGAGCCCGTCGGCGGCCGCAGTCAGGCGCGCGGTCTCCACCACGACGCGGCCCATCTCCGCCACCGCGTCCATGTTGATGCCGGCGCGCGTGGAGCCGACGTTGACCGACGCGCAGACGCGCTCGGTGCCGGCAAGCGCCTCCGGAATCGCGCGGATCAGCGCGGCGTCGCCGGGCGTATGCCCCTTCTGCACCAGCGCGGAGAACCCGCCGATGAAATTCACCCCGACCTCGGCCGCAGCGCGGTCCAGCGCCCGCGCGATGCCGAGCAGGTCGGCCGCCGCGGCGGCTTCCGCGATCAGCGCCACGGGCGTCACCGCGATGCGCTTGTTGATGATGGGGATGCCGTACTCCTGCTCGATCGCCTCGCCCACCGCCACCAGGCGGCCGGCGGCGCGGCAGACGCGGTCGTAGATGCGCGCGGCGACTTGCGCGCCGTCGGGATGCGCGCAGCCGCGCAGGCTCACGCCCAGCGTGATGGTGCGGATGTCGAGGTTCTCCACCTGCACCATGCGGATGGTCTCGACGACCTCCTGGGCGGAGAACGGCAGCGACTTCATACGCGGTGCATGTACTTGAAGACGTCCTCGTGCTGGGCGTCGATCGCGAGGCCCATCGTCTCGCCCCTGGCCTTGAGGCGGCGCTTGAGTTCCTCCAGGGGCACGCTGGCCTGCGCCATGTCGGCCAGCAGGATCATGGCGAAGAACTCCTGCAGCGTGGTCTGGGAGATGTCGAGGATGTTGGCGTTGGCCTCGGCCAGGATCGCCGACACCGCGGCGATGATGCCGACGCGGTCCTGGCCCAGCACGGTGACAACGATGCGGCTGCTCGAATCGCTCACGCCCAGTCCCGCGGCTTGAGGAAGACCTCGTACAGGCGCGCCTCCGGCGAGCCCGGCTCCGGGTGCCAGTCGTAGCGCCACTTCACGATCGGCGGCAGCGACATCAGGATCGACTCGGTGCGCCCGCCCGACTGCAGCCCGAACAGCGTGCCGCGGTCGAATACCAGATTGAACTCGACGTAACGGCCGCGCCGGTAGGCCTGGAAGTCGCGCTCGCGCTCGCCGTACGGCGTGTCGCGCCGGCGCTCGACGATCGGCAGGTAGGCGGGCAGAAACGTGTCGCCGACGCTGCGCTGGAGGGCGAAGCTTTGCTCGAAGCCGGGCTCGTTCAGATCGTCGAAGAAGATGCCGCCGACGCCGCGCGGCTCGTTGCGGTGCCTGAGGAAGAAGTAGCGGTCGCACCAGTCCTTGAACTTCGGGTGCCACGCCTCGCCGAAGGGCGCCAGCGCCGCCCTGCAAGCCGCGTGGAAATGGCGCGCGTCGTCCTCGAAGCCGTAGTAGGGGGTGAGGTCCATGCCGCCGCCGAACCACCACACCGGCGCGCCGCCCGGCTCGCGGGCATGGGCGCAGAAGAAACGCACGTTGAGGTGCACGGTGGGCACGTAGGGATTGCGCGGGTGCAGCACCAGCGACACGCCCATGGCCTCGAACGCGCGCCCCGCCAGCTCCGGGCGGCTGGCCGACGCGGACGGCGGCAGCTGCGCGCCCATCACGTGCGAGAAGGCGACGCCGCCGCGCTCCAGCAGATTGCCCTCCTCGATCACGCGCGTGTCGCCCCCGCCGCCCTCCGGGCGGGACCAGCTGGCGCGCCGGAAGCGGCCGCCGTCGGCGTGCTCGAGCGCGCCGACGATGCGGTCCTG